>CAYNCU010000269.1:0-4890 GCA_964395765.1 uncultured Roseivirgaceae bacterium | reverse complement strand
TAACGATTTTTTGTTCCCCGATTTTTTCGAGCAAGGAAGTATTATTTGTGTTTGCCAGTACAACCTGGTCGGAAATATGCAATGCCTCAATCCACCCACCAACCAGTAATAAAATACTCAGGCCCGGGCGTTGTTGTTCCTGAAAATAGGAGTTTACATGATTAAAACTCTGCGTTGAGATCAGTAAAAGTGAATCAAGATTTCTTTGGTCGGCAAGTCGTTCAATCAATTTAAAATCAAAAAACTGGTCGATTCGCAATTCATCTGCAATTTCTTTAATGGCGCCTATGTAAAGGATACATTGCTGGTTTTCTTCGTAAAGGTTGCTATATCCCAGGTCGGCACCGAAAATCCCGAGGTTTAGTGCCCTTTCATAGCTATTGTTATACTTTGAGTAGAATTCGGGATTGTTAAGGAAATTTTTATCATAATGCGCTCCTGATTCCTTTATTAGAGCCGACATTTCAAGAGGAGAAGGGATTTGTTGCAGGATGTCATTTATAACCGAGTCAGCTACAACAGGACGAACATTTACGTCATTCATCTCTTTCAATAAATCACTTTCCTTTTTATCCTGGGAATTACTACAGGCAATTAAAAGAGGGATAATAAAAATCAGGTACCTGTATAGCATATGGTTTCAGTTAATAGATGTAAAGTTATAGTTACCCTTTTTTTGAGCGATTCAAATTTAAGAAAATATGTGCTTTAAAATCAAAATTTTTTATTTACCTGGAGGTAATCTTAAATCCGCGGAATAATTTCATTATTTTCCTTAACACTTCAAAATACAGGAAAATGTACAAAATAAATGCCTGAATCCATATTACGGAAAAATTAAACCAAAATGTACTGAAATAAAAACCAAGAAATGGTTTAGCAGGGGCAAAAAACTGCGTTCTGTACTCAAAAATATTTCCCGGGTTTATAGGATCGTGGAAAATCGGATCAGTGAGCTGGACAATAGCTCCATCATAAACCGTTACCTTGTCCAGATTTCCGGAATTTCTTACCAAATCAGCCAGTTTATCATTATAATACATATTTTTAATTTTGTCCAGGCTTAAACCCATAGATTGATAATTTTTATTGAGAATGTCCATGGCCTTTTCCTTTTTATCCGCAGCGGCATTTGATTTTTGAAGATAAGTTACTTTAAGGTTTTCGAGGTATTTATATAATTTCTTAGTCTCGCCATTTTTCAGGTTTTCGGGGGTTATATCATTTTCAATTCCCGGGGTAAGTGCGGCAATGGAAGGGTCCTTCATAATTTCATTCCTGATTTCTTTAAGTCGGGTAAATAATTGTTCACGGGCCCGGTTATTTTCCTGGCCAGGGTTGATCCCGGCGGCCAGATTTGAAGTGCTCTGAATCAGATCAGTAAGCTTTTCTACATAAAATGTACTTTTAAAGCTGTTTTCATATTCTTCCTTTTCAAAATCAAATAATGGCTTTTCATATCTGTTGTTTTTAAACTGGTATACGGCCATTCCTTCATAGGCCCAGCGGGTGGTCATGATATCCGCAAGAACCGGTACTTCGGATTTATTACCGATCCAGTCATTGATTTTATCGAAACTTACCAATAAACCACTCAGGATCATTTGTGGGATAATAAGGAGAGGTATAAGAATATAAACCGTGACGGAGGTCTTGAAAGCAGAAGAAATATTCAGACCCATAAGATTGCCGAGGCAGGAAACGGCAAAAAGCATTAACCAAAATGGGAAAAGCATGCCTTTAATTTCAAGTATGGAATTGCTGATGACTACAAACGAAAGGGTCTGGATGGCGGAAATGATAAACAATAAGGCGGTTTTCGACAGCAGGTAGCTGTTCCAGCTCAGGTTTAGAAATGATTCCCGTTTAAGTATTTTCCTATCCCCGATAATTTCCTCAGCACTCACCATAAGGCCAAAAAACAGTGCAACGATAATGCTCATCATAATAAAAACAGGGAAATTATCATTAAATCGAAATAAGTAAACGCTGCTGTCATTGTAGTTTTTATACCTGACAATTCCGGCCAGAATCAGGGCCAGCAATGGAGATTCCAGGAGGTTGATCAGGAGATATTGACGATCGGAAATTTTTTTTAGAATATCCCTTTTTAAAAATATGGTAAATTGTTTTATCCGGGAAGGTATGTTGAGTAGGCGAGCCGGCATCTCAGATTCATCGGGAACCCGTGCAATTTTGCCCGTCTTTTTGAAAAGATCTTCCCATTGGTGAGGGGTGACTTTTCTCCTTTCGATAAAATTACCGTATTCATCGACGGCTCTTTCTTCAACAATATTGAAGATTTGATCGGGGTTCACATTTCCACAGGTAATGCAAATACCTCTTTCACTGTTAAGTTGCCTCGTGGCTCTTTTAAAATACGTAATGGCTTCAATGGGATTGCCGTAATAGATCGGGGTGCCTCCTTCATCAAGAATATATATATGATCGAACAGTTTATAAATATCGGAAGAAGGCTGGTGTATTACGACAAATATAAGTTTTCCTTTATACGTCAGCTCCTTCAGGAGGTCCATTACATTTTCCGAATCCCTTGAAGAAAGACCTGACGTCGGCTCATCGACAAATAAAATAGAAGGTTCACGGATAAGTTCGAGCGCAATATTCAGTCTTTTCCTTTGCCCACCGCTAAGTTTCTTATCCATGATATTTCCCACTTTCAACGCTTTTCTTTCCCATAAGCCGAGGTTCCTCAGGATCTCTTCAACCTTGAATTTTATCTGTGAATCGGATAAATGGGAAAAACATAAACTGGCGCTATAGTATAAATTATCAAAAAGACTTAATTCTTCAATGAGTAAATCATCCTGGGCGATATACCCGATTACCCCCTTAAGCTCCTTTTTTCCCTCACGGGTATGAAGATCGATTCCGTTAATAAGAATCCTTCCTGATGCAGGGTTATTGATCCCGGCCAGTAAGTTAAGCAGGGTCGTCTTGCCTACTCCGCTTACCCCCATGATCCCGATTAATTTACCTGGACCTTCGGATATATTGATATTATGCAGAGCCCGAACATTATTGGAAAAGGAATATTGAAGGTTATATACATTGTAAGACAAGCGATTTGAAGTGAGTTCAGCAAGATAGTAACGGATAAGGTCACTGAAATAAATGGCAAATCCCAAAAGACTTTTGATTGAACTTCCGTTGGAAAAAACATTTACCTGCCCTGGAATCATTATGTTTCCATTCATAATGATTTCCTCTTCCCCGTAATATTTTACAAAATACATGTCTACACTTGAAAGCTTCAGGAATATGATTTCGCCATCAATTTCCGCTTTAATGTGTTTTGATTTTGAAGGCTGATCGGTGTTTTCCTGCTTATTCACCAGGAGAACCTCTTCGTAATCGATAAAAGACCCCGGCCGGTGGAAAACAAATTCCTTGATTACCTCCAATTCCATTTCACTGATATTGAAAACCGTAGAAATGGTCTCAATGATCTGTTTTTTCTGAGGAGTAAAACTGCTGTCCACGCCAATCAACTGAAGGATTTTTATTAACAGGAAAATCTTTTGTTTTTGCTCCAGGGTTCTGCTGATTTTATTACAGATAGCGAGTGTCTGAACAGTTTCTTTTACAGAAAGTGTACGTTCAGGATCCTCCTTTACCAGGGTGATATCCTGATTGACATAATTCGTTAATTGATCGAACTGATCCAGGTATTTAGAAAGGGATTCAGGATCCAGATCCTGACGAAGTAAATTGATGACATAATTACGTTCGGATTCCGTAACTATATTATCCTGTTTGGAAACAATGGCAAGAAGCTGTGTTAATGATTTAAGAATTTCTTCACTCATAGGCTGAACAAAATGTTTGCATACATTATTTGAAAATTAATTGTTGAAATTATCATACCGGATCATTCCACAAGATTAATATTCATTCACATCTAAATTAATATTTTTTACCGCTATTACGATAATTTCATGACTATATACTGCATTAAATTATACTTCAGTATGAAAGTAAAAACATATACTTCAGTATTCGCAATTAATTTTAAACAAAAAGCATAAAAGGATCAACAAAAGATTAAAAAACCCTGTTGTTTAAAGTTAGGCAGCCGTCGGTCACCCCTTTGTTCTTTAAATCGATATAACCGGTCAACGGGATTCTTAAGAAAAATTTTAAAAGGCCAGATAGAAACCCTTCAATAAAGTCCTGAATGCAGGGGTATATTCATCTTTCCGATCATAAATAACCAGCGTATCTTCCTCGAAAACATGTGAGTCCCTTTTAAAGGAACTAATGACCGAATGCGGTTTAATATTATCCCTTGCCTTGACCGATAATTTACGATGTAACTTAAGGCCTGAAACGGACTGCAATTCGATGAAATAATCCACATTATCCGCGGGCAACAAACCATAGAATACACCGGTTTGATTAAGGAGTTTATGGACTGCCCTGGACAGGTCTTCCCAGGCAAATGATTCACTATGACGCGCAAGGTTTCTCGTTTCAACCGGTGATTTCGATTGCCCGAAGAACCAGGGCGGGTTGGAAAGGATCAAATCATATTTATTTTCATTTCCAGGTACAAATTCCTTTATACCGCAATGAAATACTGTTACCCGGTCATTCCATGGACTTTGCCGGCAATTATTTACAGCCTGTAAAAAGGCATTTTCATCAGGCTCCACAGCATCGATTTTCGCCTCTTTGAATTTTTGAGCGGCCATTAAAGCAAGCAGGCCGGTACCGGTTCCGATATCGAGGATGCGTGCAGGTTTTTCAGATTCAATCCAGGCTCCCAGGATGCAAGAGTCCGTATTGACCTTCATGGCACATTGATCCTGTAATACGAGAAATTCCTTAAACCTGAAATAGTTATTCGCCATAATTCCCCGGTTGGTA
>CAYNCU010000268.1:0-4950 GCA_964395765.1 uncultured Roseivirgaceae bacterium | reverse complement strand
TGGCCCCTTATTCCCGGCTTGAAAATAACAGGCCTTGGGAAAAATATACTTCAGCCAGAAAATGGTTATACCAGACTCCGATCGAGATTCTTATAAAAGCTTCCAATGGCGCCAGCGATTTTGGAAATAAATTCGGGCAGCCTTTGCTTTGCGGAAGCCTGTTCACCTTTGAATACCACAACGGTCAAAGATTTTACGGGTACGATAAGGTGATCATGCTTGCCGGAGGAGTGGGTTTTGGTAAAAAATCAGAAAGCTCAAAAATAAAGCCGAGAAAGGATGACCCAATCATCATGCTGGGCGGCGATAATTACCGGATCGGCATGGGCGGTGGAGCCGTATCTTCAGTAGCAACAGGGGAATATGGTAATACAATTGAGTTAAATGCCGTTCAACGCGCTAACCCTGAAATGCAGAAAAGGGTTTATAATGCCATCCGCGCCATGACCGAAGGGGAGTATAACCCGGTGATTTCGGTACACGATCATGGTGCCGGCGGCCACCTGAATTGCTTTTCCGAAATAGTGGAAGACGAAGGAGGTACCATTCATATCGATCAGCTTCCAATCGGCGATCCTACCCTTTCCGCAAAGGAAATTATTGGGAATGAATCCCAGGAACGGATGGGCCTGGTGATCGATAAGGACAAAACAGCTTATCTGAAAAAAGTTTCCGAACGGGAAAGAGCGCCTTTTTATGAGGTGGGAAACATCACCGGTGATCATAAATTTGTATTTAATAACAGGACGACCGGTGAAAAACCGATTGACTGGAAAATAGAATATCTCTTCGGAAATCCGCCGAAAACCGTAATCAACGATAACGCACTGCAACCGGAATTACAGGTTCAGCAATATGATCCGGGCAAATTAAGGGAATACCTCGAAGCCTTGTTGCAATTGGAGGCCGTAGGATGTAAGGATTGGTTGACCAATAAGGTTGACCGTTCGGTAACCGGTAAGGTGGCCAAGCAGCAAACCTGCGGTAAATTTCAGCTTCCGTTGAATAACCTTGCCGTCGTTACCATCGATTACCCAGGACCGAAAGGCATTGCAACCGCCCTAGGTCATGCACCTGTTGCAGGTGTGATTGACCCGGTAAGTGGATCCAGGCTGTCAGTAACGGAAGCGCTGACCAATATAATCTGGGCCCCTCTTACCTACGGATTAAAAGGAATCTCGTTAAGTGCCAATTGGATGTGGCCTTGTAAAAATCCAGGTGAAGATGCCCGTCTTTACAGTGCTGTAAAAGGTTTGAGTGATTTTGTTATAGAATTAGGGATCAATATCCCCACGGGAAAGGATTCTCTTTCCATGACACAAAAATATCCCGGTGGAGAATCAGTACTATCGCCGGGGACGGTTATCATTTCGGCAGTGGCGGAAGTTGACGAAATTCAAAAAACTGTCGAACCCGTTATCCGTCATCTTCCGGGAACAAAACTCATCTATATTGATTTCTCACTGGATGGCTTTCACCTGGGTGGGAGCAGTTTCGGACAGGTAATCGGTAACATTGGCAACCGGGCACCCACCGTGAAAGACAGCCGATATGTGGCCCGGACCTTTGAAACCGTACAAAGCCTTATCCGGTCGGGAAGTATAATTGCAGGACACGATATTTCATCCGGTGGGCTGATCACCAGCCTGTTTGAAATGGTGTTTACGGATAATGAAACGGGCCTGGACATTACCCTAAATGATTTTGAGGAAGAGGAAATCATCAGGATTTTATTTAGTGAAAAACCGGGAATTATTATCCAGGTTATCGACGAAAAACCTTTAAAGGCCCTTTTTGAGAAAAATGAAATTTCATATAAGGTCATCGGTGATACCAACCATGAAAACACCATAAGGATCCGGAAAAACAGCTTCGATGAAATCTTCAATAAGGAAAAATTCAGGGATATATGGTACCGGACCTCCTCCCTGCTTGACGAGTATCAATCGAAAAACGGTCATGCCGGACTGAGAACCAGAAATTATAAAAAGCAGGGCCTTGCATTTACTTTCCCTGTTGATTTCAGCGGCAGGTTATCGCAATATGAAATAAAGAAGAACCGGCGTGATAAATCCGGGATAAAGGCCGCCATCATCAGGGAGAAGGGAGTTAACGGGGACCGTGAAATGGCCTGGTCGATGTACCTGGCAGGTTTCGACGTAAAAGACGTCCATATGACTGACCTGATGAATGGAAGGGAAAACCTGGAAGATGTTCATTTTATAGTTTTCGTCGGCGGTTTTTCCAATTCCGATGTGCTGGGTTCGGCAAAAGGCTGGGCGGGTGCATTCCTTTTCAATCCAAGAGCAAAAGAAGTACTCGATCGATTTTATAACCGGAAAGATACGATAAGCCTCGGGGTGTGCAACGGCTGCCAGTTGATGGTAGAGTTGGGATTGATTTATCCTGAAATGGATAAACCTCCGAAGATGAAAATTAACAGTTCCGGCAAATTCGAATCTGCCTTTATCAGCCTGGATATACTACCCAATCATTCTGTTATGCTTTCCAGCCTGGCAGGAACAAGGCTTGGCGCCTGGGTGGCACATGGCGAAGGCCGTTTTCATCTCCCGGAAAAGGAAGAGCACTATCATATTCCGGTAAAATTCCATTACCCGGAATACCCCGGCAATCCAAACGGTTCAGACTTCAGTGCCGCGTGCATTTCCTCATCCGACGGCAGGCACCTGGCTATTATGCCTCATCTTGAAAGATCCCTTTATCCCTGGAACTGGGGGTATTATCCGGAAAATCGTAAAGATGATGAAGTGAGTCCCTGGCTTGAAGCCTTTGTCAATGCAAGAAATTGGGTGAGTGGGCACCTATAATATGAGAAATGAATTTTTAAACGGTCCTGCAGGAAAAAATCAATCTACAAAATATAATATTCCCAGCTCGCTGTTAAATATATAATGAATTAAAGAAGATTCATCATCGGGAGAATAATGAATTCCCGGGGTATAGGGTCCTTTAATCCCTAACAGGTTGATATTGTCATCATTAATTTTCTTCACCGTTAATACTGTATAAGGTTCGGAAGCATCAAATGCTCTAACAAGCACAACATTACCCTTGTTATCAATCTTAATAGCATTGGTCTTTGTATCGTCAGGGCTTTTTCCTCCTGTCAATGATTTTCCGGAACTATCATTGATTTTGGTATAATTACCCATCATTATATACCCGGACTGTGTCGGAACCACATCGGTAATATTTCCGGATAAATTAACCTGATTCCGGAATAATTCCCCGGTATTTGTATTGATCTTTATCCAGCTTAACGGTTCATCGGCTGACATATCCTCACCTGAGCTATTTCCCTTGAAAGTGATAAAATAGGATGCATCGGATTCATTATAATATATTTTTCTGGGAAAATCGCTGACCGAAAGAAATATGGTTGTATCGGTTTTGCCGGTTTCATCGATGAGCATCAAGCTGTTGAAACTATATTTGTCTTTCTTATTATAGGAATTCAAGACGGTCACAATTCCCTGCGGTACGGCAGCCATAGCGCCGATTCTATTCAACATTACGGAAGTATCTTCCGCCCCGCTATTGACGACCGACATCCATTGTACATGCAAGGTTGAATCGACTAATGCAATAAAAGCATTAACCGAACCATTGCCTTTGCGGGGAAGGATGCTTCCCGATACAATGGTGCTTTTATCCGGCGAATGAACTACAAAAGTGGTATATGGCGTTTCAGGTTTCAGGGCAGTGGTATCCATCTTGCTCGCAAATAGCGGGATCTTCATTTTTTTATAAGTGACCACCGTTGTTGTATCTATATTCTTCGGCAGGCTACCCATGATCTGATCCTTAATATTAGTGACAAGATCTTTTAATTCATCCTGGACGAAATTCCCCTCATTCTTCACATATTGATCAAATCCCGCTGAACCGGAAAAATATTTAGTGAAAAATCCCTTGTATTTTTCCTTATTCAAGTCAGTATTGGCAGTCTGGATGGATCTGAGGAGGCTGTCGCAGGTCTTGCCCAGTGTAAAAAGTTGACCGTAGTAAGTCAGGTTGTTATTCGAAGAAAGGTTATGCAACGAATCCTTCTTCATCTCAAATTCATGTAGTGACCTGAGTAAAAGGTTTTCTTTACTGTTCTGGTATAATAACAACGGGGTGACTACTGAATTATGATCATAATTTCTCAGTCTCAGAATAAGATCCTGATCCACATCATAAACTTTGGCGTTGGAGCTCAATGCTTTTTCAGGATCAGATAAGAGTTCAATATTATCTTTTAATTTACTTTCATTCGACAGTAGCTGGTCATTCAGTTTTTTAATGTCCGTATTCACTTTGCCGTTAACTTCATTCACCCACGTACCATAATCCCATAATGTAATCACCGTATCAAGGAAATTCGTATGCGTTTGTAAACCATCCAGCCTGTAATCCTGGATATGTTTGGATACGTAAGATTGTTTATAACTGAAGATCGGGTAAAGTTCGGTAGCCTGAAGGTATTTTTTCAGGTAATAAATACTGGAATCATAGTCATTTTTAATATTACTCAGCTGGTTAGCTATACTTCCGTCGTATAAAAGGTATAGGTCTTTCAGGTTTTCATATTTCCCGTTGATCACCGCAAAATTCTTGGAAGACCGGTCATAAAAGCTGACCGCATTGGTGAAATAAGTATGAATATCCGGTATCTCCCTGAGGAACTGGTCAATCTGGGTATAGGCTGTATCGATGGTTGACTTTACATCCAGGAAAGAAACCTCCAATTTCCCTTTTTCGTTAGGTTTGGCAAAGTTGGTATAATATTTTTTACCGTTTTTCCTTATTTCCTTTTCATCAACGAGTAAACCGGCTTTAAGGAAATAAGTTTTAGCATTATTGGCATTATTGATACATGAAGTATACTGCAATAAAGGGTTATATTTTTTAAACCGTTCTTCGTAAATCATGGCCAGCTGGAGGTTG
>CAYNCU010000267.1:0-4955 GCA_964395765.1 uncultured Roseivirgaceae bacterium | reverse complement strand
TTTAAAAGATTAGTACGCATTGCCAAGAATGCGAATTTTATCACTTTGGATTCATTCGATCTTATTTTTAACATCGGTCTCTACAACGGATTGGATGAAGATACCATTGGGCATATTCTTGCAAAGAAAACAAAAAAAATCGATCTTGAGGATATAGATCCATGGAAACGGTTCAAATATTTTTACAGTATTGTTCAGTTGATGCACATGGATCAGCCTCAGCATCATAATGAACTGAATATGTGTATTGATCTGGCCGCCTGGCTGGGTTATGACCCGGTATTTTTAAATAAATTGATCGCCGGAATATTCAATAATGACGGCCCTGAAATTGTGCCTGAAGAGGCACTGGCGAAGCAATTAGCTTCCGAATAGTTAAATTCTTTAAAAATCCTGCCGGAATAAATTTTTACTCCTTAATCCCTGGAGCTCAAAGGGTTTCCATACTGTAACCAAAACGGAGGATATTGCTATTATTTATAATATTTTTTTAAAACTATCTGTTGCTGAAGCTGTTTAAAGGGAAATTGAAAGGAACGATATAAGAGAATTAATCTGGTACATGTTCATATCCGGTCATGGGATAATAAGCTATAGCTACGTCGTTTATAGAAAACTTGGTTTTCAAATTTGGAAGCTAAACTTTCGTTAAATTGATAGAGTATAATCATTAGGAGCACCTTAAAATAAGGTATTTTGACCCGGTTATAGCGGTTATGAAAGATTATTATAAAATACTGCACGTTAACAGAAATTCTTCAGAAACTGAAATAAAGAAAGCTTACAGGGAGCTTGCATTAAAATATCATCCTGACAGGACAAAAAATAGTTTGGATCATTCCCGTTTTAATGAAATTAACGAGGCCTACCAGGTTTTAGGAAAACAGGAAAGCCGGGATAACTATAACCTGACCTATGATTACCAGCGGTACGGACAGTCAAACCGTACACATGACTATTCTCCAGGCTACAGACAATATGAAGGCACACGCGGTTCCAGAAAACGCTATTATCCGCCGCCCGGCTTTTATCGCAAGAGGGAAGAAATGGATCTTACACCCTATATCCGACCGGTAAGGATAATTTCCGGATTAACATTTCTTTTTGTTTTTCTTGTTATGCTGGATTATTTCCTGCCCGTAGAGATCCATGATCAGACGATACAGGCTAAATTAACAACCTATAATTCCTACAGCTCTGTTATCATTGCCACGGAAAATTACAATTTCCCGCTCAGTTATGAATATTCAAGGCTGGTTTACAAAGGTGATAGGGCAAAAGTTGAAATATCCCCAATTTTCAACATCCCTCAAAAACTGGTAGTTGACACGGGTCTGGACACGTATGTGTTCCGGCCTAACTATTCGATATATAGTGTATTTTCATTTTTCCTGGTAATCCTGCTCGTAACGTCCTTCCTGGGTACTTTTCATAACGAAAATAACCCTGAACTGATTTTCAGTGCGGGGGTTGCAAATGTTTTTCTAACTATCGTCGTAATTTTTTTAATCCACGCATCATGACCATTAGCGTCGATAAGTTTGCTTTTCCTGCGCGGATTATGGAGCGGGATTTTTAAATAATAGGCTGGGATTGATAAATTATCGTAATTTCTCAATTTTCAATGATGGCAGCCAATTAAATTTACGGGTTGTTATCACCTGATAAATGTATTCCCTGAAATTCCATAGCATCCATCGCTTATCTTTATGTTTTGGATTCATTACGGTTGCCGGACTGACGGGTAATACCCTACTCGCTCAGCATCAACCAATTGCCGCACCGGACCGATTTTCAACAGGCAATGGAATAATAATAAAAATAAAAAACAACGACCTGCCTGATTTAAGAAAAGGGAATACAACCCTCGATGGTACAAACATGGATGAATTGGTTCAAAGTGGAAAATTTTCATTGATAAAGCCATTTGAATCGGGGGGGGCAGATGCCCGATATGCCGGATCTTCGATCCTGAAAGGAATTTACAAACTTAACCTCAAAAATCCGGTTGAAAAAAGTCAGGTGCTATCCTGGTTGAAATCGAAATCATGGATAGAATATGCTGAGCCTGTTTATAATTATTATCCCTTGTATGTACCCGACGATCCCGCGGCAGCAGTTTCAGGAAATCAGAATTATTTATCAAAGATCCGGGCTTATGATGCCTGGGATCTTGAAAAAGGTGACTCCAGCGTTGTGATAGGGATTTCGGATACAGGTGTAGATCTTTTGCATGAAGACTTGCAGGGTAATCTATTTCATAATTACAATGATCCGGTTAACGGCATAGACGACGATGGCAACGGTTACATTGATGATTATACCGGGTGGGATTTCGCAGACAGTGATCGTGACGTTTCAGCGGATTATGATGCTCACGGCACCGAGGTCACCGGCATTGCAGGCGCAACGGTCGATAACAGCCTTGGCATGGCGGGTATAGGTTTCCGGACAAAATACCTACCTCTTAAAATTTTCCGATCTTCCGATGATTCTTTTAACAACGGTTATGAATCACTTCTCTATGCTGCTGATGAAGGTTGCAGTGTAATTGTGTTGTCATGGGGTGAGCCCGGCGGATATTCACAATTTGCCCAGGACGTAATAAACAGCCTGGTAACGGAAAGAAATGTTGTGGTGGTTGCTGCAGCCGGCAATACTCCTGATAATGTTTATTTCTATCCGGCTTCCTATGATAATGTGCTTTCTGTCGGAGCCGTGGACGACCAGGATCAGAAAACCTCATGGGCCACATATAATGATAAAATTGATATTACCGCACAAGGTGCCGGAGTCTATACGACCACCAATGGCAGTATGTATCTTCTTGGCGACGGATCTTCCTTTGCTGCGCCGCAGGTCGCCGCTGCCGCTGCCTTATTAAGAGCCGAAAAACCATTATGGTCCGCCAGGCAGATTATGGAGCAATTAAGGGTTTCTGCAGATGATATTTATTCGTCCGGAGAAAATTCGCAGTTTAATGAGCTGCTTGGAAAAGGACGACTGGATATTTACAATGCATTAACGGATACTTTAAAACCATCGGTACGGATCAATGACTTCAGTTTCAATAACGGTATCGGAAGCTATATTTTTTCGGAGGATACGATTGATATTGCCGGGGATTTTACCAATTACCTGGCGCCTGTAAGCGGGGTAAAGATAATTCTCAGATCTGAAACGCCATTGGCAGTGGTTATGGATTCCGTATTCGATGCCGGAACCCTGGCGACCTTACAAACAACGCAAAATGATAAGCCCTTCAGGATAGTACTTAGCAAATCGCTTCCTGCCGATTCACTGTTAAAATTCCGGCTGGGCATTTCGGGAAGCGGATATAACGATTACCAATACATCAACCTTCGTTCAACACCGTCCTATTTTGATTTTAATAACGGGACGATGAACCTCACCGTCTCGGACAACGGTAATTTAGGCTATTACCAGGATTCGTTGATTTCCGGCTCAGGACTTGAATTGAATAACTCCAATCTTCTCAATCGTATCGGCATGTTAATTACGGCTGACGGGAGGGAGGTCTCCGATAATATTACGACCGATTTTTTATATAATACCCAGTCCAAGGATTTTATCGTTGATTCCCCCATACGTTTTTACAGGAATTCAATGGCAGACCTGGATGCAAGAAGTTCCTTTGATGAAAAACAGGGTTTGGAATCTCCCTTGAATGTTACCATTCAACAGAAGATTTTAGGTTGGAAACCTGTTGGTGAAGACAGCCTGCTCATCATCGAATACAGGATTACAAACCCGACCACAGATACTTTATTGCATCTGAAGGCAGGCTTATTTGCCGATTGGGACCTGGATAATAAAAACACCAATAAGGCGGCCTGGTTGCCGACGGATTCTACCGGATACACAAGGAATGCAACAGGAAATTTATTTACCGGCATTTCTCTGCTGACCAGACAAATTCCCGGGTTTTATGCGATTGATATCGGAAACAATAACGGAAATACCCCCGACTTTACCGGGCCTTTTAACGACTCTGTAAAAGCCGCAATGATCTCCGGCAGCCCAATGAAAATTTCAGCCGGAGATTCAGGTAATGGCAACGACGTAGCGCAACTCAACTGGGCCGAAACCGATACACTCCTGCCGCAGTCCTCTGTAAAAATTGCATTTGCAATACTGGTTTCTGTGAATTCCGCATCCCTGGCGGAAACTCGTCAGACCGCAAAAAATTTATACGGCCAATACCTGACAAATCCTCCGGTTACTAAAAAAGTATTGGTCTGCCCAGGAGATAATATTCACCTTAGCGCCGGTGACGGGCAGAAATTTGAAATTTATTCCGACCCCTTCGGAAGTAATTTAATAAGTGAAGATACTCTCCTTGACATTGGTGATGTGGAAAACGATTCAACCCTATATTATGCTGTTTTGAATAATGGAATCTTAAGCGACATCGGAAGAATGCTGATTAAAATTGATTTGCCGGAAACAGGTTTTGACTTCACTAATGATTCCATCATAATATACGATGAAAAACCGGCGAAAATGACATTCGTCAATAATTCAGAGAATGCGGCGTCTTACCAATGGGATTTCGGGAACGGTTATGCAAGCAGTCTACCCTCGCCGGCAACCTATTATTCAGCCCCGGGGATTTATTCCGTATCCCTGGTATCGTATAGCCAAACGGGATGTCCTGATACGTTGATTCAAGATTTAAAGGTGTTCGACGCAAGCCCCTCTCCCGACTTAACCGATACTCTGATTTGCCCAGGGGACCAACTGACCATTGATCCCGGAAACATAACGGATTTCCGGGCTTATTCAGATTCCTCCTTGAATACTCTCTTGTTCGAGGGTACCTCTTTCACCACCACTTCCCTGATAAAAGATACTTTATTTTACCTGATTGGGATCGACAGCCTGTTTGAAAGCAAGCCGGTTAAATTTACTATTTCAGTTTCCAGCGTAAACTC
>CAYNCU010000266.1:0-4965 GCA_964395765.1 uncultured Roseivirgaceae bacterium | reverse complement strand
AATTCAAAGGTTTCTTCTGAAATTATTTCTTGTTAAAAAACTCAAATTATACCTAATATAAGGTATAAAAGGAAAAATGATTTGTTATTTATTTATCAGCAAATTATTTACGTACAGTTCCGGTTAAAAATTTCAACCTTCAACTCTCAACTTCAAAACCGGAAATTAGTTCGAGTTTCTCTTTTCGCTTGGATGTTGAGAATTGAAGGTTGAAATTTAAATTAGAGGATATACGACACATGTACCATTCCGCGCACCTTAGCATCCGTTTGTCCCGCCGAGAAATCGGAAAACAAGGGAAGCTGCACATTCATTCCCATGATGATTTTGCCTTTATGACTTTCCAGCCCCAACGCTCCCATTAATGCGCTGCCCCCCGTCTGAGCAACTTTTTCTCCTGCATTCTGATTAGCCGCGAGGTTTTCAAATAACAATCCCAGGTTCGGGCTCAGCGTGGAGTTACCCGGGTGAAAGGACCGGAATGCAAATACATTGGCGCTGAAACGGTTGCCGAATTTAAAACGGTCGGCGCTTTGGTTGATCTTGTAGTTGACATTGCTGTTTACTCCCCAGTTACCGATCTGAAGAATATAAGTGCTGTTTAAAATAAAATCAAGACTCCCTGTTCCGGGCTGACTGTTGGCAGAAGAAACCAATTCAGCCGAATCGACTTCGAATTTCCCGGTGGGCACTTTAAGGCCGCCCCCGATAAACCATTGCTGGGAAACCGATACCGTGTCTTTGTTTAAGGATTTATCGGATAAGATCTTGTAATTCCCGAGCAGGGATATATCACCGAAGCCCTGCTCATTGCTGATACCGTCGTCGCTATGCGAATGGTTGATATTATAGGGAGCGAAAAACATCAGTTGCCAGCGATAGCCGATATTGGTCCCGGCCATCAATTGCAAAGTCTGGTAGAAATCATTGCTGTATTGGGTATTGTCCGAATTCAAAACGGTTCTGAAACTCCTGAAAGAATATTGCAATCCTATGAAATGACGGTTAAACTGCGGGTAAGGGCCTACAAAATAATTCCCGGAGCTGCATCCGCAGATATCGCAGGCAAATACATTTTGTAATGATAACATGACTGCTATAAACAGTATTATTTTTTTCATGATTGATAAAGATTTTAATGAATATATCCATAAATAAATTTGATTTTTCAGCCGGTTTTTCAATTACTGTTGAATTCCCGGTAAGAGATAGTAGCAAAAACGGCTGAATGAATACTGGAAAATATTCAGATCGTGGGCGGATGGAAGACGGAAGAGGAAAATGAGATCAGTTGGTCAGTTTTGAATGGAGCGAATTGACGAACTGCCGATATATTATGAATAAAGGTAAATGCTACGGTCCGGACCAGGAATAAAAGGATATCGCGATCAGATTTTATATTCTGCATCGGAGAGGATTGCTCTTTTTTCGTTTCATTCATAAACTCCTTATGCAGGTAGCACTTCCCGCCGCAGACCGACATCGGCTTATCCCTGTTTATACAATAATGTTTGGCAATATAATCCCGGTTTATCTCAAAATTTACATAGATAATCACACGGGTGAAATTCTGAAGTAAAACTCCCGAAAGGGCCAATATGAGCAGGAAATTTTTCAATACGGAAACCGGCAATCTGTAAATATAATAATTTATATAACATGACTTTTAAGATCGCTGTCCTTTTAACTTCATTAGTGAACCGGATATAAATACTTTTTCCCGGCATCATCCAGCACAAGAACCCAGTCCCGACCATATCCGGCAGAAGGCGGGTCGAATTTTTTTGTTCCGGAATTATTTACGAGACCGATTTCGGTCGACTTCCCGTTCCTCGGATCATACCAGAAAGCATGCAACTCGGTTCCGGTAATCTTCCCCATGACCACCGTAAAGGATTTTCCTTCCGCCGTGTAAATAAATGCATAGTCCTTCCCGCGGGTAGCCTGAATGCGTTCTGAAGGGCAATTATTATTTTCAAGGACCAGGTCCTGTTCAGGAATTCTATCCCGCATAGGACGTGATTCCATGAGCAACCTGACGAATTTCATCTGGTTGGCGCCTGGAAGTTCCATCGCCTGCTGCCAGTAATAATGAGGGCCGTTGATCCCCTCGTGTTCCGGTGAATAAAACTGCCAGATATCGTGACAGCCATAGGTATGCCCGCAAGCCCCGGCAAAGATTTCCAGGTAGGCAAATTTCCTAACATCATAAGCGCTGCTGGTTCCGAGGTCCTTTACATTAAAACACACAGGGTGATCCTCATAAATCGGTTCGGCATCCAACACCGGCCGAACCGGTTGAAGATTATATACCTTATTTATCCTTTTGTACCCTTCAGTATCCCGGCAGTGGCCGTTCTGGAACATGTTAATACTCAGCCATGAGTCTTTTTCAAACCAGGTGGCAGATCCCAGATCGCAGGGTTGGGGATGGAATCCAATGATTGCTTTCCCGCCGGTTGCTTCCATAATTCCTTTTCCCATAGCCGACCAGATCGCTACATCATTGTCATTCCTGGGGTTCCTGTCGCCGCCAAGGATCCAGATAATATTTTTCCTGTCTTTGTATCGATTCCCGATCCATCTCCCATATGCTTCTGCATTCTGAACATTGAATATCTCGGGTCCGATGCCCCAGGTGTTTTTATCAATCTTATCACCCCATGTAGGTAACAGGCCGATATTCAGCCCGACCTCAGCCGCTTTATCGATAATATAATCAACCTGTTTAAAATAAGCCTCGTTAGGTTTTAACGGATCGTCATTGATCAGCGGCTTTTCACCGTAGGCGTTCGGCGTGTGCAGGCCATCCTGCTCGGCAAGCACTACTGCCTGGATTACTGTAAAGCCCTGTTCCGCCCTTCGCTTAAGATAGGCATCTGCTTCTTCCCGGTTCAGGCGGTGAAAAAGCTCCCAGGCCGTATCGCCCAGCCAGAAAAACGGTTTACCGTCCTTCATCAGGTTATGACGGTTTTCACTTAGGCTGAATTGCGCATAGCTGCGGAGAAGCATAAAGGTGGCTAATAATAAAAACAATAATTTTTTCATGGCAATAAGTAATTTAAAAAGTTACACTTTCCGGCCGGGCCCTGAAAACCCAGAAACGCTGACCGGTGAAATTAACAAGTGCGCTTGCACCGGCAGCGCTGCAAAACGCGATCAGGTACTTGTAAGGCAAACCGGAAAAAACAGCAGCATGATAAAGGACATATAATGAAAATGAATTCATGGAAACATTCATTATTAATGAAAAACCATATAACAGGGTAAAATTAAATAGTCGGATATTGGACCTGTCTCTTTTCTTCCAGGTCCACCGCTTATTAAAATAATAAGTAACATTTAACCCGGCCAGGAAGGAAGTGGTCTTTGCCATTACTTCATTGGGAATCAGCCCGAATAATTTTTCCGGGTAAACATATAACATTAATGAATAGCAGGAAAGATCAACCATAGCGGCCAATAAGCCGATAAGGGTAAATTTTACCAGCTGCTTTTTCAAAGGGGATGCGGTGACGTAAAAGGTCATGTAAGGAAGGTATAATTTTAACGCAATGATAATTTCTTTGTATTTAATGAACAATTAAATTATTCCCCGGTTAATGTATCATAATCATTGCCCGTTTTTTCGAATTCCTTTATTCCTGTGGTTAACAGGAAGATAACATATAAAAGTTTTAAATTAAAAAAGATGTCAATACGACCCGTACAAAGGATATTAAAAGCCCAGCCGACCATTGAAGGCGCAGGAGTAAAACTTAACCGGGCCTTCGGTTTCGGAAACACCCATGATTTCGATCCCTTTCTTTTACTCGATGATTTCCGGAATGAACGGCCTGAAGATTACCTGAAGGGCTTCCCCTGGCATCCCCACCGGGGGATCGAAACGATTACTTATGTACTTGCAGGAACGGTGGAACACGGCGACACTATCGGCAACCGGGGAGTAATCTCGGCCGGCGATGTGCAATGGATGACGGCGGGGCGGGGCATCTTTCACCAGGAAATGCCCAAGGGAGATACCGGCGGCCGTATGCATGGTTTCCAGCTCTGGGCCAACTTGCCATCGTCGAAGAAAATGACAGACCCGAGGTACCAGGAAATCAAATCCGCGGACGTTCCGGAAGTTACCGACGATGACGGCAGCATGGCACGGATCATCTGCGGGAATTTCTGGGGTACGAAGGGACCGGTGGAGGGAATTGCTGCCGATCCGATATATATTGATGTGTCGGTGCCGCCCGGAAAGCGTAAAAAAATTCCGGTAGAAACCAAAAGTCACGCTTTCGCCTATGTTTTTGCGGGTTCCGGTAAATTTTGCAATGCCTCGGATCCCCTGGATGTTCCAACTGAAAGTGTGGGGTGGCTGGATACTACCCCACCGACCTCGGCCGACAACCGTTCCCTGATCCTCTTCGATAGCGGCGATGAGGTCACTGTTCAGGCCGGCGAAGAAGGAATCCGCTTTCTGCTGGTATCCGGCCGACCGCTGAAAGAACCGGTAGCATGGTACGGACCAATTGTCATGAATACCCAGGCTGAATTGCAACAGGCATTCAATGAACTGCAGGATGGTACGTTTATCAGGAAGTAATAATTGATTTTTGAATCCTGATTTTTGATCTCCTTAGCGACCGATATTTAATCATTACTTTCTTGTAAACTGAATTTTAAATGTTTTTTAAAGGACAGCCATTTAACTTTTTTAATGGCTTCCGGAGGAAGCACTCTGCAAAATCTGCGGTTAAAAACCTACTCGTCAGATAATGAATCTATTTTGAATTGAAAACAATACCTGAATATTAAATGAAATAAGCGCATTAACATTGTGCACATAGTGTAACCCCGATGACCATCGGGGCTTTGTGCACTTTGTGGTTAAAAACCAACCAGTCGCCCAAGACGGGTACCTATTGGTTTGAAGGTTGTTCCGGTCTGTGCGCCACAGACCAGGGAGGGCGGAAA
>CAYNCU010000265.1:0-4996 GCA_964395765.1 uncultured Roseivirgaceae bacterium | reverse complement strand
ATGGCTTCCGCCTGTCCCTTGAAACCTCCGCCGCTTACATTTACCTTGATATTATAGGCTTCATCAAAATTTACGGTGCTGAGAGGCTGTTTAATTATGATCTGAAATATTTCTGAAGGAAAATAATCGGTTAGTTCACGGTCATTGACCTTAAATTGTCCATTTCCGGAAGCAAAATAAACCCTTGCGACAGATGTCTTTCTTCTTCCGATTGCATTTAATACTTCCATTCAATATTTATTTAATTTCCAGGACTTTAGGGTTCTGAGCGGAATGAGGGTGTTCCGAACCGGCATATACATGTAGTTTTTTGAACATTTGACTGCCCAGGCGCGTTTTTGGCAGCATTCCTTTAACAGCCATTTCTACCAACTTGATATTGGACTTCTGATGGATCTGTTTAGGAGTCAGCAACTTCTGCCCTCCCGGGTATCCCGAATAAGAGGCAAAAATTTTATTATCCCATTTTTTGCCGCTCATTCTCACTTTATCTGCATTGATGACAATTACATTGTCGCCGCAAATTACATTCGGGGTATAGCCCGGTTTATGTTTACCGCGGATAATCGCTGCCACGTGACTGGCCACCCTTCCGAGGGTTGCACTGCTTGCATCCGCTACATACCAGGCCTGCTCTTCATGCGAACTTTTCGCGTATTGGGTTTTATAGGATAACGTGTTCAATTTCTCTACTCTTTACTGATCTTAAAATTCCGAAACGAGGCACAAAATTAGGCCAAACTGTCATAAAAACAAAATATCACTTCTTTATAATTTTGTCGGAATGAAAACCCAATTTAGCGTTATATAATTAACTTATCGGTGAATTTGAGGCGGCTGGAATAATAATTTTTTTAAAATTTACAAATCATGAAAATCACGAAAGAAGAGGTCCTGACCTACCACAGTCAGGGCAGGAAGGGCAAAATCGAAGTAAATCCCTCAAAACCTTGCACAACTCAACGCGATCTTGCGCTGGCCTATACACCGGGAGTTGCCATTCCCTGTAATGTTATCCATGATAATCCCGACGCGGTTTTTGATTATACGGCGAAAGGCAACCTGGTTGGCGTCGTAACCAACGGTACCGCCGTCCTGGGACTTGGAAATATAGGACCGCTGGCAGGTAAACCGGTTATGGAAGGGAAAGGTGTGCTTTTCAAAAGGTTCGCCGATATCGATGTTTTCGACCTTGAAATTAATGCCTCCGATCCTGAAGATGTAATTAATTTCTGCCGCATGATCGAACCTACTCTGGGCGGAATAAACCTGGAGGATATTAAATCGCCTGAATGCTTTTACATAGAAGAAACCCTGAAAAAAGAATTATCCATTCCCGTATTTCATGATGATCAGCATGGAACGGCAATCATATCCGGCGCCGCGCTTCTGAATGCCCTGGAGGTGACCGGAAAAAAAATCGATAAAGTCAAGGTGGTTTTTAACGGGGCCGGGGCCTCCGGAATTTCCTGCGCAAGGTATTACCTGAAGCTGGGCGTAAAAAAGGAAAATCTTATCTTGTGCGATAGTCATGGCGTCATTTATAAAGGCAGAACAGAAGGGATGAATTCATTTAAAGAGGAATTTGTTGTGGAAACGAAAGCAAGGACTTTGGGGGATGCCATGAAAGATGCCGATATATTTGTCGGGCTTTCTGCCAAAGGAGTTGTTACCAGGGAGATGGTAAAATCGATGGCAAAAAATCCTATTGTTTTTGCCCTGGCAAATCCCGACCCCGAAATAGCCTATGAAGATGCGAAGGAAGCACGAAACGATGTGCTGATGGCCACCGGAAGATCGGATTACCCCAACCAGATCAATAATGTGCTGGGATTCCCGTTTATCTTCCGTGGTGCCCTGGATGTCGGCGCCACAGCCATCAATGAGGAAATGAAACTGGCAGCCACCCAGGCGCTTTCCCAGTTAACCAAGCAAGATGTTCCCGATTCGGTGATCAAGGCCTACGGTAACGAGCCCATCATCTTCGGTCCGGATTATATCATTCCCAAACCCCTTGACCCGAGGGTACTGTTATGGGTGGCTCCTGCGGTCGCAAAAGCCGCCATCGATTCGGGTGTGGCAAGGAAAAAAATCGACATGGAAGTTTACCGCGATCAGCTCGAAGCCAAACTGGGGCGCTCGAGGGAGATCATGCGCATGGTGATGAACCGGGCAAAAATTTCCCCGAAGAAAATCGTATTCCCCGAAGGAGAAGAAGACAAGATCATTCGTGCTGCACAGATTATTCTTGATGAAGGCATAGCGACTCCGATTCTCCTGGGCAACCCGACCATCATTGAAGAACGCAAAAATTATCTTCATCTCGACCTGGAGGGAATTCAAATTGTGGATCCGGAAAATTCACCGAAACTGAATTCCTACACGACTGAACTTTATAACCTTCGGAAACGAAAAGGGGTTGCCATGGTGGAAGCGCACCACCTGATGGAAAACCGTAATTACTTCGGCGCCATGATGGTCCATTCCGGTGATGCCGACGGCATGGTTTCCGGTCTTACCGCCCATTATCCCGAAACCCTCAGGCCTGCCCTGCAGATCATACAGATGAAGCCAAACCAAAAGCGCGTGTCCGGCTTATATATTATGCTTACGTCCAATGATGTCTATTTCTTTGCCGACACTACCGTCAATAAAAATCCAAGCCCTGAAGAACTGGCTGACATAGCTGTTAGCACAGCACAAGTTGCACAGCGTTTTGGTATTGAGCCCAGGATCGCCATGTTATCTTACTCTAATTTCGGGAGCAATACCGATGAGATCAGTCATAAGGTGCAAAAGTCAGTTGAAATTTTACATAAGAATCATCCTGACCTGATCGTTGACGGCGAGATGCAGGCTAATACTGCCCTGATCCCGCAAATCCTGGAAAGCACTTATCCATTCAGCAAATTAAAAGGAAAGGCCAATGTATTGATTTTCCCCACTCTGGAAGCCGGGAATATTGCCTACAAACTGGTAGAACATATAAACCATACCGAAGCCATCGGCCCGATCCTGATGGGGTTGAGCAAACCGGTACATGTTTTACAAAGAGGTGATGAGGTGAATGATATCGTGAACATGGCTGCGATTGCCGTGATGGATGCGCAGGAAGTTAAAAAATGAAGACCCATATCAGATTCGGTTAACTTATGGGATGGTATAATCCTTAAGTAAACTTATTATTATTGCAGTTCCAGCACACCTATTCAAATAACTGAATAACTGAATAACTAATAACCAAAAATGAAAGTGACCTTTATCGGCCTTGGGATCATGGGAAGCCGGATGGCATCCAATCTTTTGAAAAACGGTGTGGAACTTACTGTTTTTAACCGTACCGCAGCAGCTTCTCTTGCATTGGAAAAATCCGGGGCCAGAAAAGCCAATAACATTATGGAAGCGGTAAACGACGCCGATTATGTATTGACCATGCTATCAGACCCGGATGTGGTCCGGGTAATGATGCTGAATAATAACGGCGGGGTACATGCCATGAAAAAAGAATCATTATGGATTGATTGTACAACCGTGAATCCTGCCTTTTCCCTGGAATGTAAAAACAGATCGGATGAGGCCGGTATCCGATTCATGGATGCGCCGGTTACCGGGACCAAGCCGCAGGCGGAAAAAGGGGAACTGGTTTTCCTGGTTGGAGCCGAAAAGCCTGTGCCGGCTGAAGTAGAGAATTTACTCCATTTCATGGGAAATAAAATCCTGCATCTGGGCGGGGTAAGCAAAGGAACTTCCTTTAAGATGCTGGTAAATTCCATGCTGGCTCAATCCATGCTCATTTTTTCAGAATCGGCAGCATTAGGTTTAAAAATGGGATTCGATCCGGAATTTCTTTTCGATACCATTCCGGGCCTGCCCGTTTCGGCCCCGTTTTTAAAACAAAAGGCAGCCATGATAAAGGAAAATAATTTCGAAGTTCAGTTTCCTCTTGAACTCATGCATAAAGATTTGCGCCTGGTGAACGAAACGGCGTGGCAATACAATCTAAGCCCTGCGCTGGCAAGCCTTGCCATGAAGATTTATGAAAACGCCAAAATGAAAGGACTCGGGCGGGAAGACTTTTCTGCTGTTTATAAATATATTCTTGATTTGAACAATGATTAAGCAGATCAGGATACCCTGTTTTCTCTGTTTGCCCTCTGAAAGAGAATAAAGCAATCGGAAACTTATTTTCTTTAATTCAACTCTGATCTGCCCGATAGGATCAGGCTCCGGAACAGTATGCCTTCTGATGGATCTTGATTAAGAGATCACCTGATCCCATGTTTTTGAAAACTGATCTTTGATTTTTGAATCATGGCAATATACATTGAGGTTTTGTACATTTATAATTAAGGGAAAATTTTTATAAAATATTTATATTATAAATTATGAAAGTCAAAGGTTATGCTGCACAAAGCCCTGAATCGGAGCTGGCGCCATGGAAATTCGAAAGGCGTGAACCGGGGCCGCATGATGTTCAATTGGATATTTTATATTGCGGGGTTTGTCATTCCGATCTTCACCAGGTGCGAAACGAGTGGTTTGAAGGGATCTTCCCCATGGTACCGGGTCACGAGATCGTGGGAAAGGTGGTAAAAACCGGCGACCATGTAAAAAGTTTTCACCCCGGCGACCTGGCGGCCGTGGGAGTGATCATAGATTCGTGCAGGACCTGTGACAACTGCAAATCCGGCATGGAACAATATTGCCAGAAGGGCAGTGTGCTGACCTATAACGGTTATGATTATAATAACAGGCCGACCTACGGAGGCTATTCCGACAAAATCGTTGTCAACGAAGACTTTGTTTACCACATTTCCGATAAGCTCGATCTTTCGGCCGTTGCCCCGCTTTTATGTGCAGGAATTACCACCTGGTCCCCGCTTAGTCACTGGAAGGTAGGCAAGGGAAATCAGCTCGCGGTAATGGGATTGGGAGGGCTCGGCCATATGGGCGTAAAATTCGGTGCTGCTTTAGGAGCGGAAGTAACGGTGCTGAG
>CAYNCU010000264.1:0-5016 GCA_964395765.1 uncultured Roseivirgaceae bacterium | reverse complement strand
AATAATATTCAGTATTGATGAACTGGAATAGCAATAGCCTTTAGCTGTTTTATCTATATTATCTGAAAATTATTCGGACTTATGCATCAAAATAAATCCCATCCTGAAATTTCTTTTAAAAGCAGCTACTCACAGGTCAATGAATCAAAAATGTATTAAGAAATTTGAAATCAAATGCGGGACAGGGTTAATTTTAAACTCCTGTTATTTACATCATGAAAACCTCTTATTTTTTAAAACAACTTTTTGGGGCTATACTATTTTTTTCAATCCTTTTCTTAAGCGCCGGCCGGCTCAATTACTGGCAGGGATGGGCCTATACGGTAATCGGTCTCTTCATGTTTTCGCTTAATTACACGCTGTTGAAATTAGATCCCGAACTGTTGAAGGAACGTTCGAAACCCGGGCAAGGGGCAAAAAAATGGGATCAAATAATTTTAGGGTTATCATTCCTTGCTACCCTTACAATGTATATTACTGCGGGACTCGATTCCGGTCGTTATCATTGGTCCCCGGATTTTCAGTACGGCCTGTATGGTACCGGAATGATATTGACGGTTTCCGGGCAGTTATTTTTCCTTGTGGCACAGAAACAGAATAAATTCTTTTCAAGTACAGTTCGAATTCAGCAGGAAAGAGGTCATACGGTTTGCGATGCCGGGCCTTACCAAATGGTCCGCCATCCTGCTTACCTTGGCCAGGTGATCCAAACCCTGGGATTTCCCCTGCTCATGGGTTCATACTGGAGTATAATACCGGCCGGAAGTTTAATTATTCTTTCGGTGATCAGGACCTATAAGGAGGATCAGACTTTGATGGATGAACTAAATGGATATGCCGACTATTCACGAAAAACAAGGTACAGGCTTATTCCTTTGATCTGGTAATTATTATATTAACAGAAACTATTACTGTGAAATCAAAATTTTTTAAATTTATCCTATGTTACCTCAGCTGATCCTATTTCCTTTTATCGGGGCAGTTATAATGCTTATCGGATTCCTTGTTTATAAATACAAAGCGTTCAATTTTATTGCCGGGCATGAAATCTGGGAATGGCGGGGTGTAGATAAGAACCAATTCCTGAAAATATTCCGGAAAGGTACGATGGGTATAGGCATTGGCGTTCTCTTCATTCCCGATCTGCTCCTTCTTTACGGCTATGAAAAATACAGCGGATTTTCGATCATTTTTATTATGTTGGCGGGAGCAATTTATGTTACTTTAACCGCTATTCGTTTACCGGTAAAACCTTAAAAATAATAGGATCTCCGCTTTTTATGTTGTAATGCCCACAAAGGTGAATTTGATTATTTCTGAAATGTTAATTTGATGCATTATATAGTGCTTTCAGCGCTTATCATAATCCTGACAGGCATGAAAGCCAATATTTTTAACCCCGTCGTAACTTTTTAAAGATTGACTTTAACAACCGGTTCAGTAAAGAAGTATCTCCGTTGATATCGAAAATCAGTTATGCCTTTTTAACGACAGGTATCATCGCCCTGATTTTTAAAAGAGGAATCGAACTCCCGTCCGAAAAAGAATTAACCATCTAAGCCATGCCGATCATTGTCAACATGGATGTAATGATGGCGAAATGAACGATGTCGTTGAATGAACTTTCCGAAAAAGCAGACCTGATCCTGGCCAATCTTTCCATATTAAAAACAGGAAAGGTAAAAGCGGTCGGGTTCAATAAGATCAAAGCAATCTGTAAGGCGCTGGACTGCCGGTTCGGGAAATTTTGGAGTGCCGGTAAAAATTCAAAATGAGTAATGCCGGGATATGCAATCCAACTTCAATTAAACTTCTTAAAGCTTTGCATCACCGGGCAAATTTTGTACCTTAATAATTAGATTCATTCAATTTTTTAAAAAATGAAACTTCAGCTATTGATTTCCGGCATTGGGATTTTCATTATATTGTTGGGCTATTTAATTTACAAAACCAAAGCCTATCAGTTTATTAGTGGGTACGAATTTTACCAATGGAAAGAGGTGGATATGGACCGGTTCCTGAAAATATTTTTCAGAGGCTCGGTTTTTATAGGCCTCGGGATTCTGATCACTCCCTGGTTGTTGTTTTTATCCGGCTATGAAAAATATGCATATCTTTCGATACCGGCTTTCGTTTTCTCCGGTATCATTTATATTACCCTAGCAGGCATACGATTGCCCGGGAAATCATAAGAATTGAAACCTCAGATTATACCCTGATTTACAGTTAAAATCATCGACTATCTTTCCCCGTCCGTACGCATTCAGGCAGGAAATTGTTTTCATCTGAACTATAATTAATTAATTTCTTTTCCATTCCGGTTTTTTTGCATCATTTAATTAACTTACCGTCTCGCTTTATTATCGGGTTTAAGCAGTTATGAGGAATTCATTATCTTATCATACTTCTCATTTTTGTAAAGTCAATTATGAAATCAAACCGTAAAATCATTGTATACATCGCCACCAGCGCCGATGGCTTCATCGCCCGCCCAGACGGCAATGTAGACTGGCTTAACCGGCCCCCTGCGGATGACAATTATCATGCGAACGAATTTTTTAATTCCGTTGATACGATCCTCTGGGGCCGGAAAACCTACGACTTTGCCCTTCAGCATGGCGGGGTAAATATGGGAGGCTTGAAATTTATCAACTATGTCTTCTCTTCAAGGCCCCCGGAAAAAGATCCGGCCGATGTAACCTTTGTCAGGAAACCGGTTAAGGATTTTGCTGCACAACTGAGATCCGAAAAAGGCAAGGATATCTGGATGATGGGGGGCGCTGAGATCATACGGTCATTCCTTGATGCGGATGAAATCGATGAATTTATTATACATGTAATTCCCATTCTCCTCGGGGAAGGCATCCCCCTGGCGGCACCTGCCTACCGGAATATTTCTTTGAAATTACTGGATGAAAAAAAATTTTCTGACGGCGTCGTTCGTCTTCATTATAGCCTGAAAGATTAATGGAAACGATGAACACAGCAGTGGTTTTCCAGGATACCAATCAATTTTTTCCTGGTCTTTTATCGGCAGAGGACCTGGCCCGCCTCCGGTCCTCCCTGCTAAAACTGAAGCAGCATTTCAGTCAACCGTTTTTTATCACAGGAAGTTTAGCTGCGGCATTTCATCAAAGGAGGAATGGAATGAAATTAACTGCACAGAAATTAAATGACATCGACATAGTGGTCAGCAATCTATCCAGTCTTCCATTTTCCTTGGGTAAGGATTTTTTGATCAGACATTTTCATCCTGACCGTGGAAATGGGAAAATCCTTATCATGCTGGTTGACCCTGTTCAGAAAATCCGTATAGATATATTTACACCCGCTTTATTTTCATTTACCCAACGGACGGAAGACTTCGTCCTGTTTGATAATTTATTCAGTATAATTTCTGCTGAAGACCTGCTGGTTAAGCTGTTATCCATAATCTGTTGCGTTCTCGATTTTAAAACCGTAAACACGAAATATGTCAGGCAGTTTGAAAAACTCCTGGCGATTTCGAACCGGGATATTGCAGGAAATTTATGGAATGAATGCAGGAAAGATTCGCAACCCGCGGAATTTACGGCGACGGTAAATAAATGTATGGAATTGATTTCTCACAGGCCGGAATTACTCCAATCCGGGGAATACAGTAAAAATCCGGATGAAGATTGCCCCTGGTGCAGGGTTTCCCGGGTATTTCCATTAAGCCGTCCTTCCGATATTCTCAGGATTTTAGGATATGTTTAAAGCCAACTCATCGGCTTTCTACGGAGTCTCTTTAAAATCGCCGCAGAATGATATATTATGTGATTAATTTTAACGGACGTGAAATTCCTTGCCGGAAAACGGATAATACATCATGCTCATCAACCTAAGTTTTTATGAAAATTATTTCCTGTAATCACCGGTATTTGGGACAGATCCTTGAAATTTTCAATGATGCCATCCTGCATACCACCGCCCTTTACGATTATAAACCGAGGTCACTGGAAACGGTTAAAGGCTGGATCGATCAGAAAATTGAACAGGGACACCGGATCACCGGAATTATTGATGACTCCGATATTCTTCTTGCTTTCGGGAGTTACGGATCATTCCGGGCCTGGCCCGCCTATAAGTATACCGTGGAACATTCATTGTATGTTCACAAGGATCACCGGGGGAAGGGACTGGGAAAGGCCATCCTGGAAGAAATAATCCGGGATGTGGAAAGAAATGATTACCATAATATGATCGCCGGTATCGATTCCACCAACCTGGCGAGCATTCAACTCCATAAAAAATTCGGATTTGAGTATTGCGGCAGGGTCCGGCATGCCGGTTATAAATTTTCGCGGTGGCTGGATCTTGAATTCTATCAGTTGCTGTTGCCGGGGCCGGCTCACCCGGCTGATGGACAATAAACCCGGCAGTGAAAATTAACTTGAATAATCCCCTTTTTTTTATCTAATTTTGAGCCACTTACCATTCTTTCGGGAGAGTTATTAATAGTATATTTTCAAGGGTAAAGAGCAACCTGTCTTAAACAATTATACATATGAAAAATCATGAAATAAGGAAAAGGGCATCTGCCATAGGGCTCTTTTTATTGACTATCTTAGCCTTTCCTGTCGCAGCCAATAATATTGCCTTATCCAATATCGCTATCAACGGGCAGAATATTACTTCTCATTTTTCCCTGGTTAACTTTGATGTTTCCTGGGACAATTCCTGGCGTACGAATGTGGGGCCTGCCAACTGGGACGCAGCCTGGGTTTTTGTGAAATTCCGGAAAAAAACTTCCACGGTCTGGAATCATGCCACCCTTCACTGGGTGGACGGAACCGGAACAGGAGATGGGCACACCGTGCCGGCAGCAGCCGTAATGGCCAGCAGTAATGATAACGGGGCCGGCGGAGCTTACGGCGTATTCATTTACTCCAGCTCGAATATTGCACAATCGAGCGTGAATTACACAGGAGCTAAATTGCGTTGGGATTACGGGGTGGATGGATTATCCGACGCGGACAGTGTTGAATTGGCCGT
>CAYNCU010000263.1:0-5030 GCA_964395765.1 uncultured Roseivirgaceae bacterium | reverse complement strand
AAATCGGCAATCTGCAATGGTATTTCTTCTTGGTGGTAAATCCAATAATTTAGTTCGGGCTTTAATCTTTCACATTTTTAATAGGAATCTGATCGGCTTTTTGTAAATTTATTGCTGCACGTTTTTTAACGATGCGCCTCTGCGCATGAGATTTTAATATTAACCATTATATTCTAACATAAAAATTCATTGAAATGGATACATCAAGAAGGTCTTTTCTTAAGAAGAGTGCTCTTGCAGTTGCAAGCACTACTTTTTTATCGCGTTCCCTGTTAGCATCAATTCAGGAAAAAGAAGTTACAGGCTTACAGCTTTATAGTGTCCGTGCCGATATGCATACGGACCCCAAAGGTTCCCTGAAAAAATTAGCCGATATGGGATATAAAGTGGTCGAACATGCCGGTTACCATAAAGGAAAATTTTATGGTTTTTCGCCCACTGAATTCAAACAGATACTCGGTGACCTGGGGCTTAAAATGTATAGCGGACATGTTGACTTCGGCGTAGAATGCTGGGATGGCGCTAAGAACGACTGGACCGATGACTGGAAGCAAACCGTTGAAGATGCAGCTACCGTCGGCCAGCAGTTTGTGATCACTCCGGCACTGGCTGACGATGCGCAAAAAGATTATGACAAGCTGATGCAGGTGATCGATCTTTGGAATAAATGCGGGGCCTTATGCCAGCAACATGGAATGAAATTCGGCTACCACGATGATTTCAACGAGGATAATAAATTGCGTGGCATGAGTCTTTATGATATCATTATGAAAAACTGCGATCCGAAATCAACAATCCAGCAGTTCGATATTGCCAATTTATACAATGCCGCCGGTACTGATCCTCTGGATATCTTAAATAAATACCCGGGTAGGTTCACCTCCCTGCATGTGAAGGATGTATTGAAAGCGGAAAATGAACATCATCACCATGACAGCACTATTCTGGGGAAAGGCGTTCTTCATGTTGATAAAGTGTTGCAACTGGCTGTAAAACAAGGTGCGTGGCTGATGATCATTGAGCAGGAAGCATACCAGAACGAGAGCCCGATGGATTGTGTTAAGGATGATCTTGCCGCAATGAAAAAATGGGGATATTAAAAATATTCCGTTTTAAGTAAAATTTAATGTTAGAAACCGTGGTCCCCTGGACCACGGTTTTTTCATACAATACCGGTAAAGATTTATTTTCAAAAATTTATATCAATTATTCAGATCATTTGTAAATTGGCGAATTAATTTGGGAGAAAAGAATGGAAAATACACTTACTTTACAACTCATAAAATTAAATTGCTACCAATCTGATGAGGCCAAGGCAGATGAGGTCTTTTTGAAATTTAATAAAAAGAAAATCTGGCCTGTTAAACACCGATACGAATCAATGAAAACAGGCTCTCTTGATATTAATATTGATTTAAAGGATATAGCCATCAATTCGTTAGTAACGATAGAACTTTGGGATTACGACTGGTTAAGTTCCAATGATTTGCTTGGAACTTTCAAAATAATTATCGATAAAACCGGAGGGCCGTTTAATACCGATATGGCAACGAATAAAAAAGAGGGAGACCGGGCAAGATATAACCTTGAATGGCAATTAATATAATCTCTTCTTCAGCCTGTTTATCCATTTTCAAATTACCTGATAAATTGTTTTATGGATAGGAGCTTCATAGCCCGGTATGAAACTGCAAAATTTAGCATTTAAGCCGCTTTTTATCTTTAACTCACAAAAAATACAATTCTGCAGACGGAAAGCCTTCTATCGGTTAAATTTTCTAAAATTTGGTTAAATCCTGTCAATAATTTCATTTTTTTGAGGTATTTAGCTGTATTTCAGCTATATTTAAAAACGTGTCAAATATTCGTGATATAAAAAACAATTTTGGCTTCTTTCGGATGTTAACCCCGGTTTATCAATATTTCTCATTGATTTTATACGCCCGGAATTTCAATTTATGGATCTGTTGGCGGACCATGTTTTTTTGACAGGATCCCAGTTGTATATACAGGGTTCTCACGAAAGCAATTTGATTAAGCAATGATTGGAAAAATCAATTCCAAAGCAATTAATTATTAAACATATATTAAATCAAAATAAATTAGTCATGGCCAGACCTCCAAGTTCACAGAAAAAGTTAAAAAATGGATTTTATATTGAAGTCCGTAACAAAGGATCAAGATCCGGAATAATAATAGGAAGAAGCACCAAAGAGGGGATGCTTCAGGCAGCCAGGGAGTATGAAAAAACAAAAGATGTAATTATTCTGGGAAATTCAAAAAACGGCAAATGGGTGAAATAACATAATAGTGAATATCTCTATCTTGAAGTCAGCCTCATGGAAAGGCTGACTTTTTTTATTACTGGTTAATTATTTTTAAATCTCGATTTTTTTTCATGCACTGAGTTTTCCTGCAGGCCCGAATCGGAACCTGGTACCCTGCTCAAAAGAATAGGCTAAACGAATTAAATTGGATTCAGTCCAGGCTTTTCCAATAAATGAAATTCCTACGGGCAAACCATGCACATTGCCAGCCGGGACGGTAATACTCGGAAATCCTGAAACGGCGGCAAGATCCGAAGTACCTCCAACATCGTGGTCACCGTCGATAAGGTCAGTTTTCCAGGCCGGTGCATTGGTAGGGGCCACGAGCGCATTTAATTTGTTGTTATCAATGGTTTGGTTGAGAATATCCCGGGTCAGGGATTTTGATAATTTTAATGAATCAAGGTATTCTTTTTCCTTTAAATCACCTTTTTTCTCAGCCGAAAGGAATATTTCCTGTCCGAACCAGGGCATTTCCTTATCTTTATTTTTTTCATCAAAATCGATTATATCCTGCAGTGTTTTCATCGGCGAATTCGGGTGTTCCGATAAATATTTATTCATATCCGCCTTGAGTTCATATTGCAGCACCTGCCATTCGGCATCACCCCAGCGACCCCGGTCTTTTGCACAATTTACATCAACCAGTTCAGCGCCGAGTTTTTTCATATGATCTAAAATATTTCCCATAACCTCATCAACTCCCGGATGAAAGCCCATGAAATCCCGGATCACTCCGATCCGGGCACCCTTCAATCCGGAAGAATCAAAGCATTCCGAATAATCGGAAAGATGAGAAGGAATAGCGGCAGTGGCCGGATCATAATCATGTTTTCCCTGAAGGGCGGCAAGCAGGTAGGCGGCATCTTTAACCGTTCTGGCCATGGGACCGGCCGTATCCTGGCTGTGTGATATGGGAATAATTCCATGTCTTGACCATAATCCCAGTGTGGGTTTTATTCCGACAATCCCATTCATACCTGAAGGGCACACGATAGATCCATCTGTTTCGGTTCCGATGGCAAGCGTTGTAAAATTTACGGCAACGGCAATGGCAGAGCCTGAACTTGAACCGCACGGGTTCCTCGTGATATCATAGGGATTCCTGGCTTGTCCACCTCTGCCGCTCCATCCACTGGAAGAATGCGTGGAACGGATATTCGCCCATTCGCTAAGGTTGGCCTTTGCAAGAAGTACGGCGCCGGCTTCCCGGAGCTTTTGAATAATATATGCATCCTGAGACGCATGAAAACCTTCAAGCGCCAGCGAACCGGCCGTGGTTTGCATTTTGTCGCCGGAATCAATATTGTCTTTTATCACAACCGGTATTCCATGCAATGGACCCCGCACCTTGCCGTTTTTTCTTTCATTGTCCAGGTTAGCGGCTATGACCAGGGCATCGGGGTTGATCTCTATGATAGCCCTCAATTCCGGCCCTTTTTTATCAAGATCGTCAATTCTTTTGAGGTATTTTGAAACGATCTCTGCGGAAGTGGTTTTCCCTTCTTTCATGGCCTCTTGAAGCTGATCGACCGTAGTTTCATCAAGATCAAAGGCCGGAATAAGCGGCACAGGTTCAGCCTTTTTCTTTTCCGGAGCCTGCGTGCATGAAGAGAGGGATGAAAACATAAATATACTTCCCCCTGCCATTGAAGTTTTAACAAAGTTTCGACGGTCCATAAAAAATTAGTTTAAGTGTACATGCGGGAATTTGAAATAACAATTTAAGAAAACTTTTATTACAAGTATTGTAATTATGCTTTCCTTTTTCCGATATTTCAGCCGAAAATTTTTTGGTTATGGAACTCCTATTCATTCCGGCAGTACTTTTTATAGCCGGCATAATTTTATTTATCAACTTTAAAAAAATCAAGAAACAATTTGATAACATAAACTCGGTTGAAAGGTCAGCGGTTTCTGAAATCATTGAAAATCATGATCATTTTCTGATTGAATTCGGAAAAGGGACTTACCAGCAATACGTGGAACTTTCCGGTAATGTAAAATGCAATTCGCCATTACTGGCTCCGATTTCCGGACAATCATGTATTTACACCGATCACCAGGTAATACGGAAGTATGAGACGCAAGTGCAGGAAAGGGACCCCCAGGGAAGAATCGTTACAAGGACACAATTGATGACCGAAACCGTTTCATCCAATAAACAATCCATCCCCTTTGTCATTTCTGATGAAGATTCAGAAGTGGAGGTACTTCCCGAAGCTGCTGAAATCTATCCAATTCGATCCCATTATTCACAACAGGGAATACTGGATCCGGAACTCGCAAAAAAGCTTGGCATCTCTGATCGGTACGGGATGGGCAGGACAACAGGTTTTACCCTGATTGAAAACATTATTCCTTTGGGGCAACCCTTGTATGTACTGGGAGAAGCCAATGACAGGACGGGGCAACTCGCTGTCAGCAAACCAAGAGATAATAAACAATCATTTATATTATCCACTTCCCATGAGGATGTTTTGTTACAGAAGCTGTCAGTAAAACTTAAATGGTTCAGGATCGGTTTCTGGGCTGCATTTATGGTTGGGATTATAATTTTTGTAATTATTCTGTATTCATTATTGAACGCTCCCTTGCCGTAAATAGATTATTCAAACGCATGAATATAAGCGTGACAATCTTTTCGGATCGTTGACAATAAAAAAACAGCCTATCATCATATAATCCCCTTATTCTTAAAAA
>CAYNCU010000262.1:0-5039 GCA_964395765.1 uncultured Roseivirgaceae bacterium | reverse complement strand
CCTCCTGACAAGCTTCATATTCCCGTCACCGACCGGATCAGAAACTCAATACCCATAAATGGCTCCCTCGCTATGTCCCCGTTAATAATTTTAACAAGCATTTTCTGCAAGGGCGGTTTTTTTTCGATCGAATGAAAAACCCGGTTCACCATCCATGGATAAAAGGCTGCTTTCTGCAGCAAGGTGCTCATCCGCAATGCATTCCCCATTTTTTTATAAACGCGGGTATCATAAGCCCTGTTAAAACCGGCCGAAAAATTATTTTCCACCAGGCATTGCTGAGCTTGTTCGGCGGCAAATTTCCCGCTGTACATGGCATTGCCGATGCCTTCGCCGAAAAACGGTTCAATCAGTGAAGCCGCATCACCGGCCAGCAGGAAATTATCTCCTGATATTTTTCTTCGTACCGAACCCAGGGCCAGCGGAAATCCGGCAGGCGGGGAAATCATCCGGGCTCCTGTAAATCTTTCACGCAGGTGCGGGTAGGATTCGATCAACGCCGGGAGCATTTTCCTCAGGTCCGTTTTCCTGCCGGAAATGATATCACTTCTTTGCCCAAGGCCTACATTGGCAACGGTTTCACTCACGGGAAAGATCCATAAATACCCGGGCAGGATCTCACGAAGAAAATGAAATTCTATGTATCCCTTTTCTCCGTTCCCCTTTATATTTTCATAGTAACTGCGCACCCCGCCGGCCAGGTCTTTTTTCGGGGCGCGGTAATTACTGATATCCGCCGCTATCTTCGACTGCGAACCGGTGGCAATAATGGCAAGCTTTGATTTCAAAACTTTATTTCCTTCACGGTCATAAAAAATCAGGAACTGATCTTCCCTTGAAAAGGTATGAATATCGATACCGCAGTGAATACTCACTTCTTTCCGGTTCGCCGCTTCCTGAAAAAGAAAATTATCAAAATTCACCCGCCGGCAGAGGGATACTTCCCTGATTTTTCCATCCACCAGATTGGTAGCCGGAACACTTAATCTGACGAGGTCAGGACTGTAAAAGTGCACGCCCTGACCCTCGGACTTTTCAGCCAAACGAATATACCGGTTGAAAATATCTTCACCCAACTGGCGAAGGACAGAGATCACGTATCCGCCCAGGCAATCCCCGCAAACCTTGTCACGCGGAAACATGGATTTATCGATCAAAGCACAGGGAATGCCGGCATTACTCAAAAATAAGGCCGCAGTTGAGCCCGCAGGACCCGCCCCCAGTATTACCGTGTCAGTCTCAATCATTGTGTTGTAATTATCTGATATTCAGCCGATCATAATCAATCAGGAGAATCGATTTTTAAAGATTATTCTTTCATCTCGACGAAACACGAAACCATTTGTTTCATATTTGAATTAACCCGTGCCTGGATTCGTGAAATTCATATTATTCTGTTAAAATTCGTGCATTCATGGCTCTTTATTTTACTCCTTCGTTGTGTTAGGAGAATCCATTTCCAATTGTTAATTTAGCCTTGTATTCAATCAATCCGAGTTACTCACTTTAATACTGCTTTTCTGCCATGAAAAAATTTTTCCTTATCCTCTTAATCATCTTCGTCGTATTGATCGGCGCCATTATTGTCCTCCCGATAATTTTTAAAGATGATATCAAGCTGGCCATACAAAATGAAATCGAGAAAAACGTCAATGCCAAAGTTTACTTTGACGAACATAAGATCGGCGTTTCGTTAATAAAGAATTTTCCCAATCTTACGCTTACTCTCCGCGACTTCGGGTTGGTCGGCGTGGAACCGTTCCAGGACGATACGCTGTTTTCTGCCGGGAAATTTGCTATTACTGTTGATATAAAAAGTGTTATCTCAGGAAGCAACATCAGCCTGAAAAAAATCGACCTGGATAACATGAGGGTTTTCGTGCTGGTTTTGAAAAACGGCAAGGCCAACTATGACATTGCGAAAGAATCAGGCGAGCCGGCCGACACCACCGTCGAAGCGGTTGATACCACTGCCGAACCGATGAAAATAGGGATCCAGTCCTGGTCGGTTACTAATTCCAGGATCGTTTATGATGATGAATCTTCCAATATGCTCGCCGTAATCGACGGCCTGAATCACCACGGCTCCGGCGATTTTACCACTTCCGTTTTCGATATGAAAACCAATACCACGATCGATAATCTGATCTTCAGTTACGGCGGTGTGGATTACCTTAAAAATAAGAAGCTGAGCGCTGATATCACGATGAATATGGACCTGAACAACATGAAGTTTACTTTCAAGGACAACAGTGTGAAGTTGAATGATTTCGGGTTGAAGTTCGACGGCTACTTCGCTATGCCCAAGGAAGGCTTCGACATGGATCTTAATTTCAAGAGCGATGAAAACACTTTCAAGAGCCTGATCTCCCTGGTGCCTTCGAATTACCTGGAAGGATATGAAAACATTAAAGCTGACGGTTCATTTACATTCCAGGGATTCGTAAAAGGACTTTACAGCGATTCTCTGAATAAAATGCCCGCTTTCCAGTTTGCCCTTCAAACCACGAACGGACAGATCCAATACCCTGATCTTCCTGAAGAAATTAAAAACGTGAACGTCGATCTGCTGGTTGACAATAAGGACGGTGTTATCGATAATACTACTGTGGACCTGAAAAAATTTCATATGGACTTCGGCCAGAACCCGATCGATGCCACCCTGCACGTCGACAACCTGCGGGATTATAAAATGAAGGCAACACTGGCCGCGAAATTCAACCTGGGCGATGTGCCTAAAATGGTTCACCTCGACAGCACCGAACTGGCCGGCATGCTGGATGCCAGTCTCAGCGTGGATGGCGTTTACGATAGTACCAAACATGTGATCCCCGCGCAAGGCACCATGACGTTAAGCAACTTTTCCTATAAGAGCCCGATGCTACCGCAGGGTACTACCATCAGTTCTACGCGCGTCGATATCAATACATCCAAAATTACGGTTGACCATTTCGACGGGACGATCGGGAAAAGCGATATGCATATGAAAGGTTTCCTGAGTAATTACGTGGATTATGTTTTCAGCAAGGATGCCGTGCTTTCCGGGCAACTGGATTTCAGTTCCAAAGAGTTTGATGCCAACGAATGGATGTCAACGGATACCACCACCACCACTACAGAAACTCCGGAAGATACCACCGCTACCGAACTTACGCAGATCCCGAAAAATATAGATTTCACCCTGAACTCCTCCATCGGAAAAATCGATTATGAAAACCTGGCGCTCACCGATTTCAAGGGCGCCGTTATCGTTCGCAACGGCGTGCTGCGGCTGGATGGTGTCGGTTTCAAAACATTGGGAGGAATTTTCGGGATGGATGGCGCCTATGATACAAGGGACATGTCGGATCCGAGATTTGATTTTGATTTCTCGATACAGGACCTTTCGATCCCGGTAGCCTATAATTCCTTTAATACCGTACAGAAGCTGGCCCCCATCGCCAAGATCATGGATGGGAAATTCTCAACCAATTTCAAGATGAACGGTATGCTGAATAAGGGTTATATGCCGAATTATGATTCCCTGCAGGGAAACGGTATCATTAAAATTGCGGATGCAAAGGTGCTGGGTTCAAAGTCGAAACTGGTGGCCGGCATCGCCAGTGTTTCCAAGTTGGGAGGCGGGGATAACGGCGACATCACCATGAAAGATGTTCAGATCAAGGCGCAAATTATAAACGGAAGAGTATACACCGAACCGTTCAATGTTAAGATCGGCAAGAACAATGCCGTGATTGCCGGGAGCAGTGGGGTGGACGGCACGCTGGACTATAAGATAAAAATGGACGTTCCCGCTGCCGCTGTAAATGCTGCAGCATCTCTGGTCGCTTCCGCCACAGGGCAAAAACTGAACCTGGCCGGCACCAATATGAAATTAAATCTGGGTGTAAAAGGAACTTATGATGACCCCAAAGTTTCACTGCTTGGCGCCGAAACGGGAGGAGGTTCCAATACTGCCAAGGAAGCCATGAAAGCGGAAGTGGAACAAAAGAAAGCGGAAGTGGAACAAAAGGCAAAAGCGGTTGTCCAGGAACAGAAAAAGGAGGTTGAAAAGAAGGCGGAAACCGTAGTTCAGGAGCAGAAACAAACTGCCGAAAAGGAAGTTGATAAGGCTAAGGAAGATGCAAAAAGCAAGTTGAAAGGATTACTGAAAAAGAAAGGCAACTAATCTTAATATAAATCATGTATGGCTTCAGTGAATTAACACCCGGAACATTTATAGCGATCGTTATCGGATTGTTTTTGATCTATATTATTTATAAACTGATTTTTTCATCGGATCATAAACACTGAGGATGAAATATTGTAATACCGTGAAGGTACTCTCCCGTGGTCTGTGGCGCACAGACCACCAACTTTCTGCATTTTAAATCTTCCGGAACTTCTCATAGTCAAATCCCGGGTTATAACGTCCCGTTACGACACTCTCCCGTGGGCTGTGGCGCACAGACCACCAACTTTCTGCATTTTAAATCTTCCGGAACTTCTCATAGTCAAATCCCGGGTTGTAACGTCCCGCTATGACCTTCCGTCATATCCCCCGGTTGTTTGCATACCTCCGTCTCCTCCATTCCCATGTTCCTTACGGTGCACCCTTACCGGAATAAGTTAAAAATATTTATATTAAACCAATGAAAAATAGATTGTTCATAACCGCAACACTTATTTCAATGGTCATGTTCGATGTATCCTTCGCGCAGGTTTTCCAGGGGAAAATTATTGACAAGGAAACATCGGCACCCTTATCCTATGCCAATATCGGTATAATCGGAAAAAACATCGGGGGTATCAGTTTTGAAGACGGATCATTTCACATCGACCTTGGCCAGGCCTTGCCGGGGGATTCCGTCAGAATCAGTTATTTAGGATATAAGGCTGTAACCTATTTGAAAAATTCTATTGATTTCAGTAAAGTTTATTCAATATCACTTCAACAGGTACCCCACCTCCTCCATCAGGTAACCGTTTATTCGAAAAGAGAAAATTTCAAAATCGGAAACGATCAGTCCTCTTTTCGCTACACCGGTTGGGGTGATTTC
>CAYNCU010000261.1:0-5121 GCA_964395765.1 uncultured Roseivirgaceae bacterium | reverse complement strand
AGTATCCCGGACAGGCACCAGATAAAATAAAGAACCGAATCAATCCGGGTTTTGGGATTCATATCTATCGTTGTCTATTATTTTCATGGAATCAAAACCGGATTCCGAAGCAGCAAAAATAATACTAAAAATAGCAGGAATGAAACGGTTTATGGTCGGCAGATATCCAAGCTGATATTTTTTTATCCATTCTTTATAGAATGCCGGTTCCTATTTATGATCAAGGTTTCAGGTTGGATACCCTATCCATCATAAGATCTATTGGGCAATCTTCTTACTTCCCTGCAAATTGCTTATGTGATTAACCGGTGTATTACCGACACAAATAGGGACGGTCGGGTAATATTTCCGGATATTATAAGGAATTCCGTCTATTGAGTTTTGAATTTTATTGTCATTCGCAATTGCCGTGAAAGGCTGGAAAAGGCAATAGCACAATCAGCTTATCTGATTCTAGACTGGAAGTGAAAAATAAAAAGTAGCCCCTTCATTTAGCTTTGCTTCTGCCCATACTTTCCCGTTATGCCGGGTTATGATTCTTTTTACCAGTGCCAGACCTACGCCGGTCCCTTCAAACTCCTCCAGGGTATGCAAACGCTGAAATACGCCATAGAGTTTATCACTGTATTTCATGTCGAATCCGCATCCATTATCCCGGATAAAGTAGGAAATCATATTATTTTCGATCCGTGAATCGATTTCAATTTTAGATGGATTGCTTTTTCTCGAATATTTCAATGCATTGGATATCAGGTTAATCCAGACCTGGCGGAGCATGTTCCTGTCTGCTTTGCAAGGAAAAAGATCCCGAATGGTAATTTCAAAATTTCTATCCTTTTCATTGTCGGTCATATCACTCATTATCTCATGCACCATTTCCTTTACATTCACTGTATCCATGGCAAGATTCTTTCTTCCGGTACGTGAGAATTCCAGAAGATCATCAATCAGTTGCCCCATTCGTTGAGTGTTTTTAATAATCGTATTTATGACCCGGAGCCCTTCTTCATTAATTTTCCCCTCAAAATCTTCAAGCAGTATATTGCTGTAGCCGATGATAGACCTCAGGGGAGCACGGAGATCATGGGAAATTGAATAAGCAAAGGCTTCGAGTTCACTATTGGATTCCTGAAGTTGTTTGGTGCGTTGGTTTATTCTCAATTCAAGTTCTGCATTTAACAGGTGAATCTTTTCATCGGCCTGTTTACGTATCGTTATATCCTGGACGGTTCCTATTTTTTTAATTGCGGTTCCCTTTTTATCAAATAGTATCTCCGCCTGTTCTCTTACCCATTTTACACTGTCATTGACCAAAATCCTGTGTTCAATATCGTAAGCACTTCCATTTAGAGATTCCTGACTGGCTTTATCAACTTTATAAACGTCATCCGGGTGAATTAAGGAGAGAAAAAAATCATAGTTTATGGGTGTGGTTTCCGGGATGCCGAATATACGGTAAGTTTCTTGCGACCAGTTAAGCTCTTTCGTCTGAATATCCAGGCTCCAGCTCCCTAAATGAGCTACTGCTTGGGCCCGTTTTAATAAATCTTCATTTTCAGTTATTTTAAGCTGCGCCAGTTTTTGTTTCGTGATATCAAGAGAAAGCACAAAAATACCTTCTTCCACGGGTTGAACACTCAGGTCGAACCATCCTTTGGAACCGTCAGGGTATATAAATTCGTTTTCAAGGTGTTTGGGCTCTCTCTTTTCCATGCATAAGCGCAACACACCAAACATAACAGTGTTTTCTATCCCGGGATAACACTCCATCATCGTTTTCCCGAGTAATTCGTCTTTCCTTCGCTGTCCCTGTTCGGCCGCTGAATTATTGATATAAACATAACGCCAGTTACGGTCAATTATCTGGCAACCCTCCATCATGTTGTCCAACGTATTCATGAATCTTCTTTCACTGGCTTCCAGGGCTCTTTTCAGGATAACAGATGGCCATATCTGAATGGCATAAGCGAAAAGTATTCCAATACTTAAAAATAAAAATGCCAGGGAAGTTGTCAATGCCGGGGGTATGGTTTGTCCGCCATAAAACAAAGGCGTACCCAGTATATAAGCCATCATAAGTGCGAAAGAAATAAGCACCACAATGGAATTTGCAGAGAAAGCAAGTATCGACCACAGGTTTTTGCTAATATCCTCCGAATTGAAAAAGATCAATGCGAAAGCTATGATCACGAAGCAAAACGCGGTTACCGGTGACATGTGACCCAATGGCATACCATTAAACAGGGTATTGATCGGTATCCCCAATTGTTCGATTCCTAAATGAATTCCCTCCAATGAAAGTGATAAAAATATAAGTGAAAAGATCTCAATCAGAATGAGCGTAATCATTCTGATAACCCTTGTTATTCCGTTTATGAGAAATTCCCAGCGATAAGCAAGCAGAATTCCCGTTATTATGAAAAATAATGCCGTGTTGGGGGCCATGGGGATATAATTTGGATACGCACTGGCCAACTGGACAGCCTGTAATACCCAGCCGGCAAGGGCAACCAGGCCGAAAGCAGCCGCTATCCATCCGCAAGCGGTTATCAATTTGTTATGGAGGCGGTAATCCCTTTGTATTTGCGTTTCCATTAATTAAAGTATCTGAAAAATAATCTCAAATTCTTAAATAAGAAATTAAATCCTGATGTTAATAGTTAAAGATTGGTGTAATATACATAAGATAGAAATTAAAATAAGTGTTTATAGGGGTTTCAAACCGGCTCATTTTTTTATGATTCCGAATATTGATCCGGACACGGCATTTTACTTCCGGTTTGGTTAAATTAATGCTTTAAAATATTATGACTATGATTATTGATCTTAAGGGAAAAAATGCGCTTGTATGCGGTAGCACACAGGGAATTGGAAAAGCGGCGGCTCTTCAATTAGCTGAATCAGGGGCGGCGGTTACCCTGTTCGCACGGGACGAAACTAAATTAAAAAAGGTAGTGGATGAACTTTCCAAAAATTCAGGAGCAAAGCATGATTATCTGCTGGCCGATTTTCAGGATCCCGATATTGTCAAAGAAAAGATATCGGAAAGAACAGAACTTGGAAAAGTTTATCATATAATTATTAATAATACCGGTGGTCCGCCGCCGGGAACGGCAGCCGAAGCAGATACGGAAGATTATTTGAAAGGCATAAATGCGCACTTGATTGCCTATCAACATATTCTGAAAGCCGTTTTACCAGGTATGAAAAAGGAAAAATTCGGAAGGATTATTAATATTATTTCCACTTCTGTAAAAGTACCCATTCCGGGGCTTGGAGTTTCGAACACAGTAAGGGGAGCAGTGGCCAGCTGGGCAAAGACCCTGGCCACGGAACTAGCGCCTTATGGCATCACGGTCAATAATATTCTGCCCGGATTTACGAATACCACACGGCTCGAAGCTTTATTTGAAAAAAGAGCAAAAGATGCAGGTATATCAAGAGAAGAATATATCCGAAGTGCGCTGTCCTTGATTCCAGCCCGTCGTTTGGCCGAACCTGCCGAAACAGCCTATGCAATAACCTTCCTGGCTTCTATCCAGGCTTCCTATATTACCGGCATTAATCTTCCCGTGGACGGTGGAAATACTCCTTGCCTGTGATCATTATGACCTGACGGTAAATCCGTTTAGACCGGTTATCAAAGGACATGGTTTCTGTTATGGAATCCGTTTAAAGAATAAATTTATTATATTCTTACAACTTCCGGATAGACGGAAGTGTCTTTATTACAAACAGTAAAAACAGTGAAAAAAAAATTTATTATTTTCGCATTATTCCTATTTCTTTCAGGGTGCGGCCATGAGATTCATTCTCCCGAAAATAATGAACCCAGGTTAAGGACCCTAACCTTTTCGGAAAGAGATATTATTAAATCAGATGAAGAATTCACATTCAATATCTGGAAAAATATTGATTCAAGATATAGTGGCGATAACTTGATTTTCTCGCCATTAAGCATTTGCTATGCCCTGGCAATGACCTATAACGGAGCCGGCTCTACGACCCGGCAGGCCATCCAACACACCCTGTGCCTGGATTCACTGACTTCCGGCGAAATCAATTCTTCCTACAGCACGCTCACCGATTTTCTTTTATCACTAGATAATCTTACCAAGATTGACATTGCTAATGGAGTCTGGTATTACAACAAATATAAAGTGAAGGATTCATTCCGAGATTCCATCAAATCCTATTATAAAGGGGAAACCTCCGGACTGGATTTCAGTGACCCCGCTTCGGATAATGTTATCAATGACTGGGTGAATGAAAAAACCAATGGAAAGATCACGGACATGGTCCATAACATTCCTTCTTATGCCGTTATGTACCTGATCAATGCTGTTTATTTCAGGTCGGATTGGGAAGTTCAGTTTGATAAAAATTTAACAAAAAAGGAAAATTTCTTCCTGGATAATGGGGAAACCACCCAAGTCAATATGATGGATTGTTTGAAACCAAAATTATGGTTAACTGAAAATGATGAGGTTACTTTAGTTGATATTCCCTATGGAAACGGGCAATTTGCTTTGTCCGTAATCATGCCCACCGGCACAAAAAATCTGGGGGATTTGATGGATCTCATCTCCGAAGATGCTTATAAAAATTGGCTAAATTCAGCTGATTCGGTCACCAGGGAGCTTGAATTACCAAAATTTTCAATTGAATCGGACATAAATCTCGATTCGGTACTGTGGGATATGGGTATGAAAATAGCTTACAGTAACAATGCGGATTTTTCAAATTTATTCAATGAAGATCTGCCCCTGGCTATAACCAGCGTTCTTCATAAGGCCAAAATTGAGGTTGACGAAGAAGGAACAGAAGCGGCAGCCTCAACATCGGTAGAGATCGGCCTTACAGCGCTTCCTGTCAGCGAGAAAATCATTGTCAACCGTCCATTCCTTTATATCCTACACGAACGTTATACTCAAACGATATTATTCTGCGGAAAAATTACTAATCCGGGTTTATAAATTTAATCCTTCTTAAGGCAAGCCGCCCGACTGCTTTCCTTACTTTCCAAGTAAATCCGGGTATTTCAATTGCAATTCTTCCTGTAAAGGGGTATCAAAAGATGCGAGGTATAAAGTCCTTACCTTGGCTAGCTGTTCAATGGTA
>CAYNCU010000260.1:0-5132 GCA_964395765.1 uncultured Roseivirgaceae bacterium | reverse complement strand
GTGAATTCTTCCCTGGTTGTATCCTCTTTTAATATCTCCTTCTACTATTTCTTCTATAAAATTCAACGATACGGCGTTCTCATCGTCTTTGACATCATCATTCATCTCAAATAAAGTTTGGATATATTCTCAAAAAACTTAGCAAAATAACACAAACAAGCCCTTTTTTGTACAGAAAAGGGGCAATTTATTTTCCTGATTTGGCCCAGGGATTCATATAATTATTGAAAAAACATTTTTAAATTTAACTAAAGTAAAGCGATCCTGATTGAGTTATCAAAAAATTAATCCTTTCGAAAGGCTGATTCTTGGAAGCAATCCAAAGAGTAATTCCGTAGGTGAATTTCGCCGGATACTATTAGTCGGAGAAATGTGCCTCCTGATTCTGATTATTTCCTGCTTATACTCAATCGTCGATTATTACCATTATTATCTTAAAACCGAAATAATCTACCTGATTGTCATTGCCTCTTGTGTTATCTCTTTTATTTTAAACCGGACCGGCAGACACCTATGGGCCAAAATTTTTTTATTGAGTACCTGTAATCTGGCGATCTATTTATTCTCGTCAAGTAATATAAGGGATGCAGGCACCTATTCCATTTATTTCCCTCTTTTACTCCTTGCTTTTGCCTTTTTCGGTTATAGTGAACTTAAATACAGTATACTGTTTGCCGCCATTTCCATGTTCCTGTTCATTTATGATATTTCAAGTGATTTCTCATTATTTACCCCATCACTAATACCGGAAAATTATCTGACCACGCTTAAAACGATGAATTTCATCGTCAGTTATGCAACCTGCCTGATCCTGGTTTTATTCATGGTCAATACTGACCATATATCCGAATTGAACCTTATTAAAAATCAGCATAAGCTGAACAGGTTAGCCATTGAATTGAAGGAAAGTGAACTACGCTATGAACTGGCAATGACGGGAACCAATGCCGGACTATGGGACTGGGATGTTAAAAATAATAAAATATATCACGGGTTCCGCTGGAAGGAAATGCTCGGTTATGAAAAGGATGATATGAATATTACCATCGACGACTTTTACCCCCTGGTTCATGAAGAGGATGTTAATAAAGTGAGGGATGCATTGAAGGACCATTTCAACAACCGGAATCCTTTTAACATTGAATACAGGATCAGAAAAAAAGACGGATCTTATGAATGGTTTTACGATGCCGGTAAAGCCATCTGGGATGAAACAGGGAAACCGATTAGAATGGTGGGGTCAATTATTAATATTACCAAGAGGAAACAAAATGAAGAATGGATCCAGCAACAAAATACACTGCTGGAGAAAACCAATGCTGAACTTGATCGGTTTGTTTATATAACTTCCCATGACCTTAAGGCCCCTCTCCTGTCCATCCTCGGGTTGATCAACCTTGCTGAGTTAAGCAGTAGCAAGGCGGAAGTGGATCTTTGTCTAAAAATGATGAAGGACCGGATTAATGGGCTCGAAGCTTTTATCTCCGACATTATTAATTATTCCAGAAATGTTCGCGTCGGGATCGTTAAGGAAACAATCGATATAAAAAAGATCGTGAGCGGTATCATAAATGAATACCTATTCATGCAAAATGTCGATAAAATTCATTTTGACGTGAATGTGGAGCCGGATATACAGTTCGTTTCCGATGAAAAGCGATTCAGTGTGATCATGAAAAACCTGATATCGAATGCCATTAAATATCATAATTTTGATCAAACTAAGCCTGAAATCCTCATTTGGGCCAATAAAGAAGGGGAAAAAGTAATAATTTCAATCAAAGACAACGGGGAAGGCATAGACCCTTCCATGCAAACTAAAATTTTCGAAATGTTTTTCCGTGGAACGGAAAAATCAAGTGGATCAGGACTTGGGCTTTATATTGTCCAGGAAATGCTGGAAAAATTACAAGGAAGCATCAAGGTAAATTCAGCGCCTGGAAAAGGCTCTGAATTTATCCTTTCATTGCCTGAGAAATTGTGATTCCCTTAAATTGAAAATCATTATTCCGACAATAGAAATTCCTTGAAAGTGTCAACCCATGGTTACAGAATCGTCGGAATACTTATAATTATTAGTATCTCCGGCATCCCGATTCATGCTCAACTGAATCAGGATTATGTTCCTATTGATAATCATCCGGATAAAGGTTCTGCAGAAGAGTATTTTAATTCGGGAATAACCGCATATCACGAAAGGAATTACCTTGAAGCCATACGGAATTTTAATCTTGCCATCCATGAAAAAAATAATTTCATTGAAGCCTATTATTTTAAAGGCCTTTCCCAGGGGCTGGTATTGGATTATGATGGGGCCATGAAAAGCTATGAAAGTGCCTTAGCGGTAAAACCAGATTTTACAGAAGCCCTTTTCAGCCTGGCCCAATTATTTTATCATGAAAAAAAATATTCCAATGCCATTGAAATATTTAACCGACTCCTGAAAACACCGCCAGGCGAGACACAAGCGGTATACTACCGGGGATTAACCAGCGTTCAAGATATATCCCAGGCAGGTTTTAATGATATACTTACTATGGCGGATAAAAACGCCGATATCTATAACTACCTCGGATTATGTTACTGGAAACAAAATGACAGAGATGCTGCACTCGAAAGTTTCAATAAATCAATTCAGTTATATGACAAGGATGATAATGTGTATGTAAATCGTGGGCTATTATATGCACAATCAGGGAATAATGCCTTCGCCATCGATGATTATAATAAAGCATTGTCGATAAACCCCTATAATCAGATGGCAAAATTCAATAAGATCCTGCTGGAAAACAATAAAAAGTCCGTTTCAGAGCTTACCGATCTGATCAATGAAACGGAAGGATCTACCGGCGTATATTCCTACAGAGCCTATCTTTATTATAGGGAACAAAAATACAATAACGCCCTGAGCGATTATGATACCGCCATCAACCTCGATAATAATAACTACCAACTTTATATTAACCAAGGTCTGGTTTATGAAAAGACAGGCGACCTGGACGCTGCCCTAAAAGACTATTCCGTTGCAGGATTATTGGCTCCTGAAAATCCAAGAATCTATTTTCTGAAAGGGAACGTATATTTCAAAATGAAAAATTATTCCAGGAGCAGGGATATGTATTCCCTAAACCTGGCGAGCGATTCAACGAACGGTCAGGCCTATTATAACCGGGCGCTATCCTACTACTACCTTCATGCCACCACGGAGGCCTGTAATGATGCCATAAAGGCCCTGCAACTCGGGGTCAGTCAGGCAGAACAGTTTATAAAGTCTGAATGTTCGAAGGATAATTAGTCTTGTACCGTTCCCTGGTTTATCAAAACGCAGGAATCGCAATTGACCATGGAATAGCCGTAATCATAACAGTAATAATACATATTCCCGTCATCAGCTTTGCTTCCATGCGTAAAATACCGGAAATCAAATCCTTCCCAAATAAGCCGCTCACGATCCATTTCAAAACGATTTCCGGCATAATACTTCTCCAGGATTCTCCTGTTTTTGCGTAAAATACCGTTGATTCGCCTTACGTAATTGTTGGTAAAGCCGTTTAATTTGTTATTGTAATGGTTCCTGCAGAAATCGGAACAGAATTTTTTGTCGGACCTCCCTTTAAAAGGAACGCCGCACTCAATACATAACTTTTGCATAGCTGTTGAATTTTAATGAAATACCAATATAAAAAAAATAAAAATAAATGCATAATCTGTTTTTATTTGTTTTTATAATTAACCGGGATTAAAATCAATTTCAAATGGAAATTTTTACCACTACCATTCAATTGAATACCATGGGAAAGACACATATTGTGGATATTACCTCCCAGGCACAGGAAGTAATTCGGAAAAACTCATTCCGGGAAGGGCAAATCTCGGTGTTTTCCGTTGGATCAACTACCGGCATCAGCACGGTGGAATACGAGCCGGGACTGGTTTCCCATGATATCAGTGAAATGTTTGATAAAATTGCCCCTTATGGAATTCACTATAAACATAACGATACCTGGCATGACGATAACGGCGCTTCTCACCTGCGATCCACCTTGCTGAAAACATCCATGGTATTCCCCTTTACGGAGGGTAAATTATTACTGGGGACCTGGCAGCAAATTATTTTTGTTGATTTTGATACCCGCCCAAGAAACAGAACTGCAGTAATTCAAATAATCGGGACTAAATAATGAAAGGGAAAAACAGGAAATGGTTACTGGGAACCACAATAATATTAATTATTGCGGCAATTTCATTTTTAATTTATTATTCCCACCGGCCGGAAAAAAATAATATTGTCTCGCACCTAAATTATCCTTTCAGGAAAGACGGCAACCTTTCCTTCATCGCTACGAAACCTGCAGATACATTGGCGAAAATTGAAATTGAGATCGCATCTACGGAAGACGAAATCATGCGGGGTCTTATGGACAGGGATAGCCTGGGGATGAACAGGGGCATGCTGTTTGTGTTTCAAAACGAAGACCAAAGAACTTTCTGGATGAAGGACACCCGGATCCCGCTGGATATATTGTTTATAGGCAGCGATAAGATAATAAAATATATTACCAACCATACAACGCCCTATTCAACAAACCCGATTCCCGGTTTTTATCCCGCAAAGTATGTCCTCGAAGTGAATGCCGGATTTTGCAACGCCCACGGAATAACACCGGGAGTTTTGATTGATTTCTGATCATTCGTTAGTTTTGCTAAAATATTATTATGAAAAATTTATTCATTCTTCTTGGCGTCACAACCCTCTTAATCGCTTGTCATTCCAAGGACCCTTATAAAGATTCCAGAAAAATATATGCCCAAACCATGGAGCTGCATGATGAAATCATGCCTAAAATGGGTGAAGTTTTAAGTGTCAGGCATGCCTTGAAATTAATAGAAGATTCAGTTGACGACCCGGTCCGGAAATTGAAAATTGATTCCGCTATGTCGGATCTTAATAATACATATAATAATATGATGCAATGGATGGCCGATCTGCATCCGATTCCTGATCGTAACGCTCAAAAATCAGATGAAAATACCAATGAGAACGAGAATGTTCCCAATCCTGATCAAATGCTCAAAATCCAGCAGGAATCCTTAAACAAGATCAAGACTCTGAAAGAACAGCTAAATAAATG
>CAYNCU010000259.1:0-5166 GCA_964395765.1 uncultured Roseivirgaceae bacterium | reverse complement strand
TTATTGAAACCATGAAAAAGGCATTCATGCCCGGACATGATGAAAATCATCCACCCCGGCAGCCCCGCAGGAACAGGAGCGATAATAAAAATTAATTCCCGCCTTCAAGAATATTCGTTCTCTTCCATAAGGATTGATCATTTATCATGATTCCCCTCCTTAACATCACCGAATACCAGTGCTTCATAAGTATATAGATCTGCGTCTTTCCATCCTTCCCATCCAATTCGCGCCTTGTCCCGGGCGCAATGTCCCAGGAATTCTTCTTTTGTCCAACGGGTTTCAGTGGCTACCTGGGGAAGAAAAGTTCCCGATTGATCGCCTTTCTTAATGTAAATTCCATGTTTCCCCATAATAATTTCATCAATGGAATTTATTTTTTTCATAGGCGTCAGCACTGAAATTTCAATTTCCATCCGGTTTAATTCATTACGCTTAACCGGCATAAACCGGTAATCCCTCGTAGCTGCAGCAACCGCCATCGATTGGGTTAATTTATACAAAGGTTGATCAGACTGTATATTACCTATGCAACCCCGAAGGGATCCGTTAACATTGACCGTCACAAATACGCCGGCTTTAAACTGGAGGCCGGAAGGGATTGGATTGACGGTAACCGCATGAATATCTCCTTTCCGGATATAATTAGTGATGCTTTCCCTGGCCATTTGTAAAAGTTGAATTTTATCAGAATCGGTAAGAGAAAAATCGTTTTCATAATTCTCGCTTTGTTTTACAACGCAAATTGCATTATATCCTACTACTTTATCCTTTTCGCCATATTGGGAATCGCCGGAATTCCTGTAAAGTACATTCCGGAAAGCCAGTTCCTTATGAGACTGGGTGATATCAAGTAAAGTAAGCACAGAGGTCCATCCACATAGGGAGGTAGCCAGTCCCGGGATACTTTTATTTTCATCATCGCGCCGGGCCGCTAAAAATTTTTCTGCCGAATTACTGCAAATGGCATCCGACATCATTTTATCGGACCTAACGGCGTCCGCATAACCGGGGTAGTGCGAAAAATCGGTACTGATAATAAAAAGGTTTCTTTCATTGAAATAGGATGATAGCGCTTCCGCGAGCTTTCTCGGGATATCAGTACTTTCACCTCCGATAATCAAGGGGACAATGCTGAAGGGCTTTTTTAACCAATATTGCAAGAATGGAAGCTGCACTTCAAGGCTGTGTTCTTTGCTATGCGGAGAAGGATCATCCTTAATGATTGTATAATGATTGGCCAGCCAGGTGGAAAGGGTATCAACTTTAACTTTACCAAGCGGTGTTATAAAGCCACCTCGGGTATAAGCGGAAACACCCTCGAAATATTGAGTATGACTGGAGCCGATCAGGAATACATGGTCAAATTTCTTATTCCGGTCGATTTGTTTATAGGAAGCTGCGGCCACCGGACCGGAAAAAATATATCCGGCATGAGGTACGATCACGGCAAAAGGCTGAGTCTTGGAAATCAGGGGAGCCTCGTCAAAAAATTGAGAAACCAGGTTAAGTAATTCATTTTTATTGGCAGGGTAAAACGTGCCGGCTACGACGGGGAGGCGATCTCCCTTTTTTTCCTCGCTTTGCCCAGGTTGAGAGTTACTGTAGGAATAAAATAAATTTGATAATAAAAAAGTCATAGTCCACCTAAAAAATATTTTCACGATCAGGATGGATTCGCCGAGTCTAAAAACTATGTTAATTTACGAAAATTTATTGACGTCGAATGTCAATAATTATTGAAATTATCAAGACGATCAATTTCAGGGCTTAATACTTATTTTTTGTTCGACCGCGTTCCATCCGCTGAATTTAATCGCAGACGCCCCTTTTTCAAGTATATTATCAGGAACAGATACGGAAACCATTAAGGATTCTGAAGGAGCCAGTGAAAAATACCCGGCCGACCAGAAACTGGGCGTAATTTCCTCATCCTCCTTATCCATTAGTTGCGGACGAATGAAAAAGGCAACAACATCGGAATTATTGGTGACTTTCAGGGACCATGAACTTTCATTATTTTTTTCTGAATGATCCGTTACCTGAATCCCGAGGCGGGCTTGCCGTAAATCTTTGAGTGAGGAAAAGTCATCCGACGGCGATAACCAATACGCATTGTGTGAAACTAACTGCCCGTTGCCGTCTTTAAGGTTCAAAATAACAAATGTTATTCCCTTTATACTTGCCAGTGACTTCGACAGCGAAAATACTTCTTTAACATCCGCTCCGTTCAGACTTGTTTGGGAAGAATTTTTATATATTAATTTCCCCTGCATATCAAACAATGATGCAATAGCGGTAAGATTTTTTACCGGCGTATACGTCCTGTTAATGACTGCTATTGCGGAATCGTCGAGGTTAAGCTGTACATGAACCGGTTCACATGCGTTTTGCATAAAGTAATAACCCGCATTCGGTTCAAGATACCAGTCATAGATCTGCCACATAACACTGGGGAAAGCGGCATTCAATTTCCAGAGCATTACCCCTCCGTTGTCATTCAGTTTATGTCCGGCTGCTTCAAAAATGGCCTGGTATCCGTTGGCATTCATTAATTGCATTTTATTGGAAAAATCTTCCATGCTGACAGGTTTTCCATATCGCGTAACTGCGTCCTTATAGTAAAGATCATACCTGCCATTACCGGTTGCCGCATCATGATATCCCCATGTGTTATTCAATGGAAAAGGAAGGGATTGATCCCATACCAGATTGGGAACTATTTTACTGAGCATATTGTAGGGAGGCTGTGAGGGTATTCCGGTTTCATCTTTAAAAACCCAGTCTTTGGCGTTATCGGCAAGATTATAATAATATCCCGGTTCTTTCCACGCATAGGGTCCTCCACTATAAACCCCCGACGGTTTATCGTCTGGCCATGAACCTTTCCAGCCTGAAGGCAATTTTGCAAATCCTGATGAGCTGGGAATAAACGGACGTGTACCGTCGATTGTACTTACACTGTCTCTCATAGCATCATAAAGTTCTTTTCTTGCATGGCCTTCATTCCCCCCCGTCCACACCACTAAACAGGGGTGATTACAGAACCGATAGATCGTACATGTCAAAATTTTAACAAAAAAATTACATTCCAGGGGCCAGTCCGGTGACCCCTTAAATTCTCCTTGCGTATCACCGGTTATCCAGAAATCAGACCAAACCAACAACCCGAGCCGGTCCGCAATATCAAAAAATACATCCGGCGGAGTAATTCCTCCTCCCCATATCCTGATCAGGTTGGCATTCGCATTCCTGCACAATTTCAGTTCGTTGGCAAAACGGGTCGAATCCCTGTTGAGCATCATATCCGGCACCCAGGCCCCACCCACCAGGTTTACACGTTTTCCGTTGACATAAAAATCCCGCCGGATTGATTTATTATTAACCTCCGTCGTTTTTGAACTGACTGTGCGTATGCCGAAAACAATAGCTATTTCATCCGATATCCCGTTTTCATCTTTATACTGCACCTGCAAACGGTACAGGTTGGGGCTTCCATGCCCGTTTGGCCACCACAGATGCGGGTGATTAATAATCAATTCTTCCGTATTTTTAGTATCCAGCATCACCCTTACTGATTTTAATGCTTCCATTGATACCGGCTTCGAGAATTCAATGGAATTTCCCTGAAAATTTTCCGGTCTTATTTTTATATCCAAAGTCCCTTTGGAAGAAAGATCTTTATGGTTAGATATTAAAAAGCTTAATGAAAGGTTTGCTTTATCGGTGTCAGGAAGATCCGGCAGTTCGGTTATAACCTGCGGTTTTTCAATGGTCACGGGGCCTGATGTTCTTAAATACACCGGTTGCCAGATCCCGATATTCCGGTCTCGGACGGGTGGAATCCAGTCCCACCCGACAGAACAAAGCATCGTTACATTTTTGCCGATGTCGCCCGTAGGTCCTCCATTGGCAAAAAAATCCCCCATGGCTTTCAATTGTTCCTGGGACGGAAGACCGGGGTAATCCAATGGGTAAATTTTTACGGCAAGAAAATTTTTCCCTCCCGGAATAACCTGTTTACTTACGTCCAGTTTATACTCGGCGAACATTCCTGCCAAATCGGTAGAATCGGCAATCTGCTTTCCGTTAAGCCAGACCGCCGCCCTATAGTTAATTCCTTTGAATATCAATTCAAAGAATCTTCCCTTGTCCGAAGCGGGAACTTCAAAGGATGTTCTATACCAGTAGGGTTTTTTCCAGGGATTCGGCTCACCGGGCAAAAAACTGTATTGTTCCAGATTATATTCCTTATTGAATTCATCGGAAGCATCCGGGATAAACATATTATTCAGACCTGTATAAGGGTCAGGGTAAATATGATTGGCGACCAGCCCGGTTAAAACCGTAGAAGGAACTTTCACCGGAAACCAATAGACTTTGGATTGATAGGATGGAGTAGATAATACATTTCCCGGACTCCCGATAACCGCTGAGGATTGTAAAAGGAAATTCACAAGCTGAATTTGTTTTACAGGATTACCCTGGGACCAGGCTTGGTTGAATTTCAAAGCGATAATAAAAATAGTTAAAAAGATCGCGGTGGTTATTTTTTTCATTTTTTAAGGGGCTTAATTCATTCAAAAAATTAACGGAACTCAAAATTATCTTTATTTATATAGGATCAAAGAGAATTTGAAGAATCAGGTTAAAATTATAATATTCCTAAACGACCTGTGTATATAATTATAAAATGTAAGGTAAAATTTGATTTTAACGTGATTTTAAGGCATTCGTGTCAATTTTTACGGGTCAAAAAAACAGTTCATAAACCCTTTAATTAAACATTTATTAAATATTTTTTTTAAATTTGTATAAGGTGTTTTAAAATTTAGAAGTTTAAATTTTAGTAAGCAACAAGTTAAAATGATAAACCGGCGCATTTTAATTTTTCTGAGTTGTTATTTTTTTATTTGCACCCGCTTGCTGTTCGCTCAGGCAGGTAACCCTACTGTACTTTATGAGGAAGATTTTAATGACAATTCGTTAAACTGGCCTACCAGCGAAAAAGGTACTTCCACCATATCCTCAGTATCCAATGGACATTATTTGTTTGAATATGTAGGTAGCAGTACCGGTTGGTGTACCATTAACAAGTTCCCTATAAATTATCCCACGCAATATTCCATTGTAATGTCAGTCAGGAATCTGTATGGCATTGTGGCT
>CAYNCU010000258.1:0-5187 GCA_964395765.1 uncultured Roseivirgaceae bacterium | reverse complement strand
TATAGTTACTCAGCGTTTTGGTAGCAATGGCCAGGATAATACTTAATATATGTTGCTCACCGTAACCCGCTTTCAGAAATTCCGCTACGTCCTCATCCTCCGGGTTACCGCGTTTATTCACCATAACAGAAGTAAACACGGAAAGAGCTTTTAATTTCCCTTCCGGCAATTCCGTATGATGTAACAGGGCCCGCACCAATTCCTTCGGTACCTGCATGAACATTTCAGCATTCATGCCGTGACTGATCCTGCAGTAATTGCACTCATTTTCTACGCTGATGGTCAGGAAAACGGTTTCCTGTTCAGCCGGGGTGAAGTTGCTGTCGGTTCTGAAACGGTCATACCCGAAGCGGTACATCTCAAGGATGGCCGGCAGGTTAGCCATAGCCTTGAACATGTTGGGGATCATCCCGAAATCCTGTTGTGCCTTATTCAGCAATTCAAGCTGCTTCGGATTGGCATTTCCGGGGTCAACGAAACCCATATTAATCCGGTAGGGAGAAGCATCCATATCTTTACTTTTACATTGAGTGATTGAGAGAAGCATCAAATATAATCCTAATTTTTACAGTTAAGATCCCTGTGGATAAAGAGTTCTTCTATTTCTTGATTTCCATATTTTTTGATTTTTTGATCAGATGGTTGGGGGTGAACCGATATCAGTTCAGGGTATCTATTCCATCATTGTAATAAATGGTTTTCAATGTTTTGTCCTCCACATAAATAACAGGAAAGTCATAACCTTCCGGCGTAACTTTCCATGCCTTTGTAAAATTATGCCGGCTTTTATTCCGGGTAATGTTTTTATCGTAATAACCGAATTCATAATTAAAACAGCTTTGGGTTATTTCCTGTTTTTCAAATGGGATATGATGATCCTTCTTTACCGCGTGAATGTATTTCATTATGACATCATCGATATTCGAAGCGGGGATGGAATCCAGTTTCAAGGTTGAAACATAATTTCCGGTTACACTGTTAAGCTTATTTTCTTCATTAAAAACATAAATCAACTGATTCGTGAAAATCTTCAGGTGGTTGACGAACTGGTAAGACCGAAGCGTATGCCATCCCGGCAAATTGGACTCCAGGCGGTAAAATTCCAGGTTACTGTCCGACAGGTGATTGGATTTGAATAAGGATCTTACCTTCGATAATTCGGAATCGGATAAAAGGCACGAATCCGGGGAAACGGAAACATCATGGCTGCAGTATAGCCGGGGCATCTGTTCTTCCCTGCAGGATGACAGGGATGCCAGGAGTAATAGTATGCACCATAAAGGATGCCTTCCCATCATTGCCGTATTTGTCTCTTCCCCCACCGGATCAATTTGTTCCTGATCCTTCCCGGGAGTAGGACTTTTTCGCCACTTTAGCTTTTACTCAAATAAAGAACATACTAACCACGGAAAAAGTTTGTGAAAATGTTTTAGTGTAGGCGGATAGCAAGGTTGGCGTGCAGACGGGAAGACATTTAACAGGCAACCGGCAACAAAATATTGTGCCCTTATTCGGCTTTTAATGAATCCACCGGATTTATAAAGACCGTCTTTAAAACCTGCGTACTGACGGTGACCAGGGTAACAAGGATAATAAAAACTACGGGCAGTATGAATAGTTGCCCGGAAAGCTTTATAGGGTAAGCAAAATTTTCAAGCCACCTTTTCATCCCCAGCCACGACAATGGCAACGCCAGGCAGGAAGCGGTAACGATCAGCAGAAAAAATTCCCGCGTAAGCAATAATAACCGATCCAGTAATGTCGCACCCAGTATCTTACGAATGCTCATTTCCCTCGTTCTTTGTTGCGCAGTGAATGATGACAATCCGAATAATCCCAGGCAGGATATAAAAATTGCAAGCACACTGAAAAACCTGAAAATATTTATTAATTGCCTGTCACCGGTATATTGGCTTTTATAAAAATCCTTTAGCATAAAATAATTAAACGGAGCATCCGGGAAAATTGAATTCCATGCCTTATAAACAATTGAAATCATCGCGGCCATCTTATCATGGCTTTTCTTTTCGAGTCTTAAGGACAAATCCGGCCCGTGGTTGACGGTATACAGCATGGGCTGAATCGATTCTTTTAGGGATTGCTGATGATAGTCGTCGATAACACCGATCACTTCGCATTTATAGTTATTCCAATAAATATTTTGACCGATAGATTCTTCCGGTGACCGGAATCCCAGTTGCCTGACAGCGGTACGGTTCAGGATAACCGCCTCTGTTTTCATACCGAATTTATCGAGCGGAAAATCCGCCGGAATGAAATCCCTGCCAGCCAGCAACCGGAGATGATAGGTCCGGATGAAATCAGGATCGATCACGGAAATCCTGAAATTCAACCCTTTTTCATAGCTGTTTTTTTTCTGTTTTATTTCCCCGGTCCAGTCAATGGCATCCCCGGGTACTGTGGAGGAGGTAGCTACCGAACTGATTATGGATTTATTTTCAAGCAGGTTCTTGAAAACGGAGATCCGTTTTAAAAACAGCGAATCAAAGGTAGCGGGCACTTTAATTACCATTACCCGGTCTATGTCCGCGCCAATGTTTTGATTTTGCATAAACTGTAATTGCCTGTTAAAGGTAAGCACCGATACCGATAAAATAATCGCAGCGGAAAATTGTACAGTAACCAGTAGGCGTCTTAACGCCAATCCTTTTTTCCCGCTGTTATATTTTCCTTTTAATACTTCTGTGGTCCGGGCAGAAGCTATGATCCTTGCCGGAAAATATCCCGATATGAATATCCCAGTGAAGAATAATATCGCAGCCGCTAATCCCTGCATACTGAGCAGCATACCGGTGATATGCGAAAACGAAACGGACAAAGTCGTAATTTTATGAAAACCAGGTGCCAGGTAATAAAGCAGGATCAATGCTAGTGCCAGGCTAATCGAGTTTACCAGGAAGGATTCCGTAAGAAACTGTGCAACGAGGTGCCGGTGTTCAGCCCCTGAAATTTTTCTTATCGATACCTCGCGTGCCCGTGAAACCGACCGCGTGGCTGCCAGGTTAATATAGTTGACCCATGCGATGGCGAGAATTACCAGGGCAACCAGGAGCAGGAAATAAACTGTTGTTGCATTTCCGCCAACCTTCATTTCATCCCCGGCAGGAGAATGAAGATGGATATATTTTAGAGGGATCAATCCAAGTTTTAAGGTTGTATTCCCGGTGTTCAGTTCAGGTTGATATTTTGAAATAAAACCGTCAAGCTTGTTATTTAAGTTTTTGAAGTTGCGGTTTCCGTCAACAAGCAAAAAGGTGTAAACGCCGAAATTATCCACATGGGGATTACCGGCTATTGAATTGATTGAAAGTAAAACATCGGCATCGATATTTGAATTGGCCGGTATATCCCGCATGATCCCGGTGACGGTATAATCGTGTTCATCGCCGCTTCCTTTCAGGTGCAGTGTTTTGCCGAGCGGGTTTTCATTTTTGAAATATTTCCCGGCCACCGATTCGGAAAGGACGGCCGTGTACGGTTTTTCCAGGGCTGTATTTCTATTCCCCTGTACGAGCGGAAAGGAAAAAACGGAAAACAGGGAAGGGTCGGCATAATACAGGTGATGCTCATTAAAAATTACCGGGCTGAAACCGTCATTATAGCTCAGCGTGCAGTCGAACCACGACTTGGTATTGACGAAACGCACCGATTTTTCCACCCCGAGAATTTTTCCCTTTATCTCTGGTCCCGAGGTAATGGAAGTGAAGGCGGTCGTCGAAATTAGCTGTTTGTTTTCAAAGACTCTCGTATATAGCTGGTAAATCCGGTTTTCATTTTTATTAAAGCGGTCATACCGCATTTCAAAAAACGTATACCGGAACATAAGGATGCACACAGCCAGGCTTACCGACAGTCCGGCAATGCTGATAACGGAAAGGGTTTTATCCTTCCGGAGGTATCGCCAGGCGATGAGGATGTTGTTGCGGAGCATTGGCAGATTATGAAACTTTAATTTAAATAAGTTAATTCTTTCCTGCAAAGAAAAATAGGTCGAAGGGTGAGGGTTAATCGGGAGAGGGGTGATGGAGTGACGGGGTGACAAAGCGAGGTTTTAATACTCTGCGCAACGCTGTACCTGCTCTGTGGTTCTCTGTTGAGTAATTTATGATCCCAGAAACCTACTTCATAAAAGATTGGGAATAATTTCTTTATCAGATAAAAATCATTAAATTTTAATACAAAGTCAGTAGAAAGCTATCTATTATAATTGGTCGTAATATGAAAGGGTTATTTACAGCTGTTCTATTAAGCCTGTTCATTAATCTTCACAGTCCATCGCGTACCCAGATGCTTCCGGAAGAAATTCAGCAGTATTATCAGGATATGAATTTTTTAAACCTGTATTCACAGCCGGAGGAAAGAAACAATATTTGTAATGCATTTATGACAGGATATAAGGTGGATTCTTTCAGTTCTCCGAGAATAAAAGAAATGTCTTCACTGCTGATTTCAACCTGGTACAAATTTTATCATCCGGTAGTGAGAGATAACCGGGTATGTTCGCCCATTCCGGAAGAATTTTTCGACCTGAATTATTATTTTATTGTTAAATGGAAAAAAGATGAGAATCATATAACTGTTGTGGTAAATTCTTATGCTCCTGATCCGGATTATATAACAAAAAACATTAAATCCTATACCTCTGAATTAACTCCGGAAAATCATCCTGCCTTGGATATTAAACAAGCCTATATCTATCACAACTCTCTTATCCATGAATGGCAATTGAAGGACGGGCATTGGATAAAGGAGAATCCATTGGTGAAATTATTAAACTGACGCCTTAGTCTGAATCCTCCCTTTAATCCCGATAATTTTTGGGATTCCGGGCTCCCTATGTATTTAAAAGAAGATGTGGAAATGTGGAAATGCGGAAACATGAAGATGCGGAGAAGGAGAGTTTCGAAAAGGTACTGATTTAAAAATGATTTATGAGCAACCAAAATTTCGCCCTCACAGGGCTTTAATTAGATTTTTCACTACCTGGTTAGATTTCTCATGATATGGTCAGATTCCTCACTCCATAATTAAATACCCCACGGAAAGCTTATCTGACCGAAGCGTCGACGACCTAAAAAAGATATTTTAAATGAGTGGGTCCCTGATTTTAAAAGACTGACTCTTTATGAGATCCGAACCCGATAAATTTATTGAATCACTCCGTGT
>CAYNCU010000257.1:0-5319 GCA_964395765.1 uncultured Roseivirgaceae bacterium | reverse complement strand
TCGGCGTATCGTCCTACTACAGACGCAAGTCGGACGAGTCCTCCTAAAGGATCTTTTTATCCGATGACCATTGGGCAAGTTCTTTTTCGGTTCCGCCTTCCTTCTCGAGGTTAGTTTCCTTCCCATCCAGGCGGAAGGAATAGTCGCGAGAAGCAATTTCGTTACCGTTGTATTCGGAGAATGTCTCTTTAAGTGTTAATTCATCAAGGGTTTGTGTAATAATATATTTCACATCAAACCTTTTATAAAAATCATCACTTTTAAGGGTGTCCTGTTGCCAGGTCCCGGAAAAATCAACCGGTGATTGGGCATAGGACGCGGAAGTAAATAGAACCATCGAAAGGGCAAACCATAATGTTCTGAAAACATTTGGCCTGTGGCGGGGAGATGTAATGCTTTTCATATTAAAAAAATTTAGTTTGATAAAGAACGCTATAGCCCTGATCAGAATTTATGATTTTGAAACACTTTCAACATGAACCTTGCCAAAAAGGATTCCCGCAATGTACCACCGCTATACATTTGAATTTACCTTCAGATTTCTTAAAAAAATTCATAGGATCAACGTTTAAAAATCAATGAAGGTATTCGTTTAACCTTAAAAATTTCCCGGGAAAAAGGTATTTTATCTACACGAAATTTTATATAAAAAAGTGAGATTAACCAATGAATCAGGTTAATTATTATATACTTGTAAGGCAGCGACTGCCGGTCCGGACAGTTCACCCTTAAGCGGGTTTACTCACTCCGGGATCAGTGGTTCAGCCAGACCCGAATCGCCGGCACAGACTGCCATGGCAATTTTCGTATCGGCAGCTCCGTAATAGAGAAACCATTTTCCACTAAAATGCGCAAGACCTTCAATAAAACATACATTATTTACCTGTCCCGATATTTCAAATGGCTTATCCGGTTTGATAAAATTACTGTCGCTCCGGGCAATTAATTTTTCCGGATTACTGATGTCGAACAAGGCCTGTCCTGCCGAATAAGTTCCGTCCGCCAATGTTGTATCTCCGTAATCCTTACTGTTCCTGCTGTTATAAATCAATAAAATTCCATTAACGGTGATCAGGGCCAATGGCCCCGACTCAACCAGCTCGCTGTCAAATTTTCCTTTCCTGGGTTGCAAGACCTGCAAGAGATCGGGCCTGACATCCGATGTGTCATTATCTACAATTTCCTTATTGTTTTTTTCCAACGGTGTCCAGTTCACCAGGTCATCGGAATAGGCCAGATAGATATCCTCATCGCCAAAATACATCCAGTATTTATTATTAATTTTAGTAGCAACGAATTCATCCCCTTTAAGCCGGCATACAACGGCGCCCGATTTGGTATCAAGGTTGAAATATTTGCCATTATATGCATCCTTAAAAGCTGAACCGTGTTTGGTCCAATGAATGAGATCGTTTGAAGTGGCCACAAAGAGTCGCGCCCTTTTTCCGTTATAAGCGGTATAGAACATATAATATATCCCGCTGTCATTCTGTACGACCCTGGGATCCTCACAACCTCCCTCCCATTCATAATCCTTATAACTGTCATTGTCAGGATACAAGACCGGTTCATCATAGCGTTGGAAAGTAAAGCCGTTATTACTTACCGCCAATCCAATCCGGGATGTTCCGGCAAATCTTCCGATACTGTCTTCGGCCCTGTATAGCAGATAGACCTTTCCTTCCCGAACTACGGCAGCAGGATTAAAGACATCTTTTGCCTCCCATTTTACCCGGGTTCTAAGGACCGGGTCCATAAAACGAATACTGTCAACAGCTCCCAGGATCGGATTTACAGAATCGACTTTTACAAAAGGTCCCAAGGTCCACGATTTCTTAATACCGGGCTTGTTCTGATTACAACCTGAGCCAAAAAGAACTGCCAAAAACAGCAAAAAGACATTGTGAAATATATGATTTTTCATGGGGAAATTTTTAGTATCGTAATCAATGAGCTTCCTGCTTAATTGCTACAACCGATGCATCGTAACCAAGAACACATCATTCTCCCTCAGATCAAGGCTTTCGCTGAAAGTTTTGCCGGTACCAATTTCTATGGTTTTTTGAATAACCGGCACCCCGTTGTTTTTTTGTCTGATCATCTGCACCTGCTGTCGGGTCAATTGCGAAGGACTCCCCAAATCGAGATAGGTTGAATAACAATCATTCACCTGGTACCCGGTCTGATACACGTTCAATTCATATTTCCCGGCAGGCAGGTTTTTATAATTGATGGTCACCTTTCCTTTTGTCTTTGCTGGAAGATCTCTTTTGTAATAAGCCTGGTCGCTTACGGAATCGGGATGGGTGTTGGTAAAATCCCAAAGCAGTACCTGAACATTTCCACTGTCATCCCTACAAATCCATGAAGAAGCGTCGTTATCTTTTAATTCCTCCTCTCCCAGCCGGTTGAGAAACTGGTAGGCATAAAACGCCGGCTTGTTGATATCTTCATAATTGATTAAACCGAAGCCGCCGTGAAAAGGTGTAGCCCGGGGACCGTTCTCTTCAAAAATATCGGTAAAGGTCCAGTAAGACATGGAGTTCGCGGCATTACCTGATTTCTTTAATTTGTCTAAAATGTAAGGAGCTTCAAAATAGGTATCATGAATGGGGTCGGTAGGTGTATAGGAAGCGCTCCATTCCGTATAATGCAGTTCCAGGTTGGGAAGGGGCGATTGCTGAATTTCTTTTCTTGAACCGATGACAACTCCGTAAATAGCACTGTCTTTACCGCTCAGGAAAGTTAAAATTCCATTCGCGTCGAAGGATCCTTTTTCTATTCCGTAAGTGTGAGTACTGATAAAATCAATCGGCACTCTATTCTGAACGCAGTAGTTGATCAGATCCGAAACCCAGGCATGTTCTGCGGTAGCCGGCCCACCCACCCTGTAGTCTTTGGAAACCGATTTTATAGCATCGGCGGTTACCTTATACAGGTGAAAATAATCGGCCTGGTTGCCGCTCCAGAAGAATGAGAGGTTAGGTTCATTCCACACTTCGAAATACCAGCTTTTCACCTCATTTTCTCCATACCGTTCAGTCCAGTGTTGTACCAATGCTTTAATTAAACTGCCCCACTTATTGTAATTGCTGGGCGGAGTGATGTTGCCTTTCCACCAGAAAACAGTTTTGTCGGAACTGGCAAGCGCTTTCGGCATAAAGCTCAATTCAACAAATGGTCGGACGTGAATACTTATAAGAAAATCGTACAACTCATCAATATATTGCCAGTTGTAAATGGGATTGCCCTGTCTGTCCTCAAAATATACACCCATGTCATCATGCAACAAGCCATGCATCCGGATATAGCGGAATCCCAGTTCCTCTTTTGCATATCGGAGTTGTCGTTGCCAATCGGCCCTGAGGCCCTCATTCGCGCGGCCTGCCCCGACACATTCATTGAAAAAACGGTTGAGTTTGCCCTGTACGTTGGATACATCGACGTTGATTACACGATCCTGGCTTTGTGCGTGAAGGAAGAAGGCCAGGTAAATTAGAAGGAGAGGATAAAAAAATCTTTTCATAAACTCCGGTTTTAATAGAGCGACAAATTAATTATTAAATTTTTAAAATCACCTTAAAAGACCCAAATAAATGAGACCGGTCGCCTGACCTCCCTCGTCGTCCGGGTTATTTGAAAAATTTATTAAAAAAATACTGGATAAATATGGGGACCGAAGAAATCAGGATAATGGAGATCCCGGTGGACAGTGTCTTGATCTTATAAGGGAAAGCCTGGATCGCTTCTATTCGCTGGCGCATTTCAAGGAGCGCATTGATCCGGTCGAAACGGATTCCGGGCAGGTGGTTGGAAAGCTTTTCAAGGATCTCAGAATATTCGGTCTGAATTTTTTCATCGATATCGATCAACGCGGCCCGTTTCTTCGCCGTAATCTTATGAATATAAGGCAGTACCGGGACAATAATAGCCCCGGTAAGAATAAGGATAGAAGCGGCAATAATAAAAAATACTTCCTTTCCGCGCGGGATAACGGGCGATGACAGCCAGGCCGTTATGTTCGCGGCTCCATAGACGGTGCCGTAAAGCGAAATTTGCCTGCTCAATCCGAACAGAAAATGAGCTTCCCGGCTTTCACGTTTCCATAATTCCACTTCAATGAGGTTCCACAACTTTCGGGAATAAATAAAATAAGCGAATAGCAGGATAAGAAAGTAAGCGGTGACCAGGTTGGCAAAAAAAAGAAATATCCCGAAAAGTACGGAAAGCGTCCACTGGTTCCAGAAATTGTTGATAACAGGCAGGATACCGGATCCCAAAGCCCATAAAACTGAAACCGGAAGGATCAGTTTAAATTTCCCGAACACGGAAATAAAACCCCCATATGCCTTTTCACTATCAGCGCTGCCGGTCGATGCGGCCGTAAGTACCTTAAAAGGTGCTTCACTGGAAACTGTGTACCTGAAGAGCCATAATCCGTTCAGCAAAATAAAACAACTTTCAGCTACCGAAAGTCCAATGAAGAAAAGATCGGAAACCTTTCCGATCATCCTGAACTGTACGGATAAATAAATACTCCCTGAAATAATTATGAACAGAGCGGTCAGGCTGGCAAATATTTTATATTTTTTTAATGAATTACCGATCAAATCCATGACTTTATTATATAAAACCGGCCATAATTAAATCAAAATTTTGTTCATAAGAATTTGAATCCCTAAATTTTATTTTCTTATACAATAATATTTTATTCTCTGTATGATAAAAAAGTGTGAAACAAAGGATTTCAGGGAAATTGTTGAGATTATCAATGACTCCGCTTCTGCCTATAAAGGCGTTATTCCTGCCGATCGATGGCATGAGCCCTACATGCCTAAGGAGGAATTGAGGGAAGAAATACGTCAGGGGGTAGATTTCTGGTGTTACCGGCAAGGTAAAAAAATCCTCGGTGTTATGGGGATCCAGGAGAAGGGAGATGTCACTTTAATTCGTCATGCCTATGTCCGCAGCGAAGCAAGAAACAAAGGTATCGGCAGCTTACTGCTTGAACACCTGGCTACCCTATCTAAAAAACCGTTACTTATCGGAACCTGGGCGGAGGCATCCTGGGCTATCGGCTTTTATAAAAAGCATGGATTCAGGCTGGTTTCCTATGAAGAAAAGGAATACTTACTCAGAAAATACTGGTCAATTCCAGAACGTCAGATAGCGACTTCAGTTGTACTGGCCAGTCCTGAGTGGAAACCGGAATTTTGATGGTCAGTCGATAAAAATTATCATCAATCAGGCGATAGCCATTCGTTTTTACAAAGAGGCTCCGGCTTCGTGATCATTGAGTCAGATTGGTCAGCTCAAGTG
>CAYNCU010000256.1:0-5347 GCA_964395765.1 uncultured Roseivirgaceae bacterium | reverse complement strand
GGGCTGCTAATCCGGCTGGATTTGTGACCATGGACGATGGCACGCCTGCAGCCAATTACCAGATATCCACTTACCCCGCGGGCACTCCTGCATTTGCCACCAAGGACAATGCCCTGGAAGCCATTCGTATGGAAAGAAGGATAGAACTGGCAGAAGAAGGTCTTCGTTTCTGGGATCTCAAACGCTGGGGCATACTTAAATCGACGCTGGAAACCTACTGGAAGAACGAATCCAAGACAAAGGCTTATGTATTTAATGATAAGACCTTTGATGACAAGGATGTTCGTTGCCCGATAGGTCAGACCCCGATCGATGAAAGTAACGGCACCTTGCACCAGAACCCTGGATATTAATATGATTTAATAATTGCCAAACAAAAAAGGCGGAATTCTCAGAATTCCGCCTTTTTTGTTTAAAAACTTTTTTTTACCCCAAAAACAAAACCATGTTCCCCGAGCTTATTAAATGAATAATCCCAGCTTAGCAACATGTCATAAACGGTAAACAGATCTGCGCCTACTCCGTAGCCGTAAAGCAGTTGATTGGCCAGGAGATCGTTCATGGCATAGTTGCCATAACTACTCACGTAGCCGAAATCCCCAAAAGTTTTGAGGTAAATGGCAAGATGAAAATGTTGTATTTGCCTCGGTGAAAAATAATCATGGTATTCCGTTTCAAATTTATAGAGGCATTTCCTCAGTGTAAATTTCGACTGAAATATATGCTGACCTTCAATTACATATAATTCATAGCCCCGAAGGGTAAATTGCCCATACCCGAGGGAATTAAACATGTTGTATGGCTGCTCTCCGGGGAAGGATATCCTCGCACCGAATCCGGCGCTCAGGTAAAATTTTAAAGGTAGTTCAAGGAAGCGGTAGTAAAGGGCGCTCATCTCGAAAAAGTTGACCTCCTTTGAAAGGCCGATGCCGTATTTATTGAGGTCAAACATGAAATAGGAACCATGTAAAGGATACGCGGTAATATCCCTGTGATCGTAAAGAAAAGAATAATAAAGCCTGAAATACCTTTGATTGTTTTTACCATTGTTAAAATATCCGGGATTCAGTTCAGGTATAGTATCATTTACTTTATTGTAAATAAAGCTGGCCCCGAATGTATGATAAGCATAGAAGGATTTTCGCAGGGTAAAAGCCAATCCACCCGTATAGTATTCCTTTAACCAACGATCGGAATTTAAAAAATACAGCTTATTGTTTACCGTTTTGTAGCTTGTGTTTTTATTTAATGCATAATCAAAGAAAATACTTAATCCGGTTTTTTGTTTATGATTAATATAAGGGAAGTTGTATGAAACGAAGACCCTCTTGGTATACCCGAACTGGCCGGTTAGTTTTAAGGTTTCATTCATTCCCCGCATATTGTATTTTATCAGCCTTAGCCCCCATTCGATCCGGTGAAAATCGTGGTCATGATTTATCCACCAATCGTCAAAATTGCGGTCGGCCAGTTCAAGGACCGGTATGGGAAAGAGATACCATCTTTCCACTACCCGGATAATAATATCGGCTTTATGATCCGGCAGGTCAATTTTTGAAATATTAACGCTTACAAAAAGGCTGGTATTAATTATTTTCTGTTCATTCCGTTTAATCATCGCATTAAAAATTCCGGATTGAAAAGTCTGGCCTTCCCTGAAATCAAGTTCTCTCCGGATTATTTTTTCTTTAGTTACCCGGTTCCCAATTATAAAAATATGATCAATGGAGATTGAATCGGCTGTAGAATCCGTGACATTGTTATGTACCTGCGATTTAACCGGTAAATAACTTGTGAATAATAAAATAAAAATAAAAAATATTTGTCCAACAGTATAAAATAGAGTTGGGATATATGATCTTACCGGAGGGATTGATTTTAATGAAAATGGCATCGGGTAAACTTAAAATAAATCGAAGTAAAGATACCCAATCTTCCAGTTAATGGACCGGCAGGGATTTGTTACTCTTTTGTGAAATTCTCAGGATGAGAAAAATCCCAAGAATCACCAATGGGATACTCAGCCATTGCCCCATGTTTAAGGTCATTTTATCTTCAAAAGGCACCTGGTTTTCCTTAATGAATTCATATAGAAATCGAAGTGTAAACACATATACGAGGAATATCCCGAATATTCTGCCTTCACTGATCGACTGCCATTTATTTTTCCATAGAAAGAATAATAGGAAGAACAGGATAAGGCAGGAAGCGGATTCATATAATTGAGCCGGGTGCCTGGGAATCCCATACGTATGGATCGTGGCCTCATACTCTCCATCATTATTTTTTGCCAACGAATAATCAAGTGGAGTTCCGGCAGGTTCATGAATATGCATCTTTACCATTTCATATCCCGTTAGCATCCGTTTTACCTGATTGGTAAGGTAAGCTTTGAGGTAATCCTCCGACAGGTCGCCCTTCTTAAAAACAATGTGTAAATCGACCGGGAATTTTAAAGAATCATTGTTTTCGGCTTTTGCCGAATGAGTAATAAATATCTTATCCACGATTTCCTGTTTATATTCAAGCTGGTCAATTACATCACGGGCAAAAAGGACACCATACGAAGAATGGGTAGGCACACCAATAATTTCCGAATTCATGAAATTCCCCATTCTTACAAATGCACCTCCTAAAGCAACCACGATCACAATCCTGTCCATGACATATAAGAAGCTCTGACCTTCCCGCTTATTTCTCTTGATCGTAAATTCATTGAAATTGATTATAATCCTGTAATAGCAATACAATAATACGGAAACGATAATGCCAATGGCGGCCCCGTGACTGGCGAGCCCTCCCTTCCAGATCTCCAGGATTTCTATAGGATGAGCTAAAAACCTTTTCGGTTCGTAAAAGAAAACATGACCCAGCCGGGCTCCGATGATCGTTCCAATTACTATGAATATGGTAAGCGTTTCGACATCCTTTTCCGGCTTTCCCTCCACTTTATAAAAATGATAGTAGATCTGCTGGCCCGCAATAAAGGCGATTGCAAATAATAATCCATACCAGCGAATAAAGAGCCAGGAAACATCGGGAAATATTTGCGGATTTGCTGACCAGATAATAAAATTGAATATTGACATTCTTTTAAAATTTGCGCATAAATATACTTATTTGAATGGTCAATTGACCATACATCCTCACTTAACTGAAATTATTCTGAAATATCATCGAGTTCTTTTAATTCTTCTGAAAAAGAGCCGGAAAGAATAGGGAAACGACACCATGTTCTGGGATCTGTAGAGAAATCGTCGAGATGAAAGGAAGGTGCGGTTCTTTCTCTTTTCCACTGGTTCGCCGACCATAGACGGAAAAACTTTTTAATATATTCTTTCAGGAGTTCAGGAGAAACCGCCTGTTCCCGGACAAGCGTTTTGTATACTTCCAGGGGTGATTTTTTATCCCGAATGCCCAATTTCTCAATCTCAACAAGGATTGAATAAGGCATCAGGTCATGTTCATCCGATTGAGAATACCCCGGAGGCCGTAGTTCTGCGGTGGGAGTCAATTTGTTAACTTTTGCCAATCCATTGTAATGAAACTCTTTTTCCACCCAGACAAGCCATTGGCGAATGAAGTGTTTATCAATGGCAGCAATGGGGGCAAGACTTCCACTCGTATCCCCGTCCATCGTTGCATATCCCAGGTCTCCTTCACTCCGGTTGGAAGTGGTTAACAGGATAAAGTGTTTGATGTTAGCCAATAGCCAAATAACCGGTGACCGGGCCCTGGCCTGGATATTTTGCATGGCAATATCATCCGAGCTCCATTGGAGTTTTCTTTTTAGAACATCTTCAATTTTGCCTGCATAGGAAGAAGCCTCGCCGGATATTTTCCAGCTGTAAAATTCAGCTCCCAGGCTTTCAGCTAATATCTTGGCCGATTGTAAGGTCTCATCCGATGAATTTTCCGAAGCCTGGTAGGCCGTTGTAAGAATATTTTTAATAATAAATTTCCGGGAATCACCATTTTCCATCGATTCGACAAAGGAAATAAGATCGGTCCTTCCCAGTTTCTCCAGGAAATTCCTTATTCCCAATTCCCTGATTCCCCGGCGGGTCATTTCCGAAACCAATACTGCACAAGTCGAAGAATCCGCACCGCCACTAAGTGAAATAACGTATCCCTTGTTCCTGCTTTTTCTCAGGTAATCGAACAAGCCGAGAGTAGTGGCAAGAGTAAATTCTTCATTCCTGGAATACCGGTTCGGGTCCTGGCGTGCTTTGGTTAATTCGGGGTTGGAAAAATTTAGGTCGGACCAGATCAGGTTGGAATCCCGATAGGATAATAATTGGCTATTGTTGATCAGATTCCCTTTTTGAGCGATCAAAACCTGGCCATCGAAAATGATTTTACCGGCTTCGTTCCCTAATAAATTGGTGAATACATAGGCGCAATTAAAATCCCGCGAACTGTCGACAATAAGATTCCGGCGCAGGGTTGATTTATCGAGCGTAAAGTGGCTTGCGCTGGGATTAAGTATCAGGTCAATACCCTGTTCATGTAACCGGCAAGCCGGGCGCCTGGGGCCTTCCCACATATCCTGGCAGATCTCAAAGCCTATTTTAATATTTTTATAGGAAAACCGGAAATCTCCGAAAGGTACCTTCTGTCCCAAAAGCGTTATATCAACAGTACTGTCGTTATCCCTGGGCGTAAACCATCGGGTCTCATAATAAATGCCGTCATTGGCCAGGAATTTTTTGGCATAAACACCGATTAATCTTTTATCCCAAACCACACAGGCACAATTATATAATTTTTGATTATGTAGTACAGGCATTCCAACGGCAAGGATGATACCTTCACTTTCATCCATAATTTTTTCAAGTATAGATAAAGCTTTTTCAGGAAGCCAACGGCTTAAAAAAAGATCTTCACATCCGTAGCCCGGAATGGATTGTTCGGGCAAACATACGATTTCAACATTTTCCTTCCGGGCTGTTCTAATTACCTCAAGAATATGTTCAAGGTTTCCTTCCCAATCGATAGGGGTCTGGTTAACCGCGGCCCCGCCAATTCTGATGATATTATCCAATGCTTTGCGTACTAAATATTCATAAGTTCGCAGGTATGCGCTGCTGCGTCCTGCTCGGCGCTTTTTTTACTGTATCCGGTTCCTTTTCCCTGGGGCACCTCATCAATGATAACCTGGGCGACAAATTCTTTATAGTGCTTATTTTCGATAACGTCGAGAATAGTAAACCGGATTGATTTATTATTCCTGTGAGCCCATTCAATGATCCGGCTTTTAAAATTCGGGTTATTATTGATAATGCCTTCAATGTCAAGGTTGGGAACGAATAGTTTCCTTAATACAAATTTTTTACAGGCTCTGTAT
>CAYNCU010000255.1:0-5435 GCA_964395765.1 uncultured Roseivirgaceae bacterium | reverse complement strand
TACTTCATTCAGCATTTTAACTTCTGTTGGCAGGTAAAATATCTTTTCGGCATTCCCTTTTACTTCCAACTTTTCCGTCTGCTCGATATAACCCACAGATTTAATATCGAACGTATAGGAGCCTTCCGGCAGTTTAAACCGGAAAAAGCCGTTCATGTCCGTAATAGTTCCTGTATCCAGCTCCTGGATGAAAATGGTGGCGCCGGGCAGGGGGCTTTCTTCTTTTTCGGAAAGCACCCGCCCGCTGATCCGGTACAATATATTAACGGTTTTATTTTCCGGCTGAGCCTGCGTCAGCACCTTGTTCCCTTTATGTTCTCCCTTGTACAAAACAAAATAATTATCCTTATAACTGTAAAATGTATAGCCGGTACCGGAAAGGATATTATCAAGATCTTCCGTTACGCTGATCAATTCACCGGGCATCTCCGTTTTAATATGCCTGATCCATTCTGGCTTATAAAAGATCCTGACATGATAATGCGACTTTATGCGGGACAGTGCTTCATCCAGGGAAATGCTGTCGGCCGGATTTTTGTGAACCGAAAGCGCTCCGGGAATTTTTGCTCCTGTTCCGGCGTATATTTTGGGGGAGAAAGAAAAAAGAATTATGATAAAAAAAAACGTCTGAAATTTCACAGCGCTGAGTTAATAGATTCTCCTTTAATCTTTAATTAAGTTATTAAACATTCAGAACAATATCAATTCCTAATGCACCGGATGTTTCCGACTCACTTAGATAAAATATTATCATAGCCTCTTCAAATCTGCGTTGAAAAAAACCATAGGGCAATTCCTGCTTATTTGAATTAACAAACTGAACAAGGAACGTCATTCCAGGCCTTGTGCCGGCTAGCCCTCTGTGTTATAGCCTGCGCAAGGCTGTCCCGGATCCCCCGTTAGAAAATGTTAATATTATTTCTAACGAGATTTTACGATCCAACGGGAGACCCTCACCTCCGTTCCGCTTATGGGTGGAAGTAAGCTGTGACCACACGCTAAGTACTGCAATAGTCAGCCTGGGCATGACATACCTTTTTTGAGTTAATTCTAAGGTAATTCCTTTTAATAAAATTTTGGGTTTAAAAATTCACCGCATCAGAAATCTTTGATCACGGTTTTCAAATCATGGTGCGAGGCAGGAAATCTCAGTTGTAAGTAAATAGGATCTACTTTTATATCAGATTAATTTAAAATCCTGGCAGGTTAGTGTCCTCATCTCCAGTGACCGTGTGCCCCGATTTTTAAATTGAGGTGAAAAAAATCATCTGCCGATTTTCTCCTAATGAATAACCCAATCAATCAGCGACTTCTTTGAATCGACAAATGATTAAAAAGTTTTATCAAAATGCGGCATTCAATTAAGATCTTACTAACCGATGGGAGGCCCCGGCTCAAGGCCGGTGATGACATTTTCTATATTAGATTGATAAAAGCGGGGTCTCAATATGTTCGACTTTCAGTTATTTTACCAACCCTCCGGCCACGTAGACGGATCCGGTTGCACCTGTACTGAATTCGCGAGTGTCCAGCAATTGACGTTCCTGGGATAAGAACGCAGGTTTTTTACGGCGCCGTCATTGGTACGGTGTATCTTAATATGCATTTCCGAAATTGCAGACACCGTGAAAAAGCCAAGGATCAACTGGGTCGGATCGTTGGCACAATAGAGATTGCCCTTGATGGAAGCCGGGGGCGGTTCGAAAATACTTCCTGAATTATAGAGCTGGCGGTAAACCAGTTCCCAGTAATTATATGCATCCTCGGTCAGGGATTCCTGGTAAACGGTAACCAGGTAATCATTGCCGCCGAAGTAAGGGATCTCGGTAATTTCCTGTGTCTTCTCCTGGCCGTCGAAGTATTTATCATCGATCGTATTCAGGTAGGCATTCGGATGCTCGTAACGCCAGCAGGTAGTTGAAAACGGAGGGTGGTTGATCTGGGTAACAAACTGGTACACTCCCTCCCACTTCCAGCGATAATAATTGGTAGTACCGGAGGGGTCATCGAAGAGGACGGATACCTTATGCCCGACTAAAAATTTATCACTGGAATAATCCTTATCGATGCGGTAATCCTTTATTTCGGGCACTGGGGATAAAAGTTCGGGAATGGACATGATCTGGTCATTATTTGCAGTGGTGATGGCCAGTATATATTTCCTTCCTACAATGCCTGTGAAATCCGCCGGACTTTGATACTGTCCGGGAGCCGATGGGGTAAGGATCACCGTATTGTCGGAGTCATCGGAAATGGTCACCGTAGCATTTTCAACAGGGTAATTAAGTCCCGCAGCATCGACCGAATATTTGGCAGTAAGCGTAATCTTAACGGTATACGGGCCGGGTTGGTTGGAAAGCGTACCGTCCACGGAATAGGTTTTTTCAAAATTGGGAAGCTTTGGATTGATCGCCTGTTCACAGGCCGCCATGGAAAATCCTAAAAACAATATCAAAATATTTTTGAAGGTATATCTCATTGGCAGTAAAATTTACAGGAACCTGAAATTATAGGTTATGGAAGGCAATGCCGTTCCGAGAATTGAATATTTATAGGCCTGCGGCAGTCTCGTTCCCGGTATAGGTTTGAAGTAAACCGAATAGGCATTTTTCCTGGCATAGACATTATATATTGAGAACGTCCAGCTTCCGTCCCAGAATTTATTTTTTTTATTATTGCCGTGCAGGGTTATGGATAAATCGAGACGATTATAATCGGGAATCCGTTCCTGGTTGCGGTCGCCGAAGTTGGCGATCGTAATGCCGTCGATCTCGTATTTCGATTCCGGATAAGTCGCCGGGCGTCCGGAGGTAAACACATAGTTCCCGGAAACGCTCCAACGGCGGTTGATCTGGTATATCGCCGTCATTTTAAAATCGTGGGGTTTGTCGTAATTGGCAGGGTAATACTTGCCCTCATTCACCGTTACATCCGGCGTAGGTCCTTCTATTTTTTTCAATGTCCTGGAATAGGTATAGCTGACAAAACCGGTCATGCGTCCGAAATCCTTCCTGGCATATAATTCCACACCGTAGGCCCTTCCAATTCCCTGCAACAGGGCATTTTCCACATTAGGGTTCAGAAAGAGATCGGCACCGTCTTTATAGTCAATTATATTCTCCATTTTTTTATAATAGAATTCTATGGAAGTTTCGATTGTATTTTCCCTGAAATTCCTGAAGTAGCCAATGGAAGCTTCATCGGCCATCTGGGGTTTAAGATAGGGGCCGCTAGGCATCCATAAATCGATCGGGGTAACGGAAGCCGTATTGGTAATCTGCTGAATATACTGGTACATCCGGTTATAGCTAAATTTGATAGAGCTTTTATTGTTGAGTAAAAACCGGACCGAAAACCGTGGTTCCCAGCCTTCATAATTCTGAACGGACTTTCCCTTTCCGAAAAAAACCGAGCCGGTAATAGTTTCATCGCTCCTGGGAATTCCGGGTTCGTACTGGTTCACATGGGCCGGGCCGAGGAGGTTATAATCCGTATAACGGATCCCGACCATCACACTGATAAAAGGCAACAAGTCGAATTCATCGCCCAAATAACCGAAAATATCGCGGGAATAAAGGTTGTCGATCCTGATCGGAATAATACTACTGCTGTCACCCGGCTGCAGGTTTCCCGGCATATAATTATACCATTCGGCCCCGGCGCCGAATTCAATCCTGTTCGACTCCAGGGGCATATAAAGGTTGTCAATCTTAATCTCCTTGTAATCAATGCCCGCGTCCCAGGTAAACGCTGAAGTAGGGTCGTTGCTGAGTAAGCCGTACCGGTAGCCGGAATATACACCCGTCGCACTGATATTCAGTTTTTTCCCTACCAGTTGGTTATAGGATAATGAATGATTGTTGGTCCCCCATTGATAGAGGGTATCGGTAGGTAATTTGAATTTATCGTAGCTTGAATAATAGGAATATTGCAGGTGGCTTTTGGGTGATATTTTATAATTCAGTTTTATATTTCCGTCGTAAAAAAATGCGGAACTGTTTTTCACCTGCGGGTTACGCACCAGGTGGAGAAGGTAGTCGCTGTAGGAGATCCTGCCGCCGGCAATCAAGGTCAGGTGATCTTTAAATAAAGGCACTTCCAGGGTTGCCCGGCTGGCAAACAAACCGATACCTCCGGATCCGGTAAACCGGTTTACCTGTTTTGAAATGGTTCGCACATCCAGAACAGAGGATAATCTTCCGCCGTATCGCGCAGGAATGCCTGCCCGCATCAGGGTGACATCCTCAATGGCGTCATCATTGAATGCCGAGAACAAGCCGAAAACGTGGGAAGTATTGAATACAGGGGCATCATCCAGGATCACAAGGTTCTGGTCGGCACTTCCTCCGCGAACATTGAAACCCGAAGCAGCTTCTCCCACTGACGTTACCCCCGGAAGCATCAGAAGGCTGCGGATCACATCTACCTCACCCATAAAAGGGGGCTCCTGTTTCAACGCCTTGCTCGTCAACGTAGTAATACCCATGGAATTATCGCTCACATTAAAATCCTCGGCCTTCCCCTTGATCACCACTTCATTCAGTTGTTTTACTTCCGTGGGAAGGTAAAATGTCTTATTCGTATTATCGGTCAGGTCTATGTTTTCATTTTGTTGGATATAGCCCACGGATTTAAGTTCAAGGGTATAATTTCCTGCCGGCAATCTGAACCTGAAAAATCCGTTAATGTCTGTTATGGTGCCGGTATCCAGTTCCTGAACAAAAATGGTCGCTCCTATAATAGGGCTTTCTTCATTTTCAGAAAGGATCCTTCCATCCAACCGGTAAAGAATGTTGGAATTATTATTATTAGCCCGGTTGGTGCTGAGATTTTTGATGTTGCCGGGCACCGAGCCTTTGTACATTACAAAGTAATGCTCCTTATAATTGTAAAAAGTGTAGCCGGTACCGGAAAGGATTATGTCCAGGTCCTTCACCGGCCGGGTCAGTTTTCCCGGTAGTAAGGTTTTAATGCCGTTAATCCATTCGGACTTATAAAATATTCTGACGTGATAGGTGGATTCGATTTTCGCAAGGGCATCGGCCAGGGGGATGCTGTCCTGGGCTGAGAAATAGAGGGTTTTCGCTGACCCCGTAAATTGAAAGAATAATAAAATCAGTACCAGGTAAATTTCTCTTTTCAATACCTTATATATTTTTATTCACTTTGATCAATGCTGTACCTTTTATGATTCGACCCTGGCTGTCATAACCGGTGACATTGACAAGGATATCGGAAAGGAGGTCGTTTAACCTGAATTTCACCGCACATTTTCCGCCAGTGACGGGGGCATCGGCATCCCAGTAAACTACAGGAGACAGATCCGGTGCATGCTCATTTCCATGGCTGGCATATTCGGCGGAGGGAGGGTGACGTCCCCTGAAATCGATTAACCTGGAATAAGGTCTCTCGGGAGGGTTAGCCGTATATATGGC
>CAYNCU010000254.1:0-5490 GCA_964395765.1 uncultured Roseivirgaceae bacterium | reverse complement strand
TTGGCGGGGATTTAGGGTCAACATTAATGTCAGTAATTTTATTACATGAAAACAGTAACCCTATCCCGAATATTGTGATTATAATTTTCTTCATTTCGCTAAGTGATTTAGAATTTAACTTTTAAATCAACACCATAAGTACGAACACTCGGGTAAGATCCTCCCTGGTTGCCCATTGAAAGGTTACCGGAACCGAAGGAATCTTCAGGATCGGCATAGGGCAAGTTTTTATGGATGATCCATAAGTTCTGTCCGGTCAGCGATACATCGATGCCGTTTACAGCACCCATTTTACTGATCAGGCTCTGTGGTAAGGAGTAGGTAAGTAATACCTCTCTCAGCTTAACATAACTTGCATCGTAGATAAAGGCAGCATTCGGGGCATATCTGTATCCGAATAAACCGAAGTTAACACCGCTCACCCTGACATCATTGGGGGATCCGTCTTCCTTAACACCGGGGCGGATATATCCACCGCCATCGGCGAGAGGAGCTCTGAGAGGATTGCCCAGATCATTATTTCCTGCGGTTTCAGGATATAGACCGGTTGCCAGTCCATAGCTCTGGTCAAGACTGTATAACTGTCCGCCATGCCTGATATCGATCAGGAAACTCAAGGTAATGCCTTTATATTTAAAGGAGTTATTGATACCTCCAACCCAGTCCGGATTTACATTACCAATGATTTCATTGGCATTCTGTTCATACCTTCCATTGGAGCTAACGACTTTCTGTCCTTTATCATTATAGACGAAATTCGAGCCTTTTATTGTTCCATAAGGTTTGCCAAGGGTTGCATTAATGCTCACTCCATTCTGGAATCCACCCAATTGCAGGTTTGAAACGCCTTCCGGCAGGGAAATCACTTTATTCCTGTTCCGGGTCCAGTTTAAATTGATCGTCCAGGAGAAATCACCAGCTTTAACTGGAGTACCATATAGGTTGACTTCCCATCCTTTATTCTGAACTTCCCCGGCATTCAGGTATATCGAGTTATAACCGGTAGCCCTGGAAACAGGGATCGGGATGATCTGGTCCACCGTCCTGTCGTCATAGTTCGTAACATCGAATCCCAAACGGTCTTCGAAGAAACTCATTTCAATACCGGCTTCAAGGCTCTTTGTCCTTTCAGGTTTCAGATTTGTATTGTTCTTGGTTCCCGGAGCAGAGAAAATCGGATTTCCATTGAACGGTGTTGCATAATCGTAAACATCGTTTACACTGTATATCGGAGCATCATTTCCAACTTCAGCATAGTTTAACCTGACTTTTCCGACATTCAGCCAGCTTACATTCTGAAGCAGCTTGGAAAACAGGAAACTACCACTGATAGAACCGTAGTTATAAGCATTGCTGTTTTTGGGAAGGGTCGAAGAATAGTCTCTCCTGAATGATCCGTCAACAAATACCATTTCCTTTACTCCGAAAGTCGCACTGGCAAAGTAGCCGTCAACATGTCTTTTGCCATCAAATTCGGCAGGTGCATTAATCGGGTTTACGGAATTGAATAAGGCATAGATCTCGGGAAGGATCAAACCACCATTTGTGGAGGCATCGATTGATGTCTGATGTTCCTGGCGGATATTTCCTCCTAACAATCCTGTTATGCTGAAATTCGTAAAGGATTTCGAGAAATTGGCCATCAGGTCATAATTATTTTCACTCCGGGCATAATTATACCTTCTGTAGCTGGAAACATCCACACTCCCTACAGCATGCCTTTCTTCTTCCATACCACTATAGCTATCGAGGGAAACTCTACCAATCACATTCAACCAATCCGTAACCCTGTAAGTAATGGCAGAATTACCGAATATGCGGTCGCGACTGTCATTTTCATAATCTTCATAACGGGTAAACCAGGGGTTATCCCAGTAGATCGGTGTGAGGATGGTCGGGTCTGTCCAGTTCCAGGTTACGTTTTTATGGTTCCTGAAATAGGCATCCTTCAGTTCAAGGATGTCGTTGTTGGTTTCGCACCATTGCCTGAAAGTAGTCATCAGGTTAATGTTCGCATAACCCATTCCGTAACGACCCAGTCCGGTTTCCTTCGTATAATTCACAGTAGATTCCAGTGTAAGGTTCTTTGCCAGGTCATAGGACGCACCAAAATTGAAATAATCTTTGGTTAACTTACTATTGGGCATCAAGCCTTTTTGATCGTTCCGGGTATAACCGAATTTCCAATAACCCTTATCCGTTTTCGCATTCAGTAATATACTGGCGTTATAGGATTTAGGATGCTGGAACATGTATGAATTATCATGCGCTGCGGGTACCCAGGGCTTGGGTTTACCAAAATTCGGCGATGCCGGGTCAAATGCGTCCCACTGATAGACCTGAAGGTTCGGGTCAAAAATATGACCATAGGATGCATCCTCACTCATCGGAACCACCAGTACGCTATTGCTGGCACCCGTATAGCTCCAGTCTGTCTTATCCCTATAGAGGAAATATCCTGACGGATCTTCATAATACTGGCCGTATCCGGCACCATATTGTTTCTGATATTTAACGAAGGTTGACGGATCATAGGAACCAGTCGTACCACCTATACCTAAAGTAAGGCCGATACCCTGTTTTTGACGTCCCTTTTTCGTCGTGATCATGATAACACCGTTGGAGGCGCGGGAGCCATACAAAGCGGTGGCAGCTGCTCCTTTCAATACGTTAATGGATGAAATATCGTCGGGGTTAATGTCTGCAGCACCATTTCCATAGTCATACCCTTCAAAGCCTTGGCGTTCATCCGAACTGTTGGTATTTACATTCGAAACAGGCACTCCGTCCACTACGAACAAGGGTTGGTTATTCCCGTAAATGGATTTAAACCCGCGAATCAGAATGTTCGTTGAACCGCCCATGGTGTTGTTTCTCTTCACATCCACGCCGGCAACTTTTCCTGAAAGTGAGTTAATAAGATTGAAATCCTGCGTAGCAGTAACAGCGTCACCCTTTACCTGCTGGGCTGCATAAGGTAATTCATTCTTAGCTCTTTCCACACCTAATGCAGTAACCACCACCTCATTTAACTGGGTGGTCTCAGCCTGCATGTTTACATCGATCACAGATTTCTGGCCGATGTCAACTTCCTGGGTAGCCAAACCGATAAATGAGAAAACCAAGGTCCCCCCTTCTGCGGGAACTTCCAGTTTATATTTACCGTCAATGTCCGTTACGGTACCCACTGTGGTACCTTTCAGGATCACGTTTACACCAGGGACAGCACTGCCGTTATCGGCAGCTTTAACTGTTCCGGAGATAGTCCTTTCTTGCGAAAAAGCCTCGTTTACAAGGAAAGAACTCACCACAACACATAGAAGTAGAATTTTCTTCATAATGTTTTTGTTTAAATTTAATTTTACCTAACACTCTGAAAATTGATAAAAGTTTAATATTTATTTAACGCATTCGACAACTAAATCCACACCCGTAGTCATGCAATTAAAAGTAAAAAATTTGATATTTCAATAATTTATCCCGCAATAGGGGGGATATTTTAACAACCCGATAAATTTAATTGAAATTTAATGTTTTATTAAAACAAAAAGTCAAAAAAAAATATTTGGGTGAATCTTAAAAAAAAATTGCAAAAATTATACATAAGTAATAGAAAAATTGAAATTATGTTAAAATAACCCAAATTGGGTTATCTATTTTTGTCAGATATTCTAAAATTTATTGAATGTTGGCATCATTTGATAAAAAAAATTTTATTTTTCGTTTTATTAAAAAATAAAAATTTTAAGTAAAAATTGATTTTAATTTGAATTAACTCAGATATAATTGAATTATTCCAAGTATTGGATTTTTTAAATTAAATAATGAATAAATAACGAGGCGTTACCAATTTGCCGGTTCATCGGTAGTTGAATTATTCAGCGTTCGGCAGTCGTCATCCCATTCAAATGTAGTTTTAGGACCAGGGAAATCACTTCCCAGTAACGTGATTTGATAGGAAGAAACGCCCGAAGCATTAAAGAAACCAATTACTTTTTCATTAGGATTCTGAACGCTGGAAATATTTCCTTTTATTTCAGAGGGTGGAGGATCCAGAATTCCCCCATTGCTTTCATTCTGGTTATACAGGCTTCTGTAGAATTGGAATTCCTCCTGGGAAACCGTATGCTGGTAAATACTTACTTTACATTTGAAATTCAGATATTCATAATAGGGAATAAATAATGCTTCCTGACCGATTACTTCCTGACCGTTGGTAAGACGATCATCATTCACAACAAAATTTTCAAGATTTTCCGACACCCAGCAATGAGAACAACATTTTTTCGGACGTCGTGTGGGAAATCGGCAGCAATCCCTGTCAATAAAATCTTCAGGATGGGTCCGGACCTCAAATTCCAGATGATAGGACCAGCGGAAATAATTCCCGCTTTCAGAGGGATCTTTATAATTAAGATAAATATAATAACCGGGGCTTAGCACCTTTTCCTTATTGCCTTTTATCACGGCTAAGGTTTCGGCATATTCGTAATAAGCGGTATCAATCGGAATGGAAGGAAGGAGCATAACCGGCTGGGACTGGTAACTCCTGTCATCGGCAGTTATTATATGCAGGGTGTAAGTATTTCCAATCTTTCCGGCAACCGTTGAATCCGGATAGTAATACCCATGCCCTGAATATTGAAAATCGATATTTTCCCCTTTATCGCTGGACACATAAACCGTGGCAAACTCTTCAAACTGGTTAAAGGGAAAATCGAATGCACTGGAACGGGTTAGCAGGACATATTGCAGTCCGGGCTGGTCTGTAAATTCGGACTGAACCACCAGGTGTTCCGTTTGTCCCTTATATCTGAAACTGATCGGGTCAATGCAGCCAGTCAGGACTATTAAAATGACAAATATTTTCTTTAACATAAATAATTATCAAACCAGGAATAACAATCCACTTTCAACATTCATTATTTCATTATTCAATCATCAGATCAAATTTGATTCCTTTGTTTTATAATGAAAAATATTTTCAAATTAAATGCTGTTCTTATAAATATTTAAAAAATAAATAGGCAAGGTCAACCGTATTGATTACTCCCATCCGCCGGGAGGGTAAATTGAAGCGTTCGGCAATGTACGGCAATCGTCATCATAAACAAAGGTAGGCTTGTGACCCGGAAACTCCCATCCGTTAAGATAAATTTCTTTAACCGAAATGCCTGAAGCGTCAAAGAATCCGATAACTTTTTCGTCCTTATTCTCTGCATTAAAAATATTGCCTTTGATCTCCGAGGGAGGCGGGTCGAGAATGCTGCCGTTACTTTTCTTCTGGGTGATCATGCTTTTATAAAATAAATATTCATCCTCTGAAATAGCATGCTGGTAGATAATCACCTTACAACGGATGTTTAAATACTCTGAAAATGGAATAAACAAAGCATATTGTCCGATGATTTCGTTGCCATTGGTCAACCGGTCGTCATTAATGGCAAAGTCCTGCCCGAAATCACTTATCCAGCAAATAGAGCAACATTT
>CAYNCU010000253.1:0-5563 GCA_964395765.1 uncultured Roseivirgaceae bacterium | reverse complement strand
TATTAATTTTAAAGAATCCTCACTCAGCCTGCCCGATTTTTGTAATGCAATCCGTAACATATTGTGATTTTTTATATCAAGGCTCCAAAATTAAACAAGAATGTTCAATTAACGAATTTTATATCTTGCCCCTGTTGTGTTAATATTAATATGAAAATCTGTTAAAAAAACTTTAATATTCTCCCTATTTAATATTTTTGTCAACTAACCTGCTCATGTGAATAAGGGATTAGTAATAATACCAACCTATAATGAAGCGGATAATATTATCCCGCTCCTGGAGGATATTGCCGGTCTACCGGTAAAATTCGATATTCTGGTCATCGATGATAATTCACCCGATAATACGGCCAGACTGGTGGAGGAATATGCCAATAAAACCGCAACGAACAACGATAATTCCTGCCAGCGGCTATACCTGGACCGGCGGGAAGGAAAGCTGGGATTGGGAACGGCTTATATCAGGGGTTTCAAGTTTGCACTGGATCATGGATACGAATATATTTTTGAAATGGATGCCGATTTTTCTCATAACCCCAATGACCTGGTCAATTTGTATAAGGCTTGCGCGGATCAGCACTATGATGTTGCTATCGGCTCACGGTATATCTCGGGAGTGAATGTAGTGAACTGGCCTATGGGGAGAGTACTGTTATCCTATTTTGCCAGTGCATATGTTAAGTTTATTACAGGAATGCCTATCCATGATGCGACTGCAGGGTTTAAATGTTATAATCGCAAGGTGCTGGAAACGATTGACCTTGACAATATAAAGTTTGTCGGTTATGCATTTCAGATCGAAATGAAATTTACGGCATGGAAACACGGTTTCAGGATTAAGGAGGTCCCGATTATTTTTACCGAAAGGAAAAGAGGTGAATCGAAGATGTCAGTCAATATTATTAAGGAAGCCGTGTGGGGTGTAATTTCGATGAAAATAGGAAGTTTCTTTCGAAGATACCGGCCGTTTAGTCAAACCTGATGGATCGAATCGGCTCTATTCTTTCAATCATTATCGTAGGAAGGTAGATGGTAAGAGATACAATAATCAGTATCATTGCATTCAATCCTATAATTCCTGTCCAGTCCCATTGAATCGGCACATAGCGCATATAATAATTATCAGGATCAAGTGGAATAATTCGGAAATGATATTGAAGAAAACCGAATCCCAGTCCTAATAAATTACCCCAGAATAAACCATATCCAATTAAACGCGTGCCATTATACCAGAAGATTCTTTTAATTAGCCTTGAGGAGGCACCGACGGCTTTAAGAATTCCGATCATTTGGGTTCTTTCCATAATAAGGATAATGAGGGCTGAAGACATGTTGAAGGAAGCCACGGATAACATTAAAACCAGCAGAATGACCACATTCCTGTTAATTAAGCTTAGCCAATCGAATATTTCGGCAAATTTATCCCGTATACTATCTACGTAAAGATCATAGTCGGTCATATCGAACAATTGTTTTTCATCTTCTTCGATATGACCCGTATTATTGACAAATACTTCAAAAGTTCCGATATCATCCTTCCCCCATCCATTTAATTGCTGAACCACTTTGATGTCGCCAAAAACAAATTTACTGTCGAATTCTTCCATGCCTGAGTCATAAATTCCGCATACCGAAAGTTTCCGGATACGTACCGGGTTTTGTATAAAATAAACAAGAATTTGGTCACCGACATCTATATTCAGGAGGTTCGAAATTTTACTGCTGATTACAATATCCTGTGATGGGGTTGTATCGTTCAGGTTTAAAAATCTTCCTTTGATCATATTCTTATTGAAACGAGGCAGATCAAAATCTTTACCGACCCCGTTAAATTCTACACCCTGGATTTCTTCATGCGTCTTGATTAAAGCTACCTTATGGGCAACCCCCTGGATGTGGTCGATGAAGGGTAATTTGAGGATGTCTTTAAAGAATTGTTTATTGCGGGAAACCGGTAATTCCTCATAGGTTGAACCCATAGTATATTTGGTTATCTGAATATCACCGTTAAAAACAGCCACCTTATCTCTGATCGTTTTTTTAAAACCTACCATGATCATAAGGGATATGACCATCACCAGTATGCCGACTGCTACACTGATTATTGCATAACTATGAATTACTGAAGAAAATGTTCCGTTTCCCGGTTTTTTAATTCTGCGGGCTATAAATACAGGAAGGTTCAATGCTATTTATAAAATTTAATGCAAATTTAGGCAAATAACTTAAAGGTCTTGTATCCATGATTAAATATAGCCTCTTATTGGCTTTCTTTTTTATTTTCAATTCATGCATAGGACAGGACATGAAACCGTTACCCGCCGCCGAAAGACCCGACCACTATTTACAAGATCTGAGAGGAAAAAATGTTGCTCTTGTGGTCAATCAGACTTCGGTTGCTTTTGGACAACCCCTCGTTGATTTTTTAATTTCAAAAGGGATTAAAGTCGTCAAAATATTTGCGCCTGAACATGGCTTCCGCGGACAGGCATCTGCGGGTAAGGAGATCGGCGACTTTATTGATAAACCTACCGGTATCCCGGTTATTTCCTTATATGGTAAAAAAAAGAAACCGACTTCTGACGATTTAAAAGATGTTGATATTGTCGTATATGATATCCAGGATGTTGGCGTGCGGTTCTATACCTATATCAGCACGATGCAACTGGTGATGGAAGCATGTGCTCAAAATCATAGAAGGATGATAATATTAGATCGCCCGGATCCTAATGGTGATTATGTAGATGGCCCGGTCTTACAGGATTCTTTGCATTCCTTTGTTGGCATGATCCCGATTCCTGTTGTTTATGGGATGACACCAGGCGAGCTGGCCCGGATGATCAACGGGGAATATTGGTTGAAAGACAGTGTTCAATGTGACCTGGCCGTTATCCCTGTCGATCATTATGATCATAACATGCATTATTCCCTACCTGTAAGACCTTCTCCCAACCTTCCCAATGATCTTTCCGTTCGCCTTTACCCTTCCTTATGCCTCTTTGAAGGAACCATCATGAGTATAGGAAGAGGAACCGATTTCCCTTTCCAGGTCGCCGGGTACCCGGATTCAACTGCCGGTAATTTTATTTTTACTCCGCATACTATGGAGGGGGCTGAAAATCCAAAATATAATGACCTAACATGTTATGGGAAAGATTACAGGAATTTGAATACGTCGACCAGGTTTACCTTATCTTTTTTACTTGATTTTTATAATAAGCTGGGTAAAAAGAATGATTTCTTCAACGGCTACTTTAATACCCTCGCTGGAAATAGTGAACTAAAAAAACAGATTATTGCCGGTTTTAATGAAGATGAAATAAGGATTACCTGGTATGAAGACCTACAGCATTTCAGGGAATTGAGAAAAAAATATCTACTTTATCCGGATTTTAACTGATCCATGAATAATTTGAAAATAATATTTATGGGCACGCCTGAGTTTGCGGTTCCTTCGTTAAAAATTTTACTGGATAACGGGTATACTATAGCAGCTGTTGTTACTGCTCCCGATAAACCCAAAGGAAGGGGTCAGCAAATGGCTGTTTCCCCGGTTAAGAAATTTGCTCTTGAAAACCATCTTTCTGTTTTGCAGCCTGAAAAATTAAAGAATGAAAATTTTCTGTCGCAATTAAAGTCGCTCCATGTCGATTTACATGTAGTCGTTGCTTTCCGAATGCTACCTGAAGTGGTCTGGAGCATGCCGGCTTATGGGACAATTAACCTCCATGCTTCCTTGTTGCCTGATTACCGGGGAGCGGCACCGATAAACTGGGCGATCATTAACGGGGAGGATAAAACAGGAATTACAACCTTTTTTATTGACCGGGAGATCGACACCGGCAAAATAATACTACAGGAAGAAGAGGATATATTTCCTGATGACGATGCCGGTACATTGCACGACAGGATGATGGTAAAAGGGGCTGAACTGGTATTAAAAACCGTTACAATGATACGAGATAAAAATGTTGCCACACATGATCAGCCTTATTCTGAATCCTATCATAAAGCACCTAAGATCACCAGGGAAATGTGTGAAATTGATTTCAGGAAATCTTCCCGGGAGATTAATAATTTTATACGGGGTCTTTCTCCACATCCGGGCGCCTGGACTAAACTCGGACAGAAAATTTTAAAAATTTTTAAGATCGAAACCGTAGAACCGGATTTTAAGGGTGAAGCCGGAAATTTCGATACTCATCAAAATACCGAATTGAAATTCCTGACATTAGATGGCATGATCCGTGTCCTCGAATTACAGGTGGAAGGGAAAAAGAGAATGACAACCCAAGAATATTTCAGAGGCAATAAAATATGACCATAACCCTAATCGTCGCCGTTGCCGAAAACGGAGTGATCGGAAAGAATAACAGATTATTGTGGAAGCTTCATGACGATATGAAGCATTTCAGACGGGTCACTATGGGTCATTTTATTATTATGGGTCATAACACTTTTAATTCTATTGGAAAGCCTCTTCCCGGACGTACGAATATTGTCATTTCCCGAAATAAATTTTTGATGTTGCCGGAAGGAGTAATTGTAAAAAACTCGCCAGAAGATTGTTTGCATTTTGCCCGCAGTGAAAATCAGGAAGAAATATTTATCATCGGAGGAGCTGAATTATACAGGCAATTTTTACCGATGGCGGATAAAATATATTATACTAAAATTCTGACTTCTTCTGAAGGTGATGTTTATTTTCCTGAGTTAGACTGGGACGACTGGAAGGTAAAATCAACTCAGGAATTCCATCAAAGCGATAAGAATGAATTCTCATTTCAAATCCTTGAATTAAAACGCGTAGTACCTCGAAGACTCTAATAATCAGACTTCTGTTGTTCAAATTAAAAGATTAGAAATTATTAATAATGGAGCTTTTATTGTATGTTTGATGGCAACTTTTGCACTGAAAAGATTGTAAAATTTTCAGTATGAATCAGAATTTAAACCAGTTTTTTGATGTACTCAATTTGGTCTTGCCCTATGTTACCGGATTAATTTTTGTAGCAGGGCTTGGAATATTTGCGGGCTATGGAATCCGGCTGTTATCCATAAAAAAATTAAAGGAAAGATATGATTTCATCAGTTTATACGAGACCCGGATTTTATGGAATTCCATTTTGCTGATTATTATAGCCCTTACCTTTTATCCCAAACGTATGGTCTCTTCCCGCGTGTCGTTCCACCTGATTTACGATATCTTAATTGAAGCGTCAATTGGATTTATCTTAAGTGTTGTTGCCTATTATATCTTGAAATATTATTATCCCAATTATCTGAACCGTAAACTTAAAAACCTGAGATATAAAGTCCGTATTTCTCCTAAAACCGGGAAACCCATGAAACTTCTTACAGAAGAAGAAGAGGATGTTTACCTGGATGAAGGAATGCAGGCCGAAGAAGATGTTTTTTCGGTGGACTATGATGTTTGGATCGATGAGGAAACCGGATATACTCAAATAGAGAAATATTCCGGTAAACAGGCTGCTAAACAATGCCCCCGGTGCGGGTATCAAACCTTAAAGGTTGAAAAAGAAGAACTTCTTATTGCGCCTAC
>CAYNCU010000252.1:0-5570 GCA_964395765.1 uncultured Roseivirgaceae bacterium | reverse complement strand
CCAGTTCTTTATAAGCTTCCGTCAATTGAGTCGATTTCTTCATATTTTTTAATTTCAAATCGGGGTTTAACATTTCAATTCTAATTTCAACTTCTTTCAGCCCGGTAAGGTCCCATACAACTTCGGTCAAAAGCACATTTTGCCCGGATTCATCTTTTACCAGGGAAGTGCTTTCACAGAGCCATTTTATCTTTTTTCCGATAAGGGCCAGATATTGAATATCATAGGAATGCCCCTTAATGGCTTCCTCCCTGAAATACCGCACAATGTGCCTTTCGTCAGAATATACCTTGGTCAGGAGGTATTCAAAAGTTAGTCGGACCCTCTTTTCAATGTTAAATATTTCGTACAATGCCGGAGAAGCTGGAATATTTCCGTTTTTGAGGTTCATGTTCCAGATTCCGCTCGAAACCCTGTCGTTTACGTAATCTCCTTCCCTGGGGATCCTCTCGCCTGACGCTGTAATTCATTTTTGACTGACAGGTTATTAATCATTTTAAATTTCTTTAGGCAAAATTATTCCCCCGATCATGCGATCGACAATAATATATTTTAACTGAAAATCTTAAAGTAGATTAAGCCGCTGGTGGGATTTTCGCCCTGGGATGAAAAAAACCAATAATTTTCGGAGGTGAATTAACGGACCGTTTTCAGGTTCTTTTCACTCCTTACTTCCCGGGTTACTTTTAGAATGGAATTAATTACCGTTTCGGGGTCATCAAGGTGTATGTTATGGCCTGTATTTTTATCAATGATCAAATCGCCGTCGGTGGAAAGTGCAGCCAGGACATGTTGCAATTTCATTCTCTCTTCTTCAAGTTGCCCGGCGTCCGGAAGACCTTCATACCCTCCATCCCCTCTCGCAATGACTATGAGCGGAATACTGCCCAGTTTGAATTCAGGCTTGTCCTTATTCTTATACATCAGGGCAAGTTCCTCCGGCGACCAGGTCATTTCACTGTCTACTGTAACCAGGTATCCCGGCTGTGTCTGTGCCCACCGCCATTCATTTTGTAAAGGCAAGGGAAGCTTGTATAATTCGGGGTTTATGGTGGTATCCATATTATTTGCTGTCAAAGTATCCTTTGGGATCTTAACAGGTTTTTCATAATTCATCTGCACCGGCGGATAGGGCCTGCCGGTGGCCCAGTCACGGATCCGGTAGGCTTTCTTATTCATGATAATTCTGGAATCTTCATCCAGGGCATCGATAAGCACCATGCCTGCCACCTCACCCGGGTAATACCGGGCAAATGCCCTGGCCAGAAAACCGCCGAAAGACTGCCCCACAAAAATATAAGGGCCTTTTATACCGGCATTTTTTAAAGCGGTATGCAATTCGGTTTCCATTTGCCGGTAAGACCGGGGATAAGGACCCGGCTCGCTCCAGGCGTACCCGGCCCGGTCGAAAGAAACCGTTTTAGTAAATTTCGCAACTTCCGGTTGTACCAAACCCCAGATCATGGAAAAGTCGGCACTGCCGTTTTCAAATACAACAACGGGTTTCCCTTTGCCCATGATATTCAAATGCATCAGGTGACCTCCCGCATCCACCAGTATCCCCGGAGGAGCCGGCCGGGTTAACGACTGGGCATATATTCTGTAAATCAGGAAAAAAATCAGGGCCAGTACCAGCATCACATTAAACAAAGGCAGGCCGGCCGATTTTTTAGGGGAGTTGTACATAAATATGTTTCTTAATGATTATTAATCATTATCTCAATTGATCAATGTTTATGATTAGGGCTGTCATCAATTATGCCATAAAAATAAATAGTTGACAATCAGAAGCTTATTTGATCAGCTATTTAAGTTTTTTGTTCAAAAGTGAACATAATACTGTCCGGAATCAACTCCGTTCAGTATAGTTATGAGCGCAATTGACGCTTAACCGGTAATGCTTATTATAATTTCCGGCCTCGCTAATCGTTAACTATTTCAATCCTGTAAATTAAAATCTAACCAGGATTAAACCTTTTCCGGATCGGTCTGTCTAAGCTTTAAAATTGAGAACAGGAGCGTAAATAAAAACTAACATTAACTAAAATTTGCAGACATGGAAATGAAGAAAGTCAGAAATTTAATTGCCGTTGGGGCCATTTGCGGATTGATGCTCACCAATTGCAGCAAGGATAATAATCCTTCACCGGCGACCGGATTTACCAGTGCCCAAACCGACCAGGTTGAAAATTCAGACGTACAGGATGCCGTTGCCAATCAGATTGATGAGGATGTCGACAACACGGCCGATGAGTTACAGAACGGAAGTTATCAGGTCGATGACATGTCCTCGGCCAGGGTTATGGGAGGGTCAAGGACGATAACTGTCGATCATCCCGACAGTACAACTTTTCCGAAATTAGTCACTATTATTTATGTCAACTGGTCGGACAGTACGGCAGATGAACGTTTCGTAAAAAACGGTGAGATTGATATTATTGTAAATACCAGTGATCCCAATCATCAATTGATCACAAGGGAATATACCTTTAAAAACTTCTCCGTTACCACTGATTCGACCGTAATTTCAGTAAGCGGAACGCGAACTGTGGAAAGGGAACATGATTCAATTTACTGGGATTTAGCCGCTAAAAAGGCACGAATGGAAGTTAGTGATCACATAACGGCGAATTTATCCTATTCGGTTACTACCATAGGCGGTTCCGATGCTTCTACCTTTACACGAATCGTTGATAAGACGAGAGATGCGATTTGCTGGTATCGTGTTGCATTTTTAGGCAGACATTTATTTGGCTGGCATATCGCGTCAAGCGATACCGTTACCTTCACCGGTAAAGTAACCGGTATCAATGAAAACGGTGAGGCGTATGATAAAGAAATTACACAACCTGTTGTGGCTATCGCTTACCGGGGAACCCTGGTCCTGACTGCCGGAACAGTCGACCTGACCGGGGGATCCTCAGATTCTGCCTATTCCTATGAAATTACCTTCGCACAGGATCTGCCTGATCATCCTCATAAAACACTGGTGACCGTTACCAATACCCTTACAGGAAATTCGATAAGTTTTGAAAGAAGATTGAGCAGGCGGTTTATTAAGTGGTAGGTTTATTTTAGGTTGAAAAAAAACCGGGCATTAGCCCGGTTTTTTTGTTTCCAGGTCTCCTGAGAAGATGACCTGATCTGCACCCTGTAATATATTTTAATAGGTATCGATTAAAGAAAATAATTTTAATGAAGTCGAAAAGTCAACAGGTTTATTTTTTGTAATAAAGGTTACGGAATACTCTTCCCCGGGTAACAAGTCAAAATAATTATCCGAAAATTCTCCATCACTTTCCGATGACAATTCAAGGTTTTTAACCAACTGACCGGAAGACAACGTGATCGTATAACCTTCCGGCGTTTCCTTAATATCCTTTTTTATATCAACTTTTTTGAGATCAAGAAATTTAGGGGCTGAAAAATAATGAATATTGGAAGCCAGGATCTCCCCGTCTTTAACCAGCCGCGTAACAAAAACAATATTCACGGTATCCATGGATTTGACGAGTTCTCTCGTTTTCGCCGTAAAGAATTCTTTGCTTGTATTGGCCGGCATACTGATATTTTCATTATGGTTCCATAATTCTTTACCCGTAAAGTCCTCGATTTTCATTTCGAGGCGAGCGGAAAAAGCTTCCCTGAGATCAGATACAACGCTAACGGAAAAATCATTATTATGATCCTTCGGAACGACAATAACCGGCTGATAAGCCTTTTTGGCAAAATAATAAAATGCTTTCGGCTTATTCAGGTAATCCAGGCAGGACCAGGAAGCCACGGGCCATACGTCGTTTAATTGCCAGAACAAGGTTCCCATGGTAAATGGCATCCAGGCGCGGTGAATTTCAAGGCCAAGTTTCATGCCTTCCGCCTGCATAACCTGAGAAAGATAAAGATAGGAATCAAAGTCCTTCGGATCCTTGTAGTACATTTTCATGTATTTGGTAATTACGGCATTTCCTCCCGCTGCTTTATTGTGCGATTTCATCACGGCGGAATTCATATCCCGGTCCTCTTCCTTGGTGAAAAGATCCACAGTGGCTTTCCCGGGCCATGCCTGGAAACCGTGTTCACTGAAAAAATGAGATTTGAAATCATAGTACCCACTGAAAGGAAGATTCAGGTAGGCTATGTAAAAATGACTGTCGCCCGATTGCGGTTGGCCCAGGGTCATTGATTTTTTATACCCACCCATCGGTGAAGACGGCCAGTAATCATGGGAATTTTGATCGTATTGATTTATGGCTGCCGGAATGATCTTGTAATACAGCGTATCATACGCATGCAACACCCGTTCCTTTGCAATGGGATTGATACTGTCGGTTGGGGGTAAGTAAGAAAGCAGGTTTTTCATCAGGTCATTATCAGTAGATAACGGCTCGCCGAAATATTTTTTCTCCAGGATATTCCAGATCATGTCCGTCTCGTTATTCCCGCACCATAACACAATGCTCGGGTGGTTGCGGAGGCGCAGGATATTATCTTTTAATTCATGTTCAATGGAATGGTAGAACTCTGGCATATCCGGAGTCTGGCTGATGGCAAAAGCAAAATCCTGCCAGACCATGATGCCCAGGGAATCACACAAGTCATAGAAAATATTTTTTTCATAAATTCCCCCACCCCAAACACGAAGCATATTCATATGGGCTTCGGCAGCCTTGATCAATTCCTCACGGTAATGATCGTCACTAACCCGGGAGGGAAATACATCGGACGGAATATAATTGGCGCCCTTGGCAAATACCGGCACGCCATTCACTTCAAAATAGAAAGAATGGCCACCATCCGCTTCAGGTTTTTGAATCAAATGCACCGCGCGCATTCCCGATTGGGTTTCGAAGCGGTCTATTTCGCTATTTCCGGAAATCAGGGTGCCGGTAAATTTATAAACCGGGTGAGCTCCCAAACCATTCGGCCACCAAAGGGCGGGGCTACTGATCGTAAAGTGGAACGGAATTATGTTATTTCCCTTATGAAGCTTTACTTCCCAGGCATTAACTTTGACCGCTTTATTGTTCAATGAATAGGTCAGCCCGACAGTAACATCGAGGTCTTCAGCAGCGTCAATGGAAAATTCTGAAGTTAATGCAGCACTGTTATGATCGACCGTATTTTGAAGGATCTGTATATTGTTGATCCTTGCCTTGTCCCAGGTGATCAGGTAAACCGGTTTCCAGATGCCGCTGGTAGTAAGTTTCGGGCCCCAGTCCCAGCCATACATATATCCGGCTTTACGTGTATAAGGTCCGGTAGCAGGCCATTCTCCATGGGTAAATTCCAGGTTATACCCGATGGGTGCCTGGAGGTCAAACTTATCCCTGGCCAACAAACCCATGACGATCGGCGAATGAAAGAATATTCGTAACGTATTTTTACCCTCCGTTAGATATTTTTTCACATCCACACGCCAGTCACGGAACATATTATCGGCGGAAAACGGATTCTGCTCGGCCTCACGGGCGGAATCGCATGCTACAAGGCCTGCGACCTGGCCAGCCGCCTGGTGCAGGTCGGCGCCAGGGTGCGGGTAATCATGACCGCCAACGCCACACGCTTTGTCG
>CAYNCU010000251.1:0-5591 GCA_964395765.1 uncultured Roseivirgaceae bacterium | reverse complement strand
CCTATATTGATGGAAGGGGGATAAAATTTCTTGGCAAAAGGGATATTCTCAATAACTTTTGTATAGGAGCCGAAAGTAATGAACAGGCATGTTCGAAATGTCATATCGGGTACGGCATGTCCGACAATCATTTTGATTTCAATAATCAGAGGAATGTGGACTGCATGGTTTGTCATGATAACAGTAATGAATATATAAAAGGATCATCGACGGCCGGTTATCCAGATCGAAGTGTTAATCTTGAAAAAGTAGCTGAAAGTGTAGGTCGGCCCAGCAAGATCAATTGTGGTGCCTGTCATTTCAACGGAGGCGGTGGTAACAATGTAAAGCATGGAGATCTTGAAGAGGGATTATTGACCTGCACACGTGATGTGGATGTTCATATGACCTCGGCGGGGATTGATCTTGATTGCGTATCCTGCCATAAAACGAAGCATCATGATATTTCAGGTAGGTTATATTCAGTATCTTCCAATAATGTTGACCGTGTAACCTGCGAAGAATGTCATACCAGTACACCCCACCTGGATGAAATGATCAACAAACACGCGTCAAAGGTTTCATGCCAGGCTTGTCATATACCGGAATATGCCAAAATCAATGCAACCAAATTGCATTGGAAATGGTCCGATGCCGGAAAACTTAAAAACGGTGAACCTTATGCCGTTGAAGACAGCATGGGGAATGATTCATATTTATCCATTAAAGGAAGTTTTGTCTGGGGAAAAGATGTCAAGCCGGATTATATCTGGTTCAACGGGACGGCCGATCATTATCTATTAGGCGATAAAATTGATGATACTAAACCGGTTGTATTGAATCCCCTTCATGGATCCCATAACGACAAAGATTCCAAGATCATCCCTGTAAAGATTTTCCGTGGCGATCAGATTTATGACAAGGAAAATAAAACACTAATCCAGCCCAAGTTATATGGAGCTGTAAAAGGCGATAGCGCCTATTGGCAGGATTTTGACTGGAATAAAGCAGCAGCGGCGGGGATGAAAAGGATCGGGCTTCCATACAGCGGAAAATTCGGATTTATTCAAACAACCATGTACTGGCCGGTTAACCATATGGTGGCCCCAAAGGAAGAGGCATTAAAATGTGTCGATTGTCATACCCGTGATAACGGCAGGTTAGCCAGTCTAACCGATTTTTATCTTCCGGGCCGTGACCACGATGCCTTACTGGATAAACTCGGAGGAGCCTTGCTGATACTGGCTATCATGGGTGTAGTCATTCATGCAGCCGGGAGGTTTATCGCCAATAATATCAAGCTTGAAAAGACACAGGAAATAAGTGAAGAAACTATTTAGATTATAAATTGATGAAAAAAGTATATATATATAAAGGCTTTGAGAGGTTCTGGCACTGGAGCCAGGCTAGCCTAATTATTTTTCTGGCCATCACGGGATTCGAGGTGCACGGATCAATCAGTTTATTCGGATTTGATAAAGCAGTACACTTTCACAGGATAGCGGCTTATTTATTGATAGGGCTGATCATTTTCGCTATTTTCTGGCACCTGACCACCGGTGAATGGAAACAATATATACCCACGTTGAAAAAATTAAAAGCGCAGATAAGGTATTATACCATCGGGATATTCAGGAAAGAACCGCACCCTTCGAAGAAAACTGAGCTGAGCAAGCTCAATCCTTTACAGATCCTGGTCTACCTGGGCTTTAAAATCGTTCTGGTCCCGATCGTTGTGATCTCGGGTTTGCTTTACATGTTCCATAAACATATGGATGCAAATAATATTATTGTGATCAGCAAAATAAAACTGGGAACCATTGCCCTGTGGCATACCTTCGGAGCCATCCTGTTACTGGTATTCTTAATCATTCATGTTTATATGACGACCACCGGTGAATCACTTACGTCCAATATTAAAGCAATGATCACAGGGTATGAAGAACTTGAAGAGGCTGAACCCTCAAAATAACGACATTTTTTAATGAACAAATCGGATAAAATTCAATAAGAATATGGAAAATAATAAAGTCAGACCTTATATGAATCCCTACCTCGCAGGTTTTCTGTTAGGGATTGTGTTATTGACTACGATATATATTACCGGACGAGGGCTGGGGGCGAGCGGGAGTCTTAAATCCGTGGTGATGGAAGGCGTAAGGACTCTTCAGCCTGCTACCTGGAATCACGATACCTTTTACAAGGAATATGTTGCGGAACATCCCGGCAATCCGCTGAATTCCTGGTTGGTCTTTGAAATCATCGGCCTTATCATCGGTTCTTTTTATTCCGGCCTCATCTCCAACCGGCTGGGTTTCCGGATCACGAAAGGTGAAAAAATTACCAATTCCACTCGTCTGATGTTTGCGGCCCTGGGGGGCCTGTTATTCGGCCTGGGTTCACAACTTGGGCGGGGATGTACCAGCGGTGCAGCCCTGAGCGGCATGGCGGTCATGTCATTCGGTGGACTTGTCACCATGGTGGCCATATTCGGTTCCGCCTATATGGTGGCGTTTTTTGTAAGAAAATTATGGATTTAACTTAATAAAAATTACTACTATGGGTCCCTTGGTTCCAAATATTATCAGTAATCAGTTCGATCTGGTGATCGCCCTGATCATGGGTTTCGGTTTCGGTTTTGCCCTGGAACAGGCAGGCTTTTCCAATTCAAAAAAATTGGTTGGCCTTTTTTACGGTTATGACTTTGTAGTATTAAAGGTATTTTTCACGGCCGGAATAACGGCCATGATCGGAGTACTCTTCCTCGGTCATGTCGGTTTGCTGGATCTCAGCCTGATTTATGTAAATCCTACTTTTTTAAGATCGGCTATCGGCGGTGGAATCATCATGGGAATTGGTTTTGTGGTCGGAGGATTCTGCCCGGGCACCAGTGTTTGTGCCGCCTCCATCGGAAAGTTGGACGGTATGACATTTATTCTTGGTTCATTTGTCGGTATCTATATTTTTGCAGAAGCCTATCCATTGTTTGAAAAATTTTACTTTGCCGACAACATGGGAAGCCCGACAATGGACCAGATCCTTGGAATGTCCCAGGTCACCTTTGCCGCCCTGCTCTCCATCGTAGCAGTGCTTGTTTTTATAGGGGTTACTATTATTGAAAACAAGGTTAACAAACGACCGGTGGTATTTTCAGCCAATAAATTTTTAAAAATGGGATTCGTTGCCGTCATCCCGTTTTTATTTATCGCAGTTTCGGGTTTTACACCTAATAAAACTGAAAGAATCCTGGAATTTGTGAATAATCCCGAAAACTATAAAAATTGTAATCCTCATTTAATCGATAATGATAAGCTGGCTTTCGAACTGATCAACAATTATTATAAATATAATATCATTGATGTCCGTTCACCAGAAGCATTTAAATCTTTCCATATTCCACTGGCCGTCAACATCCCGCTCGACAGCATGATGAACAGGGAATGGGAAGGCTATTTCAAGCAGGGCACAAGAACCAATATTTTTTATTCGGATAATATCATGCAAGCAAAAAAAGCATGTATGCTATCCGGATTCCTGGGAAAGGCCAACCACTTCCTTTTAAATTCACCGGTGGAGAATTTCCGGAAGGCAATTTTTGAACCCGTTATGCCGCCCGACGGGTCACCGAAGGATGCAATTAACCTCTATTATTTTCGCCTCAAAGCCGGCGTCCAGCTTAATGATCTTGCGAAATCGCTGGAAAGGTTTAACAGTAAGCCCAAGGTAATCACCTTCAAAAAAGCCAAGGGAGGTTGCAGTTAAGATTTCGGATTTTCTTTTGATTTTTATGATATCGGGTATAATCAAGCCGGAATTGACTTAAAAATTAAAGCAGCTCCGGCTTTATAAATTATCACGAAATCATTAATTTAAGCATTAAAGAAATTTTACCGATTCACTACCTGAATTGAACTGTCGTGAAAAATCCGGCGTTTGCAATATCCCTGGTATTTTACGGATTAGTTTTATGTTCCTGTTCGGTTTCGAGGAACCATGTCAGGTGTCCGGTACCCGGCCGAAATAAAAAAATATATTCTGAAAACTTCAAGAGAAAAAATTTACGATGGTATAGTGAACCGGTAAATAACCTTGTTACCGGAACGAGCGGCTATTATTCCCCGGAAACCGCTGAAGACCTAAATTTTTCATATAATTTACCGAGATCCGGTTATCCTGCCTTCGAGCCAACCCGGTTTTCTTACCTAGGTTTGAAACCCGTTAATGATTCCGATTTTCCCGGACTTTCACATTATAAAAAACCGGTAAAAATCAACTTAATAATATTAACAAACCAGAAGAAGGTAGTCCGGGCAACAGAAAAACAATTAAAAAAAGAGGCAAAACCTTCCCTAAATTCGGGGCTGCAAGGGAGGCCTTGAATTATGAAATGAATTTTATTTTAAGGGGAAAAAACGGCATCGATTATTGAAAAGATAAATTTTTTATCGGAAATCAATGACACGTAGATTTTTTTTCGATATACTCCGGATAACAGAATAATAGTATTATTCAATTGACCAGATCATTATTCATCCTGTCGAAGCCGGTCGACAAAAAAATTTTTCTATCCTTCCATCGGGTATTTCATTCCCCAGGAATTTCTGAACTTATCCATTAGTTCAATAATATTCAGTGTTTGGTGAAGCGGCATTAATGCCGATTCAATTTTTCCCTGGTCAATGTCCTTCATTACCGCTTCAGCCTCGTAACTATATCCGGTCGACTCGTAGGGTATTTCTACCGTTTCCGTTAAGCCGCCGTTAAAATGGATATGCATTATCTGGGGTTTGTAAAACAGGGGGATATGGATGTGACCTTTTGTGCCGTATATCCAGCCTTCATTTTCCTTGGTGAACTCAACGCTGGAGCTCAGCATGGCCATGGCGCCTGATTTGTATTTCAGCAGGTAGGCCGACTGGTGGTCAACGCCGGTTTCGCCAATCTTTGCAGACGATTCCGCTTGCACAGGTTCTTCGCCGAAGATCATGTAAGCGAAATTCAAGGGATAAACCCCTACATCCAGCATGGCGCCGCCTCCCAAGGCGGGATTGAAAACCCTGCTCTCCTTATTAAATGGCGATTCAAAACAAAAATCGGCCTGAATTTGAGTAATATCACCGATCGTTTTATTATTCAGGATTTCAATCAATTTCCTTGTCGCAGGAATAAATCTCATCCACATGGCCTCCATCAGGAATACCTGGTTGCTCCTGGCCGTTTGGATCATTCTCCTGGCCTGATAAGTATTGATGGCAAACGGCTTCTCGCATAAAACGTGTTTTTTATATTCCAGGGCCAGCATGGTATGTTCATAATGATAATTGTGCGTAGTGGCCACATAGATGATATTAATATCGGGGTGCGAGGCTAAGGTTTCATAATTATCAAAGGATAATTTCGCTCCGTTGTTTTTTGCAAATTCTTTTGCCCGCTGGCCATCACGTGAGGCAACACCAAACAGCACAGCGTTATCCAGGGTATTTAATGCCGTTGCAAATTTTTGCGCTATATTTCCGCATCCGATTATTCCCCAACGATATTTTTTAGGCATGTGCAGATTTATTTAATACAAAAATTTAAAGGTACGTGAGCTGCCTTACACATACGTTTAC
>CAYNCU010000250.1:0-5594 GCA_964395765.1 uncultured Roseivirgaceae bacterium | reverse complement strand
TTCTCAGGTCCGCTACCTTCATCCGTTCAAAGAACTTTTTTCCCTTCCCCTTTTTTATCCCTTCAAGGATGCCTAACCCTTTGAGGCTAAAAAAAGAAGGAAAATTGAGGGTTCGTTTATACCCTTTTTATGATTTTAACCGTTCCTTTCCTGTTGGTTTTTTTAAACGGGAAGGCAAAGTTAGGTGAGTTTAATTTCATTGACAAGTTATTCTATAAAATAATTACCCTGTTTCAAGCGCCCTGTAATCAAAGATTTTCTATCATTCTCTGAAGCCCAACATTGATAAATGAATTTATTTCGGTTTCATCCTAACTTTAATTGTTGAATTCTTTTTAATGATAAACCCTTTAATAACTGGATTAAAAAAATTATAAGTATCACAAGCCTCTGATTAATACATCATTAAACTGATATGTTTCCATTTAAAGTGGAACCTGAAAACATTACCAAGAATTTATATTGTATTGTGATGCTTTTAAGTTAGCATGATAAAACCTTGATATCGTTATAATTTCGGGCAGGGCAGAATACGTTCACTACGCGGGGGCTTTCGCGGATTTCCTGCAAAAAACTGATAGGATATAGATATTTCATGGGCGCCACCGCTGGCTATTCCTATCGCTGACAAGGTATAATCGAAACTATAACCGATGTTCAAACCATTGGAATTTAACCCGATCAGAAATATTAATGATTCGTTTTTATTGAGATCTTCAAATCTTTTAAACGGAATACCTCTATACCACAAGCCGACGAGGATAGGATCGGTATTGAAATATAACCCGGCATCCAATTGTTCGAATTTACCCTGTCGCATATAGTTAATAGCGGGATACATGGTCAGTGACCGCTGATTTTTGCCTCCATAAATATGCCGTATCTCTGCTTGTTGCAGATTTAACCGGTAACCTGCATGAATGGAGTATCGCCTGGGTAGCCGGCTGTTATCCTGATTAAGAAACGCAATATTGGGCTGGGTAATATGATCGGTGGCAAATCCCACCCAGAGGTTACGGTTGTAAAAAATTCCTCCCATGGAAATATCAGGAAAATTTACTTTCCAGTTCGAATTAAACACTTCATCGGTAACGGGTTTGATTTTTCCCGTTGCATCGAACTGATCTCCGAAAGTAAGTTTTGTAAAATCAACATCCCGCATGAAATAGGACCCTTCAAACCCCGCCCGGAAAGTCCAGGTATTGGTCAGGCGCAGCTGGTAAGCATAAAATAAATTGATATCCTGGGACCGGAGCCCCGCCAAACCTTCCTGGTCGACATTGACGAGAAGACCGACACCGCTGTTAGCATCAATAAAATAATGATCGGCATAAAAGGAATAATCAACAAAGGAAGCCGGAATAGAAGGCCATTGATTCCTATAGTTGATTCCAACCCTGGTCAATTGGGTTGAACCGGTCAAAGCCGGGTTTAAATACAAAGGGGCAGCATAAAACTGTGAAAATTGCGGATCCTGAGCCCGTAATTCAGAAAAAAAGAATAAAACGATTAAACTAATCGCATAAATACACCTGACACGCATTTTACCCGGATGGTTATCCTTCCTGAGAATTGTGAAATTAGAAAATAATTCACCAAATATTACACCATTACCTGGAAAATTGAAAATCATAAGAAAAACGACTAATGTTATAAAACTGTATCATTTAGTTAGAAAAAGATACAATAATTTGCAATTTTTACGTATAAATTATAACATTTACAAGAAGAAAATTACCGAATATAGGTGTATGCATATGTTTAAGTGTTGCTTTGGGAAAACCCTGGTTACAAGCCTATTGATCTTTACTTGCTTTAATATCCCGTTCGGCCATGCACAGGACTATTCGGAATTATATTGGTTTTTCGGTCAATCAAAATATAATATTTCCTTTAAAAAGTCCGATTTTTCTTCCCAACTCGATAGCTTACAGAATTCTTCTTTCGGAGTCGGCGGTAGTGCGGTAGCCACCGATCTCTATTCCGGTGACTTAATGTTTTACAGCGACGGCAATATAGTCTACGACCGGAGTCACAAAACCATAAAAGGATATTCCGCAGGATTAAACGGAAATACTACTTCAGATCAACCGGTATTAGTTGCACCGATCCCCGGACAATCACTCGTTTATTTTGTCATTGCCAACTCCGCTTCTCCTACCAGCGGAGGTACCATTAATGCAGCAAGGGTTGACATGAAGTTGCAGTGTAATGCTCCAACATCGAATGAGCCGAAATATGGCGTGATGCAATCACCTTTTTCAACATCCATTACCAATGTTTCGGAAGGAATGCTTGTCATCGCCAACCCTTCAGGTTCACAATACTGGATCATCACCCATCAGCGGGGTACCGCTATTTTTAATGTTACACCGATTACCAATGCCGGAATCGATGATGGTAATACCGCCACCTATGATCTTTCTGCGAGTGGATTTCCATCCATGAATGTCGCCAACCTGTGTTACAGCCCGAATGTTAAAAAAATTGCTGTTGCCCCCCAGGACACAAGCAAGAATATCCAGATTCTCGATTTTGCAAATTCCACCGGGACGCTGAGTTACGATACCACCCTATATAATTCTTCCAATACGGACGTGAGCTCTGACCCGAATGACAATTACGAAATTTATGATACGGAATGGTCGCCCGACGGATCCAAACTTTATATATCACGCCATGGGAGTGACGGTTTGACCGGGATGGTCTATCAATATGATTTCACCAAAGCAAATGTTTCGCTGGCGCCCCTGCTTCCCAATCCCGTTTACCGGAGTTACGGATTAAAGATCGGACCTGACAATAATATATATAACCTTTACCAGGCAACCAACGGAGGTCCCTTACTGGTTGGAAAGTTTTCAAATTGTAACGGAGATGCAAGTACGGTAACCTATACCCCTGCTTATTTTTCAGGTTCCGATTTCAACGGGAGGCAGTTTGCAGAAACATTGCCTTACCAGCCTCCGAATATAAATAATGCTTTGATCGACGTTTACGGAACCTATTACGGGACTTCCTCAGTTTTTCTTGCCAATATTAACCCCCCTGCTACAGGCTATCAATGGAATTTCGGGGATGGATCTGCTTCCACCGGCGTTAGCCCGATCCATAAGTACAATCAGGCGGGTTCCTATGTAGTAACCCTTGACGCAAATATTGGCGGCATCGATACGGTGATCACCCAATCGGTTCTCATTGCACAGTGCGATACCCTGGTCTTTAAAAACAGTAAAGGATCAACGTTGCCGACCGATACGACTATCTGTAAAGATGAAACATTATTGATCGATGCTTCTCAACCACCGGCTACCTCCTATAAATGGTCCGTGGAAGGCGTAACCAGTCCTACTTATACTGTAGATACGGCAGGATATTACTGGGCCGTGGCAAATTACAGCGGAAATTGTCAGGCCTACGATGCAATCAATGTGAATGAATACAATTATCAGTTGCAGATCGCCAATCAGTGGTATTTCGGAGACAAGGCAGGTATTGATTTCAACCAGTCCCCGCCTGTAGCTTTGACAGACGGGGTCATGAATGCCCCCGAAGGCTGCGCAGCCATTTCAGACCGAAATGGAAAGATCCTTTTTTATACTGACGGAAATATAGTTTATGGAAGGACAGGGCAAGTGCTGGGCCAGAATATCGGTGGCGATAATACAGCTACCCAATCTGTCCTGGCAGTACCTTTCCCCGGAGACGAAACCAGGTATTATTTATTTACTACAAAAGAAGTATACGGCGACAATACTTATTTACTGGATTATTCGGTTCTCGATATCAAAGAGTCACCCCAGGGAGGGACAGATCCGGGATTAGTAGTTGAATCCGGTTTCCCTATATATACCAAGAACACGGAAAGAGTTGCCGCCATTGGGGGTTACGGGCAAAATGCAACACTTGTGGCTCATGAATATGGCAATAATACATTCCGTTTTTACCCGATCACACAATCGGGAATCGGAGCTCCCAGGCTCCAGTCCATCGGCCGGGTTCATGAATTCGGATCCAGTGTGAGTTCGGAAGGATATATGAAATTTTCACCCGACGGAAAAAAGTTGGCGGTGGCAGTGGTTGACGGGGGGCAAAACTATGTTGATCTTTTCGATTATGCAGATTCGACGGCAACATTGTCCAATTTTCAGGAGATCACTTTTACCGAAACCTATCCTGCCTTCCAGGTTTACGGCGTTGAATTTTCCCCAATGTCCAATAAATTGTTTGTTTCCCTGTCAGGCAATACCTCCAGGATCTATGAGTTCAGGCTTGACAGTGCCAATATTGATTTTATCAATCAGACCCGGAACATGCTTCACGAAGAAAATAAAAAATTCGGTGCTTTATCACTCGGGCCGGATGGCATTATCTATGTTGCCGTGGATAATGCCCCTTCACTGGCCATCATCAATGCCAACCCTGATCCGGCGCAGCCCTCCATCTTCCAGTTAAACGGAATAGATCTGGCGGGCCGGGGAAGCCGTCTGGGTTTGCCGAATTTCATCCAGAATTTATCAAGCGCCGTGGGAGGAACCACTGCCTCAGTTAACGGACTTTGTGTAGGACAACCTACCGCACTCAGCGGTACGGCTTCTTCCGATATTGATATGTATCAATGGATTATTACAAAAAAAGGTGACAGTACGAGGATTTTCAGCAGTACCAGTCTTCAGGATACACTTACTTTTAACACGGCCGGAGATTACACCGTAAGTTTCAGGGATTATAACCGATGCGGATTCGATACCACTATCGTTAAGAATATTACTATAAAGAATCCACCTCCAAAGCCCACGATCCCCGATGCCTTATCTATCTGTACCGGGAATGAAATCCTGGAAGCTTTGCCCGCCGGCACAACGGGGTATACTTATTTATGGAGTGACGGTTCAACAGGAAGGACCATCAACGTAACCCAACCCGGAGTTTACAAAGTAACGATTAGTTACGTAAACCCCAGTCTTAACGCCTGTACATCCGACAGTTCAACTTTCGTGGCAGATGGACGGCCGAACTTCGATCTGGGCCCGGACCTTACCCTGTGTAAAAATTCCAGTGCCCAGGCTTTGCAAACAGGACTCACTCCGGTTAGTTATAACTTTAAATGGACGGTCAACGGTGCATTCGATCCTGCTGATACCTTAACCAGCCATGCCGTAAGCACCAGTACACTTGGGGATTACAAATTCCTGGTAAACGTAAATGATAAACTGACAGGTTGTTTCAGGAATGATTCAGTAAAAATAACTATCGCCGATGTTCCGGAAGCAGCCTACACGGTTACCCCAAGTACCTGCGGTAACAGTGATGGTTCCGTGGCGGTTAGTAGCCTACCTGTTAACAGCTTGGCTTTTTTATATGACCCCAATGGGGCACAGACCACGCTTTCCGGTTTACCGGCCGGAGTCTATACACTAATTATCCAGGACCAGCTGGACGGTTGCGCTCATTCCTACAGCGCGGTAATCTCCGACCAGGATTCCAATATCACCATTAAGCCGACACCTTTGCCGGGATGTGCATTCGGCCAGGTGCAGGTTCAGTTAACGAATGAAGAATATCCACTTGACTATTCATTAAAAAGCATTGAC
>CAYNCU010000249.1:0-5643 GCA_964395765.1 uncultured Roseivirgaceae bacterium | reverse complement strand
CAAGTATATCAAGCTTTTCATTGACGTAATTTTCTGCCTCCACAGCGGTAACGGCTTCAATTCTTCTTACCCCGGCAGCGATAGAGCTTTCGGAAGTTATTTTAAAGAATCCGATCCTGCCGGTGGAAGGAACATGAGTTCCGCCGCACAGTTCAATGGAATAATCGTTGCCGAACGTGATCACCCTGACAAAATCGCCGTATTTCTCACCGAATAAAGCCATGGCGCCAAGGTTTTTTGCCTTATCGATGGGGACATTTTTTTTCTCATCCAGGGAAATATCTTCCCTGATCTTTTCATTCACAATTCTTTCCACTTCCGATATTTCTTCCCGGGTCATTTTGGCAAAATGAGAGAAGTCAAAACGAAGCAACTTTTCATTGACAAGGGATCCTTTTTGCTGAACATGGGCCCCCAGCACTTTTCTCAATGCCGCATGCAAAAGGTGTGTGGCCGAATGATTATTTTCCGTAAGCTTTCTTTTTCCGGCGTTTACTACGGAAGTAAAAACCGCCCGGGGATTTGCCGGCAATTGATCCGTAAAATGGATAATGAGATCATTTTCTTTTTTTGTATCGAGAATATATATTTTTTCCCCGTTATTGGTAATATAACCCGTATCTCCTACCTGTCCTCCGCTTTCCGCATAAAAAGGGGTCTTGTCGAATACGAGCTGATATTGTTTTTTATTTTTAGTTTTAATTTCCCGGTATTTCAATATCCTTGATTCGGCAGTCAGTTGATGGTAACCGAGGAACTCGACATGCTGGGAATCCTCCAGGATCACCCAATCACCGGTTTCCTGCAAGGACGCCTTTTTGGAACGGCCTTTTTGCTCCTTCATGGCGTCATTAAATCCCTTTTCATCCAGGGTAAGTCCGTTTTCCCTTGCGATCAGGGCGGTCAGATCCACCGGGAAGCCGAAGGTATCATATAATTCAAAAACCAGCCGCCCGTCCAGGACCCGGGATTTATTATCAAGTTGCGATTTGATCTGTTCAAATCGTTTCAACCCGTTTTCAAGGGTATGAAGGAAAGAAGTTTCTTCTTCCGCAATTACTTTTTCGATAAATTCTTTTTGCGCGGTGATCTCAGGGAAAATTTCCGAAAACTGTTCCGCCATGATGTCCACCAGCGAATAGATCACCGGCTTGTTGAAATTAAGATAAGTAAAACCGTACCTGACCGCACGCCTTAAAATTCTCCGGATCACATAACCTGCCTTGACATTGGAAGGCAATTGACCGTCGGCTATGGCAAAAGTAATAGCGCGAATATGATCGGCGATCACCCTCATGGCGATATCGGTTTTTTCCTCCCGGCCGTATTTTATCCCCGATTCCTTTTCAATGGCTTGGATCAGGGGTTGGAATACATCGGTGTCATAATTGGAATGTTTTCCCTGGATAGCCATGGCCAGTCTTTCAAAACCCATTCCCGTATCGACATGCTTGTCCGGCAGAGGGTGTAGCTCCCCGGCACTATTCCGGTTGAACTGAATAAATACCAGGTTCCATACTTCGATTACCAGGGGATGACCGGTATTGATAAGCTCCTGACCGGGCTGTTTTTTAATTTCCCCGGCCGGCCGAAGATCTATATGTATTTCAGAGCACGGCCCGCAGGGACCGGTGTCTCCCATTTCCCAGAAATTATCTTTCTTCGATCCGAAAAGCACCTTTTCCTTACCGATGATCTTTTGCCATATTTCACTGGCTTCCGAATCCCTGTCAAGCCCTTCCCCTTTATCGCCCCCGAATACCGTGGCATACAAGCGGTCCGGTGGAAGCTTATATTCCACAGTCAAAAGTTCCCACGCCCATTCGATCGCCTCCTTTTTGAAATAATCACCGAACGACCAGTTACCCAGCATTTCAAACATTGTATGATGGTAGGTATCGATTCCGACTTCTTCCAAATCATTGTGTTTGCCGGAAACCCTTAAACATTTCTGGGTATCCGCTACCCTTGTGTTTTCCGCTTTTTTATTGCCCAGAAAAATATCCTTAAACTGGTTCATCCCTGCATTGGTGAACATCAGGGTGGGGTCATCCTTCACAACGAGGGGTGCCGACATAACAATTTGATGCCCCTTAGACATGAAAAAATCCAAAAATTTCTTTCTTATCTGATTGGAATTCATTGAAAATTCATATTTTAACAGAAAATTATTTTATTTTAATACCAATTTTAATAACTTGCCGCCAATTAAATTATTTTTACGCCCATATTTCATGATTAATTTGGAAACAGGGAAACATTCATTAGCCTCAAAATTATATTAGAAATTCATCAATTAGCGGATGGCTCGTATAAAATACTATTACGATACCGATTCCTGTAAGTACGAAAGGATCAAGGTAACAACCGGGGATGTTCTACTCAACCTTTTCGGTTTTCTTTCACTTGCCTTTTTACTGGCGGTAGGAATTGTAATTCTTTTCAGTACGATTTTCGAATCTCCCAAGGAGGCGCTATTGAATAAGGAGAACAAGGAATTAAAATATTACTATACCCTCCTGGAAAAGGAAATCGGTGGTATGCAGGATATGATGGCCTCCTTACAGAAAAGGGACGATAATGTTTACCGCGTCATTTTTGAAGCGGATCCTATCCCCCCCTCTGTACGACGGGCCGGTACCGGGGGATCCGAAAAATACAAGGATATCATCGATAAAAACCTGATTGACCAGGACCTGATCGTATCGACCATGAGCAAGGCCGACCTATTAAAGAGGGAAATGTATATCCAGACCAAGTCCTATGATGAAATCCTCCAAATGGCAAGGAACAAGTCAAAAATGCTGGCTTCCATTCCTGCCATACAGCCGATAAGCAATAAAGAACTGACACGGCTGGCCTCCGGCTACGGCATGCGTATCGATCCCATATATAAAGTGAAAAAATTCCACCCGGGCATTGATTTCAGCGCCCCCAGGGGTACTCCCATCTACGCGACCGGAGACGGTGTCATAGAAGTGGTTCAGAATGAATTCGGAGGGTATGGGAAAATGGTCATGATTAACCACGGATTCGGATATCAAACCTTGTATGCGCATATGGAACAATTTAATGTTCATGTCGGACAGAAGGTAAAGAGAGGTGATTGCATTGGCTTTGTCGGAAGTACGGGCCATTCAACAGGTCCCCATGTTCACTACGAGGTGATCAAAGACGGTAAAACTGTGGATCCCGTGCATTACTTTTTCCAGGATCTTAACGATGAAGAGTACCAGAAAATACTTGAACTTGCTTCCATCGAGAACCAATCACTATCTTAAGTATATATAATATCATTGAAAACAGGGTCTTTACCGCTTAAATGTAAAGGCCCTTTTTTTTTCTGAAAAACTTTTTCAACAACTTGTGGCAAAAGATTAAATTTTTTCTATTTTTGAAATCACTAACCACGGACCTTTGGCAATAGCTTTACATAAAAACTTTTATTTTAATTGAGGGGTTAATAACGTGCCTTATAAGGAAAAAGAAATTGAGAAAATTTACTTTTCAATCGGCGAAGTTGCCGAGATGATGGATGTAGCCCCTTCTTTAATAAGGTTCTGGGAAAGTGAATTTGATATTATAAAACCCAAGAAGAACCGCAAAGGAAACCGGCAGTTTACCAGGGAAGATATTGAAAATGTTAAGCTTATTTTTCATCTTGTAAAAGAAAAAGGATATACCCTCCAGGGGGCTAAAGACCTGTTAAGGAACAATACGGCGGCTTATAAGGATAAAATGACCATGATCGAGTCGTTAAAGCAGGTCCGGAGTTTCCTGGTGGAGCTAAAAAACCAGCTTCCATAGGAAAAAAGACATGTTTGACCAGCAAAAAATTTACCAGGCAGCCATCTGGCTGGCTCCGGGTATCGGCGACATTCTATCCAAGCAATTAATTGCCTATTGCGGCTCTGCGGAAGGCGTTTTCAAAGCCAACCTGAAAAAGCTGATCCAGGTACCGGGAATAGGAGAAAAAACAGCAAGGGAAATACTTACGGGACGTATGCTGGATAAGGCGGTCAGTTTCCTGGAATCCTGCCGTAAAGCGAATATAAAACTTGTCCATTTTACCGATAATGAATATCCGTTCCGTTTAAGGCAAGCGCTTGATTCTCCTGCTTTTTTGTTTTTAAGCGGCAATGTCAATCTTGAAAAGGACAAGGTAGTCTCCATTGTAGGAACCCGGAGAGCTTCTGAATACGGGAAAAGCGCGGTAGAGGAAATTATCGAAGGCCTGGCCCCTCATGGTCCGTTAATCATAAGCGGGTTGGCCTATGGAATTGATATTCATGCGCACAAAACAGCGGTCTCAAAGAACCTTCCCACAGTGGGGGTTATTGCCGGAGGTATCAATCATTTATATCCTTCGGTGCATTGGGACACGGCGCGTAAAATGATGAAAAACGGAGGCATTATCGGTGAATTTGCCCCGGATACCATGCCGGAGGCACATCATTTTCCGGAACGGAACAGGATCATCGCCGGGCTTGCTGATCTTACCATCGTGGTAGAAACCGCAAATAAAGGAGGTGCCATGATCACGGCTGAATATGCGAATACGTATAACCGGGAAATTTTTGCCGTGCCCGGAAATATTCACCGCTCGAACTCGGAAGGGTGTAACCGGCTGATCCGAAATCATAAGGCACATATTTATACTTCTGTTCATGACATAGAATATATCATGAACTGGGACCCGGTAAAACAGAATAAAAAATTGGTGGTGCCGGATGCCTCTTTTTCAGGAATCGAGAGATCGGTGATCGAGGTTTTCAGGTTGAATAAAAATGAATTGCTGATCGATGAGCTGAGCTGGAAGTCGAGTGTTCCGGTAAATAAGCTGGCCGGCTTATTATTGAATCTTGAATTGAAAGGTTATATCAAGTCGCTGCCGGGGAAGAAATACAGGTTGGTGATCTGAATTTGTTTGGTAATGATGTTGAACGTATTCCGGTTTTGAATTTTATAGTGGGCTGTGGCGTGAAGCGGGGTTGGAATAACACATTTATTCAACCCGTATAAGGGTTGTATTTGATTTTTGGTTTTCCACGGGTTTCACCCGCGGTTATTAATGTTTAACCCCTTCGTTAATATGAATGTCGGTTTTTAAGTCGCAGGAAGTATACTCCGACCTCTCCAAGGTCGTTTGGCTCCGTTATTTAACGAGTTATAAATTTCCGACCCCTCCAGGGTCGGGAGGTTTCATTTTCTAATGAGTTAGAATTATTCGATCTTTCCGGGGTCGGGGGTTTTCATTGATCCTTTTACACCTACATTTTCATATTCCCCTGCTGTCATACACTTTATAATTCGATTATCCCGATTCCCGAAGGGGCCGATTTTATTATTCCGTTATTAAACACCTTACCCTGTCCCTGGAGGGCTCGGATTTTATTAACCGGTTAAAGGATGCAAGCTCCTGACCCTGGAGGGGTCAGATTTTACTAGCGCGTTAAAGGACGCGAACTCCTGACCCTGGAGGGGTCAGATTTTACTAGCTCATTATAAAATGCAAAACTCCTGACCCTGGAGGGGTCAGATTTTACTAGCGCGTTAAAGGACGCAAACTCCTGACCCTGGAGGGGTCAGATTTTACTAACCCGTTAAAGGACGCAAACTCCTGACCCTGGAGGGGTCGGATTT
>CAYNCU010000248.1:0-5697 GCA_964395765.1 uncultured Roseivirgaceae bacterium | reverse complement strand
TATAATTAAACCGGGCAGTTTTGAGCCCCTCACTTAAAATCAGTTATTGTATAATTACCTTGTTATTTATTTGTTCCCGGTTTCCTCATGCCCCGCCTTTCAAGGCGGGATGTAAAAAAATCTTTTTCAGCCCACCTTCTTTTCATCGAGATGACTAAACCAAAAATAGGCATCAATTTGGTTGCTTTCTCTACCCGCCTTTCAAGGCGGGGTGAAAAAATTCCCTGGATTATAAAAAAAGGCCTTCTTACGAAGACCCTTTCTGAATTGTTGTTTATCTGCTTTCTGTTTCTATTAATTCCAATGCGACAGCTTGCTGGATTCGTCTCTTGTAAAATCAAAATGGCTGACGTCTTTGATATTCAGTTCAGAATGATTTTTTATCGACCCGCTGAGGTTACCGGTTTTTACGCCCCCCATATTGGCTTTGGTATCATCCAGCCACAAACTGAGTGAATCAACATGAAATTCGCCTGAATTTATTTGTGATCCGTTAAGACCGTGCATATCTAAGGTCTTAAGATCCTGCCCGTGGGCGTCGGATAAGTCCGCCTCTGCATTATCAAGCGCTAAAGCCATTCGTTGTGAATAAAAATCCGTAAACCTGAAATGAGAATTGATACCCTGTATCCTGGCATAATCCATGGGAGGGATCGATAATTGGGTATAAGCATTATTTCTCACACTATCGTCAGGGTTGCCCACATAAAGCGTATCTCCGCTAACGTGATAGGCATTAACGGGAATGGCTTCCCCTTTATCATATCTCAGGATCAACTGGTTTTTACCCGGTGATAATATTTCGACATTCGCTTCATTCCGGATCACCAGGTATTTGAATGCAGGAAGGTCAATAGCACTGGATTCAAGATTATAATCCTGTTGTCCTTCAGCATATACGGGTCCGAAAAATCGGTTTTGTAAAATGCCGGTCACCAGCAAAATGGTGATGCTGCCTGCAACAGCAGCAAGTATTATATTACTTGTTTTCATGATTGTTGCGGTTACTCAATTGTTCAATATGTTTCTTTAACTCTTCTGAGGTTATCCCCAGTACCTGTGCCTGTTGGATGACTTCAGGAAGGATTTTACGGAAAAAATCTTCCTTCTTTTTCCCAAGGACAAGGTCTCTGGCTTCAGGTTTCACAAAGAAACCGATCCCTCTCCTGTTCTCAATGATCTGCATGTTTTGAAGTTCATTGTACGTACGCATAATAGTGTTGGGGTTAACCCCCACTTCAGAAGCCATCTCTCTTACGGAAGGGATCTTTTCGCCGGAAGGGAAAGTTCCGCTTGCGACCTTTTCGGTTATATTGTCCGCGATCTGCAGGAAAATACTTTTATCTGTGTTGAATTCCATTTTATGCCTCCTTCTCCTTCAGTTTAAAATAAGATACGGAAAGCAGGGATAAATTAATCAGCAGCGTATAGACTGCCCCAAACTGAACCAGTCCTTCCTTGCTATCTATCCACAGGAATACCGGGTGATGGACCTTATTAAATGTATGAGGGCCTATAATTTTCACCAACAGGTAAATAATGATCACCTGGAAGAATACAACCAGCGCAATTGAAAACATGGTCTTGATAAAGGGCGCTTTCATGAAGGCGCTTGCCCCGGTAAATGGAATGAAAAAGATCATTAATCCTAAATTTACAGCCAGCAACTTTGCCCAGATATCAAAATCTGCAGGCGGAGATATATTATGGTTGAAAAACCAGTAGGATCGAAATTCGAATCCCGGGTTGATAACATGCATAAGATTCCCTTCAATGAAAAATACAACCCAATAAATTATCGGAAACAGGATAATAAAAAACAAAATTCGGTTGACAATCTCGAAGAGGTATTTTTCAAAGGTTGAAGCCGGGTTAAGCAAATAGGTAAAGCTTTTTTCACGGGAACGTAAGCCGGGAAAAGCATTTCCGGAATAAATTATACCCAATACAATAAACATGAACAGGAATAATCCAATAAAGTCATTGTAATTTGGAGATTGAAAATGAGCCGCCACCTGATTCATCATCATCAGGGCAAATAAACCTCCGCAAATTGCAACAATTGTAATTAAATTGATCCTGGCATTATGGATCAGGTTCTGCCGGAATAGCCGGATAAACCGGTCCGGGTTAAATAAATTACTGGTTTTCATGATTACTGAAGATTTTCTTGCCCTTGGTGATGGCGTTAAACAATAATTCTATATCGATGGAGGATCCGTCCTCTTTACGCGGGGTGATGACCTTATAACCGCCCGGTACCATTTCGCTGTACAAAATATTTTCGCCGGTGGCCACCGCACTGTTCGCAAACTCAACCTCTTCGGAAATCTCAGCCATTTCCTTTTTCATGATCACCTTGCCGTCATCGAGGATGATAATCCGGTCAATCAGGTTTTCCACATCTTTCACCTGGTGAGTTGAAATGATCACCAATTGGTCCTCATCCAAAGAGCTGGCCATCATTTTCCTGAAGATCGATTTAGATGGAATATCAAGCCCGTTCTTCGGCTCATCCAGCGCCAGCAACCGGCACCGGGTAGACAGACAAAACGAAATCAGGAATTTTTTCTTCTGCCCGTATGATAGCTTATGAATGTTTTTGTCTGCCGACAATTCGAACTCACTCAATAAACGATCCATCATACCGATGTCGAAACGGGGATAAAAGACCCGGTCGGCTTTGATATAATTCTTTATACTTACCGGTGGAAAATAAAATTCCTCCGGCACGAAAAAGATGTTTTCCAGGAAAGATGGTTCTCTCCTGAATGGCGTATGATCCATTACATGGACTTGTCCGGCCCCGGGACTCAATAAACCGGTGATGAGCTTTAGCAGGCTGGTCTTACCGGCCCCGTTCTTACCCAGTAAACCGGTGATGCTTCCCGGCTTTACATTAATGGATAACTTGTCAAATAATGGGGGTTGCTTACCATAAGAAAAGCTTAAGTCTTTGATTTCAAGCATGTTGTTACTGTTTTAGTGTACTACTTTACTAATACAGTATAAAAGTAACGGTCTTTTTTTTATTTCCAAAATATTTTTGAATAATTTATTAAGAGGCTGGATCTTTTTAAGGTTGTTGCGGTTTCGGGTTGCCGGTTTGCCTGTCAGTGTCTGGAATAAGAGAGATTTGAATTATTAATTCTGATCACCCGGCATAAAAAGTTACAGGTTGCAGGTCAGATAAATTTAGACTCTCAATTAGAACGGAATCCAAACTGTTCGCTTTTTACTGGTCACTGATTCACTAGTTCACTGGTCACTGATTCACTGGTTTACTGGTTTACTGGTTTACTGGTTTACTGGTTCACTGGTTCACTGGTTTGCAGGTACCGTGGCGTGTACATAAAAAGAGACCCCGGACCGAGATCCGGGGCTTGTTCAACCAGCTATGATTGGTGATCGATCGATCACGTAGTAATCTTAGAACATTCCCCTATAAAAGTCAAGCTTTATTCATCTTATCGATTGAATTCAACTTTTCTTTTATTTCCCGAATCGATTCGGCAATTTCCATCATTACCGGGTTTGATTTGGACATATTTCTCATTTCTTCCTCTCTGAACCCCAGTTTAGAATCGAGAAAGCCCAAAATAAGGGAAAGCAGTACAAATAGGAATATAGCGATTGGGACAGCTATAACAGCATACCGGAAAATAAATTCTCCCCAGGGTCTGTCCTTGAAGGATTGAAGAAATACCACACCGATCAGGAAAAATTGAATATAGCCGATATACATTCTGGAGCGGTCAAAATATACCTTCCACCTGATCAAAGATCTCTTGTTGACAGTAGCACGATGGATTTTCATTGGATTAGGTTTAAATAAATTTTATGGATTGAAATTCAATCCTTTTCACTGAATAGGTTACCCTTTCCCCCTATTTATCGTTTCCCGGAACATGCTTACGGTTTCCTTTTTCCTGTACCGGCAAAGGCTGATCTGAATCGGGGAATTTCGGGGGAGGTAAATGTCTGGCTTCGTATTTTGCCTGCTTAAGCTGAACCTTTGTATCCGGCAGATCCGGCTTTGTTGAAAGATTGTCATCAAAGCGGAATGCAGAGGTCATATCACCAAAAGTATCCCTTCTCCATTGGCTGATATTCGGTTCTTTTACACCCGTAAACTTCTCAAGAAATCGAAGATGGGAAGTATGATCGAACTGTTCACTGCAGACCCAACCCCCTGCTGTCCACGGTGAGACGATTATACAGGGAACGCGGAATCCGGCGCCCACAGGCAAGCCATTCACAAATTCATTTTTCGTTCCCGGCATAGGTACCGGAGGAGCGACATGGTCGAAGATGCCGTCATTTTCATCATAAACCAGAAAAAAAACGGTTTTTGCCCAGACCTCCGGATTAGCCGCAATGGCATTAATCTTGGACGCTACAAAGGCAGCGCCATCTGCCGGCATATAATCGGGATGCTCGGACTGGTAGCTTGTAGGGATTATCCAGGATACGGCCGGAAGTTTGTCATGGCGGGCATCGAATTCAAATTGACCTTCTCCACCGCGCTCAAGTCCCTTATAATACAATGACGAAATTTTATCAGCGTCCCGGAATATCTTAAAATTTTCCAGCATGTTGCAGCCGTAGTTATCATCCTGCTGATAGACCTTCCAGCTTATACCCGCTTTTTCCAAACGTTCCGCATAAGTGGTCCATCGATATCCTTCGGGCGGAACAACATTAGTGATAATAGGGCCGCCATATTTTCCGGCAGGGTCATTGGTGCCCGTCATCCAAAACATCCGGTTCGGCCAGGTAGGTCCCAATACCGAACTATGATATGAATCGCAGATCGTAAATGCTTCCGCCAGGGCAAATTGAAAAGGAATATCCTCGCGGGTATAGTACCCCATCACATACGGGCCATTGTCGCCATCGGATATCCTGTGCGCCGGTATCCATGCATCCATTTTCCCGTGGTTCCATGAAGCATGTTGTACTGACCAGGCATGACTGGTAGATGGAATTTTCTGAGCATTGGTTTTATGCGTATCCAGATGAAAAGGAAGCAAATATCCATCAGGGTTTTTAGCGTCCGGCTGGTAGAATACCGATTTTCCGTTATTTAACTTCATAGCGGCCGGGTCGTCAAATCCTCGAACACCTGAAAGAGTTCCGAAGTAATGATCAAAGGAGCGGTTTTCCTGCATCAACAGCACCACATGTTTAATGTCCTGAAAAGATCCGTTCTTTTTCAGAGGATTCGCCAATGCCCGTCGTACATGATACGGAATTAAAGTGGAAGCAAATGCGGCAGCGGTAATCCCTCCCAGGGATTTCAATAATTTTCGTCTGCTTATCTTCCCATCTTTATCGTTCAAACCGGGGTCATTGATATTTTGAAGGTTTTTCATATCCTGAAGGTATATTGGATAAATTGCTTTACCATTTTTTCGAAACGAAAGATGCTGCCAATAAATTTAAAAACATTATAGAAGGGGAAACAATTTTTAATCAATAATTAATTATAAAGAATTAATTGCAGGTTTTACAGAGATGGAATAGATCTTGGCTTCATATGTTGTTGAGAAAAAGACCGTGCTCAATTGGTAAAGAAAAATATCAGGGCTCCCGTAAGGACTGAAATGAAAATACCTTGAGGCAAGGTCATTAATAACCATTGCTTTTTCTTCATTTGAAATGTCCAAAAAGCATTTTTTAAGTTTCTTAAACTTA
>CAYNCU010000247.1:0-5740 GCA_964395765.1 uncultured Roseivirgaceae bacterium | reverse complement strand
TGCCCAATACGTGGGACGAGACACGGTTTCTTGAAGGCTACCCGGGGAAAGATATTGTATTGGCAAGAGAAAAAAACGGAACATGGTATTTAGGAGGTATTAACGGAACTAACGATTCAACACGAGTGACTCTCCGGATGCCATTTATCAACGAAGGAACTTTTTTACTGGAAGTAATTACCGACGGCCCCAGGAATGATTCGTTCATGTATTACAAAAAACCGTTCGATAAGGAAACTTCCCTCGCCTTGACCATAAAGCCAAGAGGAGGATTTGTTGCCAGGCTGATCAACCCGCAATAAATGAAAGTCATACCGTGACAAAATTAATTATGGCTTTGGTTCTGTGAATCAAGGATTTAAATCTGATTATTGATTGACTTTTTTCTGAAATTAATTTTTGTTATCTATGCCATCCGTAAATATTAAACTATTAATAAAATATGAGAAAGCTGATCCTGCTATTTGCTACCGGGATAATATTCCTGGGGGCCTGTAATCATAAAGAAAGCCAAGCCCCGATGTATTCCGCAGATACCACCTTTCAGCAATTATCAGATAAATTCATTGACGGTTATCTTTCCTGGCGCCCTCAACTTGCCGTTTACCTGGGATACCATGATTACGACGGTAATATAACCGATTTCAGCAAAACATCCATCGATGATGAACTGGCCAGGCTTAAAGATTATGAAAATAAATTATCGTCTCTGAATTCAGGATCATTGAGTCCTGCGGCTTATTATGATCTCCGAATATTATTGTCAGGAATTCATAAAGAAATATTCAATTTTGAAGATATGGGCGCCTATCTCCGGAACCCGATGACCTACGCCGGTGCTTTGGATGTGAATATATATATCAGCCGCAATTTTGCCCCGTTGGAGAATCGTATCCGATCCATCATAAATATTGAAAGTAAAGCGCCTGCTATTTTTTCGTCAGCCAGGACCAATTTGCAGGATTCCTTACCCCTCCCCTATATTCAGTTAGCGATTCAGATCGCCAGAGGTTCTGCGGATTTTTTAGGGCATGATCTCGTTATGGCATTGAAGGAGGAAAAAAACGATTCACTCATGAAATCGTTTAATCAAGTCAATAAAAAAGCCATCCATGAGCTGACTTCGTTTGCCGAGTGGCTTAAGAACGAAAAACTTCCCAAAGCCAATAATAAATATGCGATCGGTGAAGCCAGTTACAGGAAAATGCTGGCGGCGGAATATATTGATGTTGCGCCGGAAAAGATCCTTTCCACGGGAATGGATGCCCTGAAAAAGGAACAGGCCGATTTCACGGCTACAGCAAAAATCATTAATCCGGATAAAAAAGCGATCGATGTTTATCATGACATGCAAAAGGAACACCCCGTCGCGGACAGCCTGATACCCCATACACGACAGGATCTTGAGATCATCCGGCAGTTTATCATTGATAAAAAATTGGTTACCATTCCTTCCGAAGTTCGCGCTACGGTTAAAGAGACTCCCCAGTATATGCGATCAACGAGTACGGCCTCCATGGATACGCCGGGACCTTTTGAGACAAAAGCCACGGAAGCCTACTACTATGTTACTCCTGTCGATCCGGCATGGACCCCCAAACAAAAAGAAGACTGGCTCAGCATGTTTGACTACTACACCATGGACAATGTGAGCGTGCACGAAGCCTATCCCGGGCATTATGTGCAGTTTCTTCACCTGAATGCATCTTCAGCAACCAGGATTGAAAAGATATTCTGGAGTTACCCCTACGTGGAAGGCTGGGCCCATTATTGTGAAAAAATGATGATCGATGAAGGATTTCGAGGCGATGAAGGACCGGTAACGGCAGCAAAGTATAAACTGGCCCAGTCCGGAGATGCACTCCTGCGGCTGTGCAGGCTGTGTGTTTCCATAAAAATGCACTGCCAGGGAATGACCGTTGATGAAGGAACTAAATTTTTCATGGATAACTGGTACCAGGGGGAAGAACCGGCTCATGAAGAAGCGCTACGGGGAACATTCGATCCGGGGTACCTGTTCTACACGTTGGGGAAAATGGAGATCCTGAAATTAAGAAAGGATTACAAAGAACAGGAAGGGGCCAATTACTCACTCCAGAAATTCAATGACCTGATGCTTGATCATGGTATGCCGCCTTTGCGACTACTTAGGGAAGTGGTACTGAAAGACAGCACCCAATGGGATCAGATACTTTAGCTTTTTTTATTAAGGAGAAGTTTCAATATTATTTTTTAACATTGGTCGATTAATATGAAGAAGATCTTACTGCCATTAAGGTTTTATCCTTTATTATTTTTCATGAGTTTCGCTCCGGGACTGTTATTTCAATCCTGTAATCACGCGGTACAAAAACCAATCCGGATTCTCACCGGCGGGATTCAGCATGAGTCCAATACATTTAATCCACTGCTCACCACAGAAAATTATTTTGTCGTAAAACGGGGAAATGATGCCCTTGAAAATGAAGCATGGGCTGATTATCTGAAAAACAATGGCGTGGAAATAATCCCAACCCTGCATGCCGATGCAGGCCCCTTTGGGGTTGTTGAAAAACAAACCTATGAAAAATTCAGGAACGAAATTCTGGAAGGAATTAAAAAGGCTGGTCATCTTGATGGAATATATCTTGAAATGCACGGCGCGCTTCATGTACAGGGTTATGACGATGCACAAGCCGACCTGATAAAAAGGATCAGGGCCCTTACCGGCAACGATGTGATAATTGCCGGCAGCTTTGACTTGCATGGAAATATTTCGGGTGAATTCGTGAAAGGCCTGAATATTTTGACGGCTTACCGGACAGCCCCGCATATTGATATGGAAGAAACTAAATTGAGGGCCGTAAGCCTGTTGCTGAACGCTATAAAAAATCACCAGCACCCCGTAATCATCCATATGAATGTACCGGTTCTCATCCCTGGTGAAAAAGGGATCACTTCAGTGGAACCACTCCGCTCCATATACCAAAAACTTCCTTCCATCGGTAAGGAAGACGGATTACTCGATGCCTCTGTTTTTGTGGGCATGCCATGGACTGATGTCTACCGTGCAGGCATGAGCGTACAGGTGGTAGCCAGTGACAGCTCTTTCATCGATAAAGCTAGGAAGGAATGCCAGGACCTTGCTGAAGCTATCTGGACGCATCGTAAGGATCTCATATTCGATGTACCCGCATGTGATTTGAAAGTAGCGGTTGATTCCGCTTTAGTCTCCGGGGATTCTACTGTATTTATTACCGATTCCGGAGATAATACCACTGCCGGCGCGGCGGGGGATAACACGACGGTTCTTTCCTATTTCCTGGAACGAAATATTAAAGATGCAGTTATTGCCGGGATCGTCGATTCGGCAGCAGTTCATGCCTGCGTAAAGGCAGGAGTAGGTGGCCATGTCAGTCTTACCATCGGAGGAAAAATCGATAGGGTTTTCGGCAAACCTTTGAAAATCAATGGTATAGTCCGATTTATTGCTCCCGATACGGTCAGGGGCCAGGTCCATAGACATCCGGTAGTAGTGGAGGTAAATGGAATTCAGTTGGTGCTTTTGAATGTAATAAGATCATTCACTTCACCGGCTGACTTTAAGGAGGTGAATATTAATCCTTTGGCTCATAAAATCGTAGTCGTCAAACTTGGCTACCTTTTTCAGGACCTGCGCGATATTGCTCCTAAAACTTACATGGCCTTAACCCCCGGCTTTGCTTACCAGGTAATTGAAAAATTACCCTACAAAAATGTCAGAAGACCGATTTATCCCCTTGATGCCGATATGGAGTGGACTCCGGCATTTTAACAGGAGCATACATAATTTAAAAATTGTTCGTTAATCATATTAAGGCTGCAGATTCTTACGGGTTTAAATTTAAAGTAAACATATAACGGGTGAAAAAGACAATACTTTTTGTTATTATAATTTTTTCCACCCTTCAAGGTTACAGCCAAAAGAGAAACAGGTACTCAGGATTTAACAGCGCATCCCATGATTCTTATTATATCAGTTTCCGTAAAAATATTCTTCCCGCAAGCCTTATCACAGGGGGAATACTCATTGAAGCCTTTCATGTAAAAACTCAGATACAGGATTTTTTTCCACAGACTAATTATGATATTGAAAATTACATTCAATATGTACCGATAGGAATTATGTATGGCGCCGATATCTGGCCGGTAGAGCATGAAAATTCTGTTTTCGATCAAACCAAATACCTGGTCATTTCCGAACTTGTTAATGCTGTGCTTACCCATGCTTTCAAAATTACAATTCATGAATCGAGGCCGAACGGCGGTACACACTCCTTTCCATCCGGTCATGCATCCCAGTCATTTACCTGTGCAACCGTGCTGTTTAATGAGTTTTACGATTATAACCAATCCGTTGCATCCTCCGGGTATTTATTTTCAACGACTACCGCCCTTTTACGGGTAACGAATAACAAACATTGGGTGCCCGACGTCCTTATTGGCGCCGGAATGGGGATGATCGTTACCAATCTTGTTTATTATTTTCAACCCTTGAAAAACTGGGACCCTTTTCATTTTAACCGGAGGGCCAGTATCATCCCCGACCTGGATCCTTTTGAAGGCAGATATGCGGTAAGTTTCATTTACCGTCCATGAACATTTTAATAATCCAATAATCTAATCGCTAAAAGTTCACTAACTTATTGAGTTATTATGTTGAATAAGGTAATTTTATTATATTCAATAAATTATAATGATCGATGAAATTATTTTTTATTTTTCCCCTGTTATTTTTTATTCCCATTCTGACCGTGAAGAGCCAGCCTAATTATGATGAATCCAAAGTTCCTTCTTTCCGCCTGCCGCCGTTGCTGGTCGATCAGAACGGGAAAAGGATTGCCACTGCCGATGACTGGGAAAAGGTAAGAAGGCCTGAAATCCTAAAGATGCTGGAGGATCAGGAATACGGCAAGGTGCCGGAACAAAAAGTCACGATTAATTACAAAACCCTTAAACAGGTAAAGGGAGACCTGGGGGGCAAGGCCAACATGAAGGAAATCGAAATGGATATTAACGGCAACGGAAAAACTATTCCGGTCATCCTGTTGATCTACCTGCCTGCCGAAGCGCCTGGACCTGTGCCGGTATTCCTGGGTTGTAATTTTGACGGGAATCAAACCATTTACCCCGATCCGAACATTGATATCACTAAAAACTGGGTCAGTAATAATCCCATGCTGGAAATCAATGATAATAAAGCCAATGAAATTTCACGAGGTTCTAAAACAAGCCGTTTTCCGATTCTCAGAATACTTGCCCGGGGATATGGTTTAGCCACTTTTTATTACGGGGATATAGATCCGGATTATAACGGAAGTTTTAAGGATGGTATCCAGCCTCTATTTTACAAACCTGGCCAGACGATTCCGGCAGCCGATGAATGGGGCGCCATTGGGGCATGGGCGTGGGGGCTAAGCCGGGCGATGGATTATCTTGAAAACGATCCCGGCGTAGATCCTCATAAAGTAATCGTTTTCGGACATTCCAGGCTGGGTAAAACAGCCTTGTGGGCAGGGGCTGAAGACCAACGTTTTGCCATGGTAGTTTCCAATGAATCGGGTTGCGGTGGCGCAGCCTTATCCAAAAGAAAATTCGGAGAAACGGTGGCTGCCATCAACAAGACCTTTCCCTACTGGTTTTGCACTAATTTTAAAAAATATGACAATAAGGAGGAAGATATGCCTTTCGATCAGCATATGCTTATCGCACTCATTGCTCC
>CAYNCU010000246.1:0-5752 GCA_964395765.1 uncultured Roseivirgaceae bacterium | reverse complement strand
CCATTGCAGATTGCCGATTTCACCAATAATCCGACGTATCGATATAAACGAATAAAATCATAAACACTTAAAGGAACGAAGATGACTCATTTTATTATAGCAGGTAAGGTATTGTTGATCGTTTTTATATCCTTTCTGATCACATTGGCAGCAGTAAAAGCTGTAAAATTAATCGGGATTGACATGAAGGATTTCAAGCAACGAACCGGATTCAAATTTTTAGGAATAGGCGCCTTCTTCAACCTGCTATTAATCGTCACAGTATTCCTGATATTTCATTTTTTGGATGGAAAAAATATTTCTGGGCTGGGATTTGATCTGTCCCTGAATCAGGCCGTGTTCTCCCTAATCGCCCTGGTTCTGACATTAATAATCTCCCTTGCCACAATATTAATTTTACATAATACCCATGCATTGAATTTCCAATTCAGAAAAATTGATTGGAGCGATACGACGCAAAATTTAACCACACTGGCCGGTTACGGTGTTTTGATGATCGCAGCCCTGCAGGAAGAAATATTATTCAGGGGATACCTGTCAAGTTTATTAATTCGATACGGGTTTTTCTTTTCTCTGCTTTTATCCACAATAATTTTCACCGCCTGGCATTTTTTGACGAATAAAACCAATTTATATCAGGTCATGGATTGGTTTATCGGCGGGGCTTTACTTTATTATCTTTATATTGAAAGCGGGTCCATCTGGCTGGCCACTTTTGTTCATTTCAGCAGGAATTTCGCGAATGTCCTGATATTCGATATCGGGGGCAGTTCTTCTGTCATTAAGCTGGAAAGCCATATTACGCCCCCCCATAAGACTTTATACACCTTGCTGTTGTCATTGATGATTTATCTTTGCTGGTTATTCATACATTGAGTCGTCCCGGCCGGTTGCCATTGGGAAAGAGTTTGAAGTCCGGCAATTTCATGAAGCATCTGTCTTTTAAAACCGATAATCAACCCGACCGCGGTATTTGTTACCAGGCATAATATGAACTTGTTGAGTTTCAAAGAAGCTAAAGTTAAAAACCTGAAAGAAATTTATAAAAATCTATTCAGTTTTGTTCCGGCACCCGCTTATCTTCTTATCAGGTCCACCAGGTATTTTTTAGTTTTAACCAGATAATCCCTCGTATTGCTGCTCATCTCATTTTCAATAACCAGGTGACCGGTAAAATTATTCTTTAATAAATAAGCAATGATCCCTGGAAAATCGACCAATCCTTCAGGGATGGGAGCTTCCTTGCCCAATTGATAGGGATCAGTCGGGTAAAAGCCATCTTTGATATGGAAGGATCTCGCATATTTCCCAAGAATAGTGAGACCATCAAGGGGATTGGCTTTACCGTAAAGAATCAGGTTGGCCGTATCATAATTAACAAAGAGGTTGCCTGTACCGATGTCTTCGATAGCCCGCCGGAGGGTAATCGGGGTTTCCTGACCGGTTTCAAAATAAATATCAATACCCGCCTGCATAGCAAATGCCGCGAGATCTTTCATTACCTTTACAAATTCGATGTACAGGTTATTCCTCGGATTTTCCGGGATAAATCCGAAATGTGCCTGGATAGCAGGAATACCTGCTTCTTTACAAAACTCAATACCCTTCTTCAGCCGGTTGACCCTCTCTTCACGGAATTTTTCCGGGACCAGGCCAATGGTAGATGGGCCGTCCAAAAAATTGTAAACATAAGTTCCCGGACCCTGGCAGATCATAGAAACAGGAACAACATTTGATTCTTCAAATGCCTTCTTCAGGGTAGCAGCCAGACCCGGTTTAAATTCAGACAGACTAACCTGGCAACAATCGAAGCCGAATTCCTTAACTCTTTGAATACTTGTAATGGGATCGTCTATTCCGGTGATGATTCCTATTTTTTTATCACTGAGCAAGTCGTTTTCAGTCATTAGGTTATCATTAAATTTAAAATTCATAAATGCCGGCAAGGCAGAGATGGCCATTCCGGATACAATAAATTTTCTTCGGTTCATGTCTTTAAGATTTAACTTCACAATTCATGCAAGATAGTCCTATTTTTCATTCAGCAAATGAGCAGCCGCAAGCACGAGGAACAGATAATCGGTTGTTCCGCCACCCAGTACATATTCTGTTTGTTGCCACAAATACGGCCAGGTCAGTAATTCGGGGAAGTCGGGCCTGATCAGGGCCGTTCCCGATGCACTTCCTCCGGGGATATAATACCAATCGTCCCGGTTAAAGCCATACGCAACGGTCAGGGATCTGGCACCAACCCCTGAAACAAATGAGGAAGTATTGGAACCGGGGTGACATCCTAAAATAAAATGGAGGGCATTCAGCATATAGGTGTCCGGGAAAATATCCGGGAAATATTGATGCAGGAAATATTGATGAAGTCCGAATGCCTGGATTCCCCAACCGGCACCCCAGATATCGGGCTCATAAGGAACGCCGTATGGGTTTTTCATTTCCTGCTCATTGATTTTAACGCTCAATGTTTTTACTGCTTCCCGGATGGATGTGGTATAATCCTGGTCCGGGACAAGAGATAAGGAGGGTCCGATAACCCAGCCCTGGTGACTGATATCCTCACATATTTTTTCCTTCATCCCCAATAGAAAATCAGCATATTTTTTATCCCGGGTAGTTACCAGTAACTCAACAGCCAATTTCACTCTTTGCAAGGGGTCCTTTTCTATTGTCTTATTCCAGAGATCTTCAGCAATTTGAAGGCAATGTTCAGACAATGTATCGTTAAATCCTTTCAGGGCCCTGGAAGCGCCCGCAAGATCCGCTGCTACTTCCAATTCCCTCCTCGGGTTATTTTCGGTAAATACCCAGCGGTCGTCCGGCGAACCCGGAAGGCCAACGGGAATAGAATCTTTTACAGAAGCCGGATTGTAAATGATATTATCGGTCATATTCACGGGATCTCCGAGCAGCGTGTATTGTCTTAAGGTGGGGCAAATAATGCCGCGATAGAGCCTCCCCATGGAAAGATAAGCCCCCACGATGGATAGTGCGCCATGTTCAATTTGTTGCAGGATGTCGGGTTTGCCGTCAGGTTTTTGAATTTCAACAATGTGATGGATCTGGTCGATGGTGGTATTATCATAAGCTATATGAAAAGCTTCCCAGGCCTGTGCCAGACCATAAATTGTTTCAGCCTGAGATTCAACTCTTAGATCATAATCGCCGGCATCATGCCATCCTCCCTGGTTCAGGCCTGGAATAGGATCGCCGGGATTGTACTTACAAAGGGTTGAACTTCCCTGGAAATAACCGTCAATATGATTATAATTCAGCGGTGCCATGCGGGCATCATCCATATGGCATGCCCCGTGCCAGACCTTGTACCGGTCATTGATACGCATATGACACATCTGTACAGGTAGAAAATATTCGAGCGTCGGCTGCCATACATTTCTATGGTAAACACTGTCACCGATCATGAATGGTTCAGTTTCATAATCGCCGTATTTTACTTCATACATTCCGGCTTTTTTAACATCACTGAAATCAAAACGCAGATAGTGATAGCGCAGAAAATTTCCCCAATCGCCGGGAACATCTTCCTTTATTTTTTCATAACCCCCATTTTCCGAGATCCTTAACAATTCTGCCGTTAGCCTTTCCTTATCACGGGTATCGAGTTCAATGATTGCAATTTTTGATTCGCCGGGATGATAACCTACCTGGCTTACCTCGACCACCGGGCGGTATCTCCAGCCGGGAATAGCATGCGGGCTTACCAGCCATTCAATGGCGCCCGTCGCAGCTCCTGCAGGGATCAGTGAACGTACCACGAACCACCCGTTATTATGCTGTGCCCTGCCATCCAATAACTGCAGATCGCCGCCATGAACGCTTTGTATGATCATTCGTTGTTTTTCCGATTCCGGCGCAATGGATAATTTTCTGCCTGAAGCCATGGGCACAATCTGAAAATCTCCTTGCGGATCTTTCGTCAGGGGACCATTGAGCTGGCGTGGGAATATCCCGGACCGGTCGTCCAAATACCACGACTTCCCGAAAAGTATTCCCGGAAATAGTTCAAGGTTAAATCCCACTCTGCCAATCCATTCCTTTGGCAACGGATGATCAAGGTCTACCATGATCCGGAATGACTTCCCTTCCGGCCTGATCCTTACCGTATAGCTGAAATTCAGGTCCGGGTAATCAATCGGGTTAAATCCTTTATTATTTCTATCCGGGTTTGGATATTCCATTTTCAAACTGATTTCCTGGTACTGTTTATCAATAGACTTCTGCACGACTTTGGGTATCGGCTGCCATTGACCCGGTGTTGGTTCGAGTCTTATATCGCCGTTGGTTGCCACTCTTTCCCCGTTTTGTATGATACTGATCCCGCCCTGGTGTCCTTCCGGATAATAATCATTTCCCAGCATAACGTTGAGTCCCGGCAATTCGAGGTAATCCATGTCGTTAAGATGAAGACTATCATCCTGTGCATATAATATACCGAAGGAAAAACGAGAGATAAGGATAAAAAATACAAGCAAAAAATTTTTCAACAATTTCATAAGGGTAGAATTCCGGACATTAATGATGTATTCCGGAACAATTTAGTATTAAAATTCAGTTTCTGTTTTTCTTATTCAGGTCAATGCCCGCATAGATCCCAAGGTCTTTATTTTTCAGTAATTTGGTATAAAAGATTACCTGTCCGGTATGGTAGGAAAAATGTTCAACCACGTGGAAAATTATTCCGAGACCGGAATAGGAATATCCCTGAACGGAGCGGATTTTCAGGAGGGAGGGTCCATCAACTTTTTTAATTACCGATACGGCCTCATGAATGGTATCCTGGAGCAGGTTCATCAACTGTTCCTTATTAAATCCTCCTTTTGTTGAAAATTCCTTATCTCTTTCCCGGATATCCTCCTTATGGCCCAGGGAGGAAATTATATATTGCCGGATGTTTCCGCAAAGATGGAGGATCATATTACCGATACTATTGGAGACTTCGTTGGGAGAAAGCCACATATCATCATCGGACAGGTCGTTAAAGCAGATTTTGATTTTGCGGGTATTCTCTTCCAGCCGGCCTGTGGCATGAAGTAAAAATTCATCCATTAATTCCTGTTCCATGATTTGATTTTTGATTTTAAAATTACTTTAAATCAATTTCAAATCCATGGAGCTTTCTATAATAGTCCAGACCGAGCAGGACACCTTTTTTTCTTTTAAAGGTATATTCCGGGTCGTTCAGGTCATAGATCGAAAAAATATGATCAATATACTTCCATGCATTCCGGCATAGTTCAAGCGGGGTTGTGATTTCATTTTCGCAGATATTCATTTTTCGAAGGATCTTCAAATCAAGATAATTATTATAATCATTCTTGAGAAGGAATCCCGGTTTGATAATTTTATCCCTGCACAATCCCTGTTTTAAATGGATGCATCCTTCGCATATCGAATCGGCTCCTATTACAATTTTAAACGGGGCCCTGGCATTTTTCCTGATGCCATTGGCAATGATATGATATGAATGAAGGTAGACAGGATCAAGGTCAAAATCTTTTTTAAGGCCAAAGTCGCGGAGGATGTCAAAAAAATGATGGATCCTGATAAACTGTAAGTCGGGTGAGGGATTCTCCATGAAATGGGAAAATTATTCCTTTACTTTTATAACGGTTTCATATCGTGAAAAAGTTTCTTGCAGCATCTTGAGTGCGGTCTGAGAGTCAGGAGAAGTTATCCGTTAGGATTTTTATCGATTAGTCCATTAGTTTCTTTTTTTGACTTA
>CAYNCU010000245.1:0-5783 GCA_964395765.1 uncultured Roseivirgaceae bacterium | reverse complement strand
GAACTGGTCCGTAAAATCCCGACCGACATTGCCATAGAACTTTTCATCCGGGAAGATCTTCTTCGTGAGTACATCAACACTGTCAAGCGTAATTTTATTATTCCCCAGGGTCAGGTCAAAGGATGGCAGCACATAAACCTCCTTTTCCTGGCTGCCTCCTGCCCCACCGTACTGAACGGTCTTTTTTACGGCCTTTTTAAGGATCTCTTTTTGATGTTCCGTAAAATATTCGTAATAAAGCACGGTATGATCGGCTCCCATGTCAAGGTGGAAACAAAGGGTATCATTCCCGTTTTTCAATGAGACCACCGGGTCAAGGCCGTCCAGGGCGAAATTATGAATATCGCTTCCGGCAGGTTCCACAGGGATAACCATTTTCCCGTCTTTGAAAATATGGATTTCCTGCATTTGCTCGATGACCGGGAAGCCGATGATCAGGTTCAGCATCATATGGATGGGTGCAATGTAAAGAATGGAGTCCGGCATGACCTGGAAAACCGTATTGCGTACAAGGATATCCCCGACGTACATGGAATCGGCAACTCCCAGGCTGCTCTTAAAACTGATCCCTGTGATCCCGCTGCTTTCCGTGTAGGATACATCAAGCATTTTCAAACCCAGTTTCGCGGCATAGGTTTGTGTGACACACGAAATATTGGCGCGGGTATCGAATATACCCTGGTAATTTTTTCCCCGGACGCTAACCGGAATTGCAATAAGTCCGATGCGGTCATGGGTCCAGGGAATGGTTGTGCGGTTATTGATAAAGGTCTGCTGCGGGGGAATGTTTTCCAGGGCATTGTGGATCTGGAAATGATTCTTAATACTGGCCTGATCCGTGCTGTCAATAACATTCTTATAACGGGCAAGGATAATGCTGTCGCAACGGGCAGCCAGTGCATACCGGCCGAGTTTGAAATAACAGTCATCCTGCAAACGGTAAAGATTGGCCTTGACTGAATCGGCGAGATCACCGGAATATTGATCCAGCAACGTATCGATATCACGGATGGATTTCTCGTTGCGGTTAAAAGCATTGTCGATAAAGGATTGAAAATACAAATACTGTACTTCGGAAATACTATCCTTGAATTTTTCCAGGTTTGTTTCCAACCGGAAGTATTCTTTTTGTTCAAGAAGATGAAGCAGGCACTTCTGTGAATAAACATTGGTTATTTTATTCTTATTAACATTTTTACAGCCGTAGAAACCGGACATTATAAATATCATTCCGGCCATGAAAAATAAAAGCGAGAGTTTCATGGTAAATTAGATAAGTAATCAGCCAATGTAATTAAAAATATCGGAATGGAATAAACAGAAATCTTAATAAGCCATGTTTAAATATCATTTATCTATTGATATATTTTGTAACTTTATAGAGAAAGTTGAGTGAATCCGAAAATGAAAAAGTTATTTTTCCCATTGTTATTCGGACTGATCATGTCCGCGCCCATCTCCGGAACCTGCCAGTTCCATAAAATTTCGGGAACGCTGGTTGCCTTCGATAAGTTTCCTTTAAAACATGTCAAGATAAAAGCAAAAAAAGCAAAAACGGAGGTCCTCACGGATGATAACGGGCACTTTGAACTGGTAGTAAAAGACAAGGACGTCATCCAGGTCAACGATCCAATATTTTATCCCTACAGTAAGAAATTGAAAGAAGATGACAAGGATCTTCGGATCAATTTGTTTATTAAAAATGATGATGCCACCATGGAAGCAGCAGTCAATGAAGGCTATATCACGAACGCAGATATGGATTACGGAAGGAATAATTTGTGGAAAAAGAATAATGTTTTCTATCAATTCCGGGACGTATATGAAGCTATAAAGTACGCTATTCCATCGGCTACCATTATTTATGAAGGTACCACAGAAGGCGTATCTTTCCGCGGCACCAAATCCATACTTCACAGCAACAGGGCACTGATTTTAGTCGACGGCCAGGTCATCGATGATCCCAGCGATATCCAGCCCAGCGTCATATACAGGATTACTAAACTTTCCCATACGGCAGCCGCCTTATATGGGTCTCGCGCAGCTAATGGTGTGATCAGCATCGAAACTCGCTGATCTAAGTATTTCAATTATAGCTAATTAGCCATAAATACCTCCAGGGGTGCTTGAAGATGTCGCATCGGCAGCGGTCCATGAGGCATAGCGGGCATTGCCCCATTGGAATTACTTGCCTGTGGTGGCGGAGCCGGTATGCCGGGGCCTCCATCACCTCCGAAAACATAAATTTTATTATCCAGTACGGCAGCCGCCATCCCATTCCTCCTCATATGCATATTTTCTGCTTTCTTCCATTCCTTTCCCGATGCAGGATCCAGGTAAAACACATCGCTTCTCGGTGCATTCTGTTCCTTGTTGGTGGCTCTTTCTCCCCCCATATAATAAAGCACTCCGTTGAAATTCACGAGGGCGCCACCCCCGCTACCTAACGGCAGCTTTGCCGCCAGTGTCGACCATTTCCCGGTACCGAAATCGTAACAATCCACCTCAAGGACGGTTTTGGAAAAAAAGGCCACAAAATTTTTCTCTTCGTGATAACTGGTATTTCTTCCGCCCGCCACATACAGTTTATCACCGATTACGGCAGCTGAACAATGGTCCCTGATATGCGGTGCATCTGGTAATGAATCCCATCGATCCGCAACAGGATCATAAACGTCGAACATATTGTTAGTCCCGCTGGAATGGCCATGTTTTATGCCATCCACGAGATAAAGTTTTCCGTCATGAACAGCCGCCCCTGCCCCTGCCCTTCTACGTCCTTCCGGGAGCCCGGCACCCTGGCTCCAGTTGTCATTTTGTGTATCATAAATGTATACACCGGGCATGGGTTTCTGGTTAGGAAAATTCCCTTTATAGAATGCGTCCAGCACATATACCTTGTGGTCATATCCAACGGCTTCGAAATGATGCATTTCCACTGGCGTTTTTGCTTTCTCCGTCCAGGTCCTTGTTGCCGGGTCAAATTCTTCCACAGGCAGAATTTCACCGTCGCCGCCCATCAGGTACAATTTTCCGTCGACGGCAGCCATACCGCATTCACTCCGGGATTCGATGTTCTCATTTGCATTCAGGATTTCCCAGTGCCCTTCTTCAGGGGACATAGCAATCAACAACAGCGACAATACCAGGCTTGTTCGTATCATAATTTTCATGAATTAATTTTCAAAGATATATCCCGCTACCTGTTATGTAACTACGGAAGCAAAAATTTATATCCATTTCCCATGATGACCGGTGTTACGACCACAAAAACGGTCGGGGCACATGGACTGATTGATGGATATAGATCGTAGACCGGTCTCGGCGAATTCATTTATACAGAAGCTTTTTTATAAGTCGATCATTACCTTCATGGTGCGGTCACCTTTTTCCTCGATAAATCTGTATGCCTCGGGATAATTTTCAAAAGGAAAGCTGCGTGTAAGCAGCGGCGTGGTCAATATTTTTTCAGCTGCGATCATTTGTACGGCCAATTCATAATCTTCATGACGGTACATCATGGAACCGAAGACGTTCAGTTCATGTTCTCCAAGAAAATACATGTTAACAACCGGGTTTTCTGAATAAACACCAAGTATGATCACCTCTCCTCCTTTTTCAACATATTGCATAAGCACGTCGAGGGAAGCCTGGGCACCTGCCGCCTCGAAGCCGGTCTGAAAACCTTCATCTCCGAAAAATTCCCGAATCCCCGCATCGAAAGACGTATTCCTCACATTCAATGTTCCCTCTATACCGCATTGCCCGGCAACCGCAAGGCGGTAATCACTTATATCAGTGATCAGCACTTTTTTTGCCCCTCTTACTTTGGCAAACTGGGCAACCAGGTTACCGATCGTTCCTGCGCCGGATACCACAACATTTTTCCCCTTCAGACTGTGTGCCCGTCCGGTAGCATGCGCGCCAACGGCGGAAGGTTCCACCATAACTCCCTGTTCCGGTGTCATGCTTTCCGGCAGTGCCACAACCCTGTCTTCCGGGATTATAAAAAATTCCTGGGCGACGCCAGGCGCCTGGAATCCTTCAACTTTAAGATTCTGGCAGGCATTGTATTGTCCCTTCCGGCAAGGGCCGCAAGTTCCGCAAACCTGTTGCGGGCGGGCTGTCACATTCATTCCCGGCTTTACCTTTTTTACCTTCTTCCCGACAGCTTCTACAATTGCGGAGTACTCATGGCCCTGCACGACCGGATAAGGAGTGGCCGGATGCTTGCCATGGTAAACATGGATATCCGATCCGCAGATCCCGATTTTCTTTATTCTCATCAGTACTTCGTTGTCTTTAAGGTTTCCGGGGATGGGGACATCACGAAATTCTATATTCCCCGGTGATATCATGATGGCTTGACGCATATAGTTATCTGTTGATTTGTTGATTTAATTAAGTAACCGTTTAATAACGGAATCAATGGGTGTTTTACGGAGGTCAGTGATCATGGATTGATAAATATTAATAAATCTTTCCGACTCTGCAAGGTTTCCGAATACGGGTTTGTATTTCAGGAATGCGAGCGGGTCGTTATTCATGGAACTTTTTGCGCTCTCCTGCAAGGCGTCCTTCATGGCATCCTGTACTTCATAGTCGTAACCGGGGCTTCCTGCTGTTTCCAGGTATCGGCACCAGACAGCAAGGACAAGGGCGCCGCAGTAAACAGGTCCGCCGGCATCCAGTTGCTCTGTAATAGTGGGCAGCAAAAACTTCGGGATCTTTGCCGAGCTTTCCGAGCATATCCTGGATAACTTATCTTTTATATTGGGATTGCCGAAACGCCGGACCAGGCTGTTTTTATAGTCTTCCAGGTTGATCCCTTCCACCTTCCCCAGTACCGGAGTTACCTCTTCATCCATGAATTTCCTGAGCAGGCGCTCAAATAGAGGATCCCTGGCTGTTTCGTCAATTGTGTCATATCCGTATAAGGATCCCGTAAATCCAAGCAGGGTATGACCGGCATTTAACAGCCTGATTTTCATCTTTTCATAGGAACCCACATCATTTACAAATTGAACTCCTGCCGATTCCCAATCCGGTCGGCCGGCCGCGAAATTATCTTCCACAACCCACTGAATATATGGTTCGCAGGTAACAGGCCAGGCATCCTGGATGCCATACTCCTGTTTTAACAGTTCAATGTCATTGACGGTGGTGACCGGAGTAATTCGGTCTACCATACTGTTCGGGAATGTTATATTTTCATCTACATAACGGATTAGTCCGGGTTCCGCTTTTTCCAGATAAGATAATAGCATTTTCCTGCATACATCCCCGTTATGCTGAATATTATCACAGGATAAGACCGTTATCCCGGGGGCGTCACTTCCTTCCCGTAGTTTTAGGGCCCGGGTGAGGAAACCGAAAATGGTCCTGGGACGATCGGAATTTTCAAGATCGTGATGAATTGCCGGCGTAGAAAAAATAAATTCTCCGGTCGATTGATCAAAATTATAACCTCCTTCCGTGATGGTCAAGGATATAATTTTTACAGCAGGGTCTGCCATTTTTTCGATCACGGTTTCCGTATTATCGGGAGCAAACATAACTGCAACGATCGATCCGATTACCTTTGGAATAAGTTTCCCGTCCGGGTACTTGACCATGAGTGTATAAAGTCCGTCTTGCCGGGTTAATGTTTCGAACATTTTCCTGTCGTTTTCAAGAAAGCACACACCCCCTATTCCCCATTCTTTCTGGCTGAGATCGTTTAATACCAGGTCGGTATAAAATGCCTGATGTGCCCTGTGAAAATTTCCGACGCCAATATGGAT
>CAYNCU010000244.1:0-5858 GCA_964395765.1 uncultured Roseivirgaceae bacterium | reverse complement strand
ATTTTTGTTCCATCTCGGAAAAAGTCTTGGATATTTTATTAAGCGAACCTACCCTGTTGAGGGGAAGTCGTACGATCCTGGACTGTTCGGCGAGGGCCTGCAAAATGGATTGGCGGATCCACCATACAGCATAGGATATAAATTTAAAGCCGCGTGTTTCGTCAAACCTTTGCGCGGCTTTTATTAGTCCCAGATTTCCTTCGTTGATCAGATCACCAAGAGACAAACCCTGGTTCTGGTATTGTTTGGCCACCGAAACAACGAAGCGAAGGTTGGCTTTCGTTAGTCTTTCCAGCGCCATCTGGTCGCCGTCCTTTATACGCTTAGCCAGGATTACTTCTTCATCGGGGGTAAGCAGATCGACTTTGCCTATTTCCTGCAAGTACTTATCAAGGGACTGGCTTTCCCTGTTGGTAATCTGTTTGCTGATCTTTAACTGTCTCATTCCCAGTATTCCGGTTAAAACTTCAAATTGTCACAGCTAAAACCGGCGATTTTTTTTACGCATATAGTTTAGATTTCCCGGCTTAAAGCGAGCTATAATACACAAAAAAATTAAAAAATGTTAAAATTTTACTGAGGATGGTCAGGTTTTTTTTCGGGTTTGGGAAGAAGGGCTTTTCTGGACAACCTGAATTTCCCTGTCTTTTTATCTATTTCAATCAGCTTTACCTTAACCTCCTCTCCGATTTCCAGAACCCCGTCCATACTTTCAACTCTTTCCCATTTGATCTCGGAAATATGAAGTAAGCCGTCTTTACCCGGCATGAATTCAACAAAGGCGCCAAAGGGCATGATGGATTTAACAATTCCGTCGTAGGTTTCGCCGACTTCCGGTAAGGCAATGATCGCCTTAACACGTGCTACGGCGGCATCCAGCTTGGTCTTATCCGATGCATAAATATTGACAAGGCCTCCTTCCTTCACTTCCTCGATCACAACCGTTGTGCCCGTGGTATTCTGAATGTCCTGCACAACCTTACCGCCCGGCCCGATAACAGCGCCGATCATTTCTTTCGGAATGCTGATGGTTACGATCCGCGGGGCATTGGGTTTATATTCCGCTCTGGGCTCGGCAATCGTCTGCAACATTTCATTCAGGATATGGGCGCGGCCTTTCCTGGCCTGCTCCAGGGCCTCCCGCATTAATTCGGAAGATAAACCGTCGATCTTGATGTCCATCTGGCAGGCGGTAATTCCTTTCGTAGTGCCCGTTACTTTAAAATCCATATCGCCCAGGTGATCTTCATCGCCGAGGATGTCGGAAAGTATGGCGTACTTATCGGAATCTTTATCCTTTATCAGTCCCATCGCAATTCCTGATACCGGCGATTTAATCTTAATACCTGCGTCCATCAGGGCAAGGGTTCCGGCGCATACGGTAGCCATAGAAGAGGAGCCGTTTGACTCCAGTATATCGGAAACAATCCGCACGGTGTAAGGGTTTTCCGTATCGTCCGGCATAACGCTTTTCAGGGCACGTAAGGCAAGGTTACCATGGCCGATTTCGCGTCTTCCCGGGCCCCGGTTCGGTTTTACTTCACCGGTTGAAAATCCGGGGAAATTATAATGGAGATAAAATTTGTTCGAACCTTCGACCAGGACTCCGTCAATGAGCTGTTCATCGAGCTTGGTTCCCAGGGTAATGGTGGACAGGGATTGGGTTTCACCACGCGTAAATATGGAAGATCCATGTGTAGTGGGCAGATAATCGACTTCACACCAAATCGGCCTTACCTCATCGAAGGCCCTCCCGTCGAGCCGTTTCCTTTCATTAAGCATGAAATTTCTGATTGCCTCTTTTTCAATATCATGATGGTAGCGTTTAATCATAGCCATGTCCGGTTCCGGGTCTTCCGGAAGGGTGGCAACGTATTCGTCAAAGATTTTATCAAATGCCGCTTTTCTGTCCGCCTTGGATTTATATCCCCGGCCGGCTATTTCATATACCTTATCATAAAACTCATTTTTCAATGTTTGCAAAAGGGCTTCATCCTGCGGGTCCTTTTCATAATCTCTTTTAGTCGTCTTGCCGAGCTCTTCTTCCAGCTCCTTCTGCATTTTACATTGTTCCTTTATGGCTTCGTGGGCGAAATTTATGGCAGCAATCATGTCTTCTTCCGATACTTCTTTCATCTCCCCTTCCACCATAAGAATATTATCATAGGTGGCCCCTACGATCAGGTCGATATCGGCTTCCTGGGTGGAAATGATACTAGGATTGATCATCAGCTCGCCGTTCAACCGGACCACCCGTACTTCGGAGATGGGCCCGGCGAAAGGTATATCGGAAATTGTCAATGCCGTAGAGGCAGCCAAAGCGGCCAGGGCATCCGGCAATACCGTTTCATCATAGGAAATCAGGAAAATATTGATCTGGGTTTCATAATGGTAATCATCGGGGAACAACGGGCGGATCGCACGGTCAACGAGCCTTGATACAAGAACCTCGTGATCGGATAGCCTGCCTTCCCTTTTCAGAAAGCCGCCGGGAATTCTTCCCGCAGAGGCAAACTTTTCCTGGTAATCCACAGACAGCGGAAGAAAATCAGCACCTTCCCTTATATCATGACTGGAAACAGCGGTTGCAAGTAACATTGTATCGCCCATTCGTATTACCACGGAGCCATTGGCCTGGCGGGCGAGTTTTCCGGTCTCTATAATGATCGACCGGCCATCATTTAATGGGATGGTTTTCTGAGAAACTTTCGGAAGCATATAATATAAATAATGTTAATGATCTGGAATTTCAGACGCAGTAAATTACAAAAAGAGGGGTTGTGAGAACCCCCCGATTTTACTTTCTTAAATTAAGCTCGTTTAATACCTGCCTGTACCTTTCGATGTCGGTTTTATAAAGGTAATTCAGCAGTCTTTTTCTTTTTCCAACCAGCCGCAATAACCCAAGCCTGGAAGAAAAATCCTTTTCATTGCTTTTCAGGTGCTGGGTTAAATGATTAATTCTGAATGTAAATAAAGAAATCTGAGACTCCGGAGAACCTGTGTCTTTTTCAGACTTTAACCGACCATGATTTTTAAATAATTCCTGTTTTTTCTCCTTGTATAAATACATGATTAGCTAAATCTATTGTTGATTTTTTTTAATTAAGGAGCAAAAATAGGCTAAAAATAATAGGATTACAAAGCAAATCAGGCATTCTTTTTAATCAAAGCAAGGATCCTGACTTTCAGGTTTTCGATTATAACATAGTAAAAATCAGCTTCGAATAAACGGGCATCTCTGCGGGCCTGAATTAAGAAAAGGATGCCTACGGGAATCAGCACCAGGTTGGGCAACCATACGCCAATAAACGGGCTGATCAGTTCCTGTTTCGCCCATTTCTCTCCCATGATCATGAACACATAATAAATGATGAAAAAACCGATGGAAACAATGACCGGAAAGCCCAATCCTCCTTTTTTTATAATTGCACCCAGCGGGGCCCCGATGATAAACATGATCATGCAGGCAAAGGCCTGGGCAAATATCTTATACCGCTGGACTTGAAAACTGCTGATCTCAGCCACCCAGTTATCCACTTTGGAGGAGGCCATCATAAAACTGTTTTTAATATACCTCGCCTCGGTAACGGCGGAGTTCAGGATTCTCGCGTTATCAAATTTACCGTTCAGCACACTGTCGGCACCCACTTTTGCCCAATCCGGTTTTTTTATTTCGGGTAAATGAGCGAGCATATAGGCTCGCGGTACGGGCCTTATTTTTCCGACTGATTTTAAATTTTCTCGCCTTTTTTCCTTCGCCTTTTCCCTGAGTTCCGAATTTATCTGATCGAATTTCTTTTCCGTGGAAGGATTAACGGTAAAAGATTCCACGGGTCTTTCTGCTTTTTCATTTTTCACTCTTGCCGGTGATTTTTGATCCTTATCCACGTAACCGTAATGTTCCGGCTTCAGGGCTTCAGGGATCTTAAGACTATCCAGCGCCAGTTTAAATTTTTCCTTCAGGTTATAAAAAGCTTCATATCGGGCATAGGTCACCGAATTTCTCATAGAATCCACATCGTGGTGCAGTTCGGAAACGTTCTTCATGACCCGGTTGCTTTTAAAAAGTTCTTCCTTTGTTCTTTTTAAATCGAAGGAGGCCATACTGAAAATGATCCGGCTATGGTCAAACGTGCTGCGGCTGAAGGGTGGTGGCTTATTGGAGCGCGCCTCCTCCCTCACAGGATTATTTTCTTCTGAGTAAAACCGACCGTTATAAAGGTCCATCACCAGGTATCTTGAATTCAGGATCGTATACATCTGGCCGGAATCTGCCAGGGTAACATCCTTATCCCCGTTGCCCTGGGTATGATCATAGATCATTATTCCTTTGAGCGATCTTCCATCCGGAAATTTTTTGGCAACTTTGATCTGGTATCCCGGGATGTCGCCGTAAAATACACCTTCCTTTAGATTCAATGCCGGAGTTTTGTTCTTAATATCCCACAACAGGCTATAGGCCTTTAGATTGGCTTTGGGAACGATATAATTATTAGAAAGGTAGGCGACGACGGTGAGAAAGATACTGATGAAAAGTATGGGTAAGAGCGCCCGGAGCAGCGATACTCCCGAACTCTTAATGGCAGTCAGCTCGGAATGCTCTCCCAGGTTCCCGAATGTCATAAGCGAAGACAGCAGGACAGCAAGCGGAAAGGCATTCGGCGTCATGTTAATACTGAAATATCCCAGTAACTGGGCATAAATATTTAAACCCAGCCCTTTCCCTACCAGTTCATCGAAGTACTTCAACAAAAATTGGAGCAGCAGGATGAATACGACAATGAAGAAGGTCAGGAAGAAAGGTCCGAAAAAAGAAGTTACTATAAGTTTATCGAGTTTTTTCATTGCATTCCCGGCTCGCAGAATAATATAACAAAGATAGGTCTATTTCGTTTAGGGAGGGATTATTGATGCCAGTTTACTATTGTCCGATTACTGTTTGTATACATTTTAGCGTAATGGCGGATTTGACTAACTATTTATTATTATAATGCGTTGCAGATTGCCGATTGCAGATGAGAATCCGGATAATAAACATGTAAAATTCATAATAGCTAAACCTAACTGTTTTACTGTTTTACTGATTTACTGATTTACTGTTTTACTGTTTTACTGATTTACTGATTTACTGTTTACTGTTTACTGTTTACTCATGCCGATAGAACCGAATTCTAAATTACAATCATCCCCCCACAATTTCTTTGAGATTCTGAATTAAATGGTCCCACAATTCATGGGCCTCGTCTTCTTCTCCGATATCGGAGTAATCGAAAATTTTAAGATAAACCGATTGTGTCAATTCATTTTCATCGAGGCGGATCTCGGTAAAGGCCGGTTCGCCGTTCACCAGGTCATCGACGAATTCGAATTTCACATAACTGTTGGCCCGCTGGGCTACCAGCTTGGCACGATGGCTATCCCCTTCCCACACAAAATGAAAAAGTTTATCCTCATCGATGGTCACGTCATCGGCATACCATTGGGACAATCCACCTGCCGTGGAAACATAGGGAAACAACATTCTCCTGGAAGCATTGAATTCGTATTCCTTTTCAAACTTAAGACCGCCCATTTTCGCATGAATTTTGACTCTGCGTTGAAGATAGAATAAAATTGGAATTAAACAAAAAAATCGCATATTTCATTGCCGGAAAATAGCGGTAAATGTAATTTCGCAGTCTGATTGACTTTTCATGTTATCGAATGATTGATCTCACCCTGACAAAAAACAGGATTCTTTTATCAGAAACGGTTGACAAATCATTGTATACGGGTGTACTATTTGATACACCATTAAAACTGGAAAGAAAAAAATCAGTAAATATTTTACGGGTTATATAAAAAATTTATGGCGA
>CAYNCU010000243.1:0-5864 GCA_964395765.1 uncultured Roseivirgaceae bacterium | reverse complement strand
TGTTACGAATATCGGTCATACATCCGGAGAAGAGGTGGCACAACTCTACGTCGCCTTTCCCCGGACGGAAGAAATGGAAATGCCAATAAAAAAACTGGAAGGATTTTCAAAGACCCGGGATCTCCAGCCGGGACAAAGTCAACACATCACCTTAAAGGTTAATGCCCCGGATTTAGCCTTATGGAACGAGAAAAATCTAAGTAGTGTTGTTTATAATGGTTTATATAAGTTCCAGCTCGGATTTAATTCCCGGGATATAGCTGACACTGTTGATGTGAATATTCAAGGGAAGCTTACTCCGAAAATTGTACATGTTACGTTACAACCGGAGAAACTCGTATATCCTGTCGGAGAAACCATTGATTTAAAGGGTAAAAATAAATGGATTGAAAGTGATATAAACACAGCCCGTGAAGACCTGCACACCCCTGCCGATAATATCATCGAGGCCGTTAATAATGACGGCTCATTTATTAACCTTTCCGATACACCGGTTCACTATCAATCCAGCAATCCGTCAGTTGCTGAAGTAAATGATGCAGGTATCGTAAAAACAATCGGACCCGGAGTTGTTACAATTACAGCAACCATTGACGGAGTTGCCGGATCAATGGTAATGGTAATAAAAAACAGTAATGACCAATAGTAAGCTTATCAGGGTAGCTCCCTGACCCAAATATTACGAAAGCTTAAAGGTTTGCTGGGATCACCGTGTGCCTGCAACTTGATAGGTGCCGGTCCGGACGGGGCTCCTTCATAAGTCGGTTTACCGATATAAAGCGTCGGTCCTTTCAGTTCAAAGTGGTTCTCAACGAGTACCCCGTTAAAAAACACCGTGGCATAGGCGGGTGATTTCAAAGAGCCATCGGCATTGAAAACCGGGGCCGTCCAGATCACGTCATAAACCTGCCATTTATTATCCGGCCGGCCCGGGTTAACCAGGGGAATCGCCTGTTTGTACAAGCTGCCTGCCATGCCGTTCACGTAGGTTTTGTTGTTATAGGGATCAAGTACTTGCAATTCATATCCGGCATCTCCTTTTCCGGTAGAGGCCAGGAAAATGCCGCTGTTACCCCTGGATTGTCCGCTGCCTTCCAATCCTTCGGGTTCTTTCCATTCGATATGCAGTTGGTAGTTGGTGAATTTACGTTTGGTCTCAATACTTCCAGAAGACTTGTTTACCGTCATCATACCATCAGCAACATCCCATTTGGCCGGAGAGCCATCTTTGACGGTCACCCATTGGTCCATATTTTTGCCATTGAATAAGATGATCGCGTCCGAAGGCGCGTCACCCAAATGTTCGCCCGGACTTACTACTTTGGGTACCGGTTCCCATATTTCCGTATCTTCCGGTTTTGCTTTTTCCTGTGCCTCGGCCGACAAATAACTAATGGCCATCACTGTTGTTAAAATCATCAAGTATTTCATCTCTAATAGTTTAGTTCATTAATTAACGATGTATTTTATTGATTGATATATTCAAACTTCGGTAATAGTTCAACAAGTTTTAATAGATAAAAATAATGATTATCCTACTATAAAAGGAGAAAATCATTAAAATTTGACCATGGCAAGTATTATTTCAATTTATCCTGATTTCATCAATATATATTGGCCATCATTCAGTGGAATAATTTATTATAACTACGGAATCAATCCAGTAATATACTTTTTCCGGAATCTCCATCAAAAAATAATCACGAAGCCTAACCAATGGTTAATCGTCTGCGGTGAATAGTGAATTGAAATTAAATTCACCCCAACATTTTTAAACTTACCAAACCCGGTTATTCTATATTCCACCCTCCCACTTTCACTACCGGTTTTTGTCCGTCCAGATCGGCCGTATGAACCCAAACGGAAATCGTTCGCTCCTCGCCGGGTAAAAGTGTGATATAATTGCTGTCCCAGAAAACAGGAACGACGGAATCATCGCTATTGCCCTTTTTCAAATCCAGGTAAACCATAAAAGCGAGATGTGAAGTTGGATTTTTTACATTTACCGTAACCGTCGTTTTTCCGTTATTGGTGGTGGTGCTTTCGCTCGTCTGCAATTTTACATTTGGCAACTGTTCAAGCATCGTTAGGTCTGCATAATGCGATTGAGGCGTAACATACCATCTGCTTTTCCTTTCATCAAGTGAATCCTTTTCGGTAGAAAGAACATAAAAATTGTTGCTCACATTTCTGTGATCCTTGTCAAATAATTTCAGGTCGAGGAAATAGGTTTTGGTAAGCCCGGGCTCGGAGGGCAATTTGAAAACCTGTTTGGTTTCTTTTGATGCAATATCGGAAACGGTAACCGATTTTTTCAAAACCGATTTTGATCCGAAATCCAGTAGATTGACAGAGGCTGTAAGACCACCGGTTCCGGTACCCGAATTATTCATTACTTCTACCGCCTGATCGCCATAATTATAAGAAACATGTAAAGGTTCATTGGCAACCCGGGCGCCATAAAAAGCGCCGGTAGGCATCAGATAATAATCGTACAACTGCCACCAGAGCTTCGGCCATGAAGCATTATACATCCATTGAATAATGCCGGTCGCTTCAAAACGGTTCGATTCAAAGGCTTCAAACATGGCACGCATTCCTTCATAATTCAGGTATTGCGCTTTCCTTTCATAATCCATGAGCGAGGTTGCTTTTCCTAATCTTTGATCCATCGCATTATTGTAACGGTCAAGATTATGAAACTCATTTCTCGCTGCATGATACAACCATGAACTGCTGATCGGCCATAAGGAATCTTTCGGGATCATTTTCTTCAGGCTTTCAAGCACAGGCACCTCCGGTCCGGGGCCGGTTTCGGTATTAAAACCAAAAGCTCCGCCATGGGTTTTGTCGATATACCAGTAATCCGGTGGAACAAAGTCATAGGGGCCGCGCATTTTCATGCCGGTGTAACCGGTCACTTCGCTGGTCCATTCATGAGCCGACGCTGCGGAAGGCCGGGTAGGATCATCCTTTGCCAGAATCGCCAGGTATTTCTTTTCAAGCTCCGGCCTTGGCCACTTGTCACTGCCATAATTCCAGAGAAAAATACTCGGATGATTTCTTAACCAAAGAATCTGATCGCGCCACGACCGGGTGGCCACTGCCTCCTGATCAGGGGTGGTAATTGCACCGTATTTATCTTCGGTCGCCGAATGCATGTAATCTTTCCATTCCCACTGGCAGCTAAAGCCGACCATCAGTAAAATTCCTTTTTCATCGCACAAATCATAAAGGTGCTGATCGGATCCCCAGAAGCCTTCCATCCGCAGTGCATTAAAATTCATATGAACGGCATAGTCAATTCCCGCTTCTTCATAGGCGGGAGTCGCTTTCAGCAACATCGGGTCAGTCCACCCTCCGCCCTTGACTAAGATCTTTTTCCCGTTCAGGCGATACCCCCAAAAACCTTTTTCTGTCCTGTATCCGGAAACGGAACGGATACCGATTTTCATCTCTTTAGAATCGGAAATTTTATTTCCTGTTTCAAAATTTATTTGGAGTGCGTAAAGAGCCGGCGTTCCCAGATCATGCGTCCACCATAATTTAGGATGATCGATGCTCAGTGCTTTGTAGTCGTCCGGGGAAAGAACAATTTCCTTTGATTCATGAGCATTTAATGAAACATCCTTTGAAACATGAATGTCATTGCCGAGGGTAGCTTTTAAAACCCCGCTGATATTTTTATCGGAATGGTTTTGAAGTTTTACTTTTATGGTAACATTCGCATGATCAAGGGTAGCCGTGTCAACATCGGTAATAACAAAAGGCTGTTCTATAGACACAGGGCCGGTTTCCAGCAAATGAACATCGCGCCAGATCCCCATGTGATTATCCGCAGGTTCAGGGTTCCAATCCACAAAGCCTATGTTTAAGTCACCCGGACCCGCCTGGGCTACTTTTAACGCAAGCACGTTCTCTCCTTTTTTGACATAGGGAGTTATATCAAAAATAAATTGGCAAAAGCTTCCTTTCACGGTATCGGCGGAAGCGATTTGCTTTCCATTAAGCCAGACATCAGCGCTGTAACTTATACCGTTAAAACGCAGGCTGTAAAACTGTCCGTCACTCGTATTATTGATCTCGAAACTGCGTCTGTACCACCACGGCGCCTTAAATAAACTTTCGGGGATTTTCTCAAGATTACGGTCAAAATAAATATTTTTAAAAACACCATCATCCACTAAAGTTCCCAGGGTGCTGTTAGGAACTTGAGCAGCATACCAGTCAGAGGGTTTAAAATTTACGGTCGAAATTTCCTGACCGTTGGCTGCCACTTTATCAGAGGATTGAATTTGCCAGTGATCCTGCAATTCTTCGTTGTTTACATTCCATGAACTGCTTTGGGAAAATAACGACCACGGCAGCAACAGCGTTACTATGAAAACCAAAAATTTAATATTGATTTTTTTCATTGGAAATAATATTTTGATGATTTTAACAAAAAGAAAAAGCGCTTAACTATCTGTAATATATTTGACACAAGTATTAAAAATTATAAAAACTTTTGCGTTTGTTCTCCGGGAGATATAAAGTTAAAAAGAAAAATCCTATTCGGAGTTATAAAATGAATCGCTTTTAAAAAAGTAATCAAAAAAACCACTTTATTGTTTTCCTTCTATCCTTTGTTAATTTCTATTGTTCCCTCGTCGGGCAGGGCCTGGTAAAGAATAAAAGATCCGTATTTATCCTTCGAAGTCTGTAACTCCTGCTTATTATGTCCTATGATAACCTGCACCTTATCCCAGTCGGAAGGAACATATGTTTTTAGTGTCAAAGGCTCATGATACATTTTATGATCAAGTGATCCAGTGAGCTTTACTTCAATCTTATCGTCGGCAATTTTACTATCGACGTTCGCGTTCATTCTTTCTCTTACGTAACGGGCTACATCGCCAAAAGTCGCTACCCAAATATTGTTTTCCCGGTTTTTAATATAAGAAAAATATTCTTGCAGTTTTTCATGGGGCGTGGGCTCCCAGCCGATATCATCAATGCCATGAAATACCAATACCAGCCAGATGTTGTCATGAGCCAGGGCCGTATCCACCCACGATTTCATCAGCACCATAGGTGTTTTTGAAAGCGGCCCTCTTTGCCATTGTACGTACTCTTTATCGGAATTTCCGGGTTGTTCTCTATAGCCACGATTGATTTCCGTCATCCATGGCTCCGGCATTGAATTGCGCAAGGCTGGATAAACAGGAAACCCGTATTTCATTACTCTCGGATCTTCAATACCGAAAGGCACTTCAGCCGAAAAAGTATATTCCGCTCCCAGGTGGTTCCTGATCTCCTCCTTACTTTTCCTCAGTTCATAGCCCATGTTGGCGGTGTCAAGAATAGCAAGATGCGCATGTGTCACGGTATGACTGGCAATTTCATATCCTTCGGAAGCGTCCTTTTGCAGATCATCCCTGGTGAGTCCTTTTTCCTGTTCCATTTCCATACTCGTATCTTTTCCGGGTTTCAGCTCGTTATTTCTCACTGCAGCATAAAGGCTGTCCATTACTTTATAAGCCTTTTCTTTTCTGCCAGATTCATAGAATTCATCCGTTCTGTTATAATAAGGCAACGTTCCCGCGTATCCCAGGTACAAAGACGCGGAAGCGCGTTCGAAAAAATTACCGGCATTGGTTGGAATAGTCGCGGTTTCAGCAATGATATCTTTTACCGGCCGGCCTACAAATGCAGGGGGAAAGACAGAGCCCTTAATCGGTCCGGTGATCACAAAAAAAGTGGCCTGCAAATTCATTTGTTCCATGAGTGGCAAGGCAATCCTGAACTGGTTGCGCGAACCGTCATCGTAGGTAATCGATATGGCCGTTTTCTTATCGTTTTGCCATTTTGTGATCTCGGTTTTT
>CAYNCU010000242.1:0-5870 GCA_964395765.1 uncultured Roseivirgaceae bacterium | reverse complement strand
CCCGCCTCGGGCGGGAGGGTCGTGGCGCTCGAAGCGCCATCACCCCGACTTCGCCTATTGCAGGCAGCCCATAAAGGTGACAAAGAAGGGCATATCAACGAACTGGCAGTCAGATAATTTATAAAATAAGTTAAAATCCCCTTAATGGGAGGCAAATTCTCAACAATTCGGTAAAATTGCTGCAACATTCAAATAATGAAAATCCGATCCCTTTCCCATAATATTATCGTTGTCCTGCTTTACCGATTGTTGCTGGTTATGTTTTTATTCAGTGTATGCCGTGTGGGATTTTATTTTTTTAACCACGCCATGTTTCCGGGGATTACATTGAGGCAATTTATGCGGATCCTTTATGGCGGACTTGGTTTTGATCTTTCCGGTATTTTATACTTCAACATTTTCATTATTATCCTGAGCATTATCCCCTTTGACTTCCGGTACAATAAAATTTACCAGCAGGTAGTGAAATACCTGTTTTTCATTTTCAACGGCCTGGCCCTGGCGATGAATTGCGCCGATTTTGTTTATTACCGTTTTATTCAGAAAAGGGCGACGTCCGAAGTGTTTAAATCTTTCTCCCATGAAGATAATATCACCAAGCTGTCGTTCAGGTTCATGGCCGACTACTGGCAAGCTACTCTGCTGTTCTTTGTCATGATGATTCTTTTAATTTATTTCTATAAGAAATTAAAACCGGTGAAACCGGAATATAAGAACAAGGTCTCCTATCATGTAATCAATGTCATATTATTTCTTATCATTCCCGGCTTGTTTGTAGCCGGCGTCAGGGGCGGTTTCCGGCATTCGACAAGGCCGATTACGATCAGCAATGCCGCCCGGTTTGTCGATAACCCCCGTGATGTAGCTATAGTATTAAATACGCCATTCAGCATCCTGAGAACCTGGAACAAAAAACCTCTTAAAAAATTGGATTATTTTCCACCGGAGGAATTAACGAAATATTATAGTCCTGTTCATACTCCCCATCCATCCGGACCTTTCAGACATTACAATGTTGTTGTATTCATCCTTGAAAGTTTTTCCAAGGAATATATCGGAGCGCTTAATAAAAATCTTGATAATGGAACTTACAAGGGGTATACTCCTTTTCTGGATTCATTAATCTCCGTATCAAAAACTTTTACCGTATCGATTGCCGACGGAAGAAAATCGATTGAAGCCATGCCTTCTGTCCTTGCCTCAATTCCGTCCCTGGAAACTCCTTACATTATATCCCCTTACGCCAACAATAAGATTCAGGGCCTGGCCAAATTACTGGCTCAGGAAGGGTATTATACCGCATTCTTCCATGGAGCACCGAACGGGTCCATGGGTTTCGATTCATTCGCTAATATGGCCGGTTTCCAGGATTATTACGGAAAGAACCAGTACCCCAACCAGGCTGATTTTGACGGTGTATGGGGGATCTGGGATGAACCTTTCTTCCAATTTTTTGAGCATAAGATCGATTCGTTTAAAAAACCTTTTTTTGTTTCAATATTTTCCGTGTCTTCTCATCATCCGTTCAAGGTGCCGGAAAAATATGAAGGAAAATTTAAATCCGGTGCTATTCCTATTCTCCCGACCATCGGGTACACGGATATGGCTTTGCGCGAATTTTTCAATGCGGCCTCAAAAGAACCATGGTTTGACAGTACCTTGTTCGTGCTGACTGCCGATCATACCAATCAACTGGTTCATAAGGTTTACCAAAATGATTTTGGCTTCTATTCCGTGCCTATCATCTTTTACCAACGCGGGAGCGACCTGAAAGGAATGGATGACGAGATTGTCGAACAATCCGATATTATGCCTACCATTCTCGACTACCTGAATTACGATAAAAAATATTTTGCTTTCGGAAATGATGCTTTCGATAAAAGTTTCGATCACTATGCTTTCAATTCTTCAGGTAGTATCATGCAATTGTACAAGGATGATTACCTTTTACAAATGATGGGAGGAAAAACCATAGGTTTATACAATTACAAAGAAGATCCCTACATCAGTAAAAACCTGGTCGGCAAAATTCCCGATATTCAGGGACCACTTGAAACCAAGCTGCATGCCATCCTTCAAACTTACAATGAACGGCTGATTGACAATAACATGACAATTAAATAACGTTATTAATTTCATTTTCTAACGGGAGATCCCGGCTCAAGGCTGGGAATGAAATTCCTTTTTTTAGTATGTGATTTTTAACGAAATTTCGACCTGTCAGGGTCTTTACAAAAGAAATTCATCCCCGGACCATGTATTGCGGGGCGGGAAATGTGGTTCCGGGGTCTCCCGTTATTTAGTAAGATCCAATTAAATAAAACCCTCTCTCCAGGAGGGTTGCTGACTCAGGAATTTATATCGTTCATAAAACCCTCATCTTTTAACATCTGTTTTACACTTGATTGTTCACGTTCCGCTCTATCCGTGAACCGGCTAATGATAGATTGAAATTCTGTTGTGTTTCTGACGCTTTCAAAAAGAGGATCCACCTTCATCAGGTCAATCATATAGGGCGGAATAAACTTTTGATCGGCAAATTCCCGCAGGTATTCAAAGCCCTGGTCCCTTTGCCCGGTAAAGAAATAAACTCCTGCCAGATCGTAGTAGGCCTCCCTGAAGGCAGTTGCGTACCAACGGTTGAGCTTAATATTCGCATTACATACCAGGATCTGTTCCTGAAATAAATCATCGGCTTTATTTTTTTTCCCGGAAATCCAATACAGATAGGCCAGCCTGTGCATATGGTTCAGGCGGAACGAGGTAAGGCTGTCATACGTCTCGAAAGCCTGCAGGGACTTTTTGTAATCTTTTTTCATCATATTGATCCAGCCCGTCTCAAGCCAGTAATCAATACTGGTAGAATCCATCTGATGCAATTTTTGCAAATAAGTTACTGCCGTCACATAATTTCCATTGTATCTTGATTCCTCAACTTTATAATAATAGTATCTTGATGAATCCCCGCTGATCCGGGCGTAATCGAGGTTATAGTGATCACTGATATTGTACAATCCGAGTTGAAAATAAATTATTCCCAGGCTCCTCAACATACCTGGCAGTTGGGGACCGTGTTCATATTGTACTACATTCTGCATGATCTTCAAGCCTTCCGTAAAGTCCTTTTTATAATTGATATCAAGCCAGCCTTTAAACCATAAAGCGAGGGTATAATTTGGGTTGATCTGCAAGGCATGATCGTTATCGACAATCGCAAGATTGAAGTCACCATTTTCCGTTTCATACTGGCTTTTCAACCAATAGGCCTCTTCGAGATTGTTATTATATGAGAGTGCTTTATTGACCAGGAATTTGACAGAGTCAAGAAAATTCGCGGACATATAAGTTGACCAGTAATGTTTATCCCAATAGGCCAGCGCAAGGCCCGTGTAGGCTTCTGCATAGGTTGAATCAATCGTAATCGCCTGTTTGTATAAATCAATGGACTTATCCAGAAATTCCTTTTCAGGGTCCTTTTTGTAACTTATAAAATCATCCCTTGCCTGGAGGTAATAATTATAGGCGGACAATACCCGTGGTTTCTTAGTAGTTAAAATATCTTTTTCTTTCGATGATAAAGAGGCCTTAAGGGCGTAGGCCACCTGGGTGGCAATATCCTTTTGCATTTCAAAGATATCATTCAGGTCCTTAGTGAAGGAAGCGCTCCATAGTTTCGTATCATTTTTTGCTTTCACCAACCTGACAAATACTTGTATGGAGTCGCCGGATTTTTGGACACTGCCTTCTAAAATATTGGCCACTCCCAGAGCTGAAGCGATTTCTTTTGTGCTTTCCCTGGTATCACGAAAGGGTTCAATAGAGGTGCGGGAAGGAACGCGAAAACCTTCAATCTTCTGAAGGTCCATTATGATCTGTTCCATGATCCCGTTACATATATAATCATTATTACGGTCGGGACTGTCATTATAAAACGGAAGTACCGCCACAGATTTTTCAAGCGGCCCTCTGGCAATAAATATTCCCTGGTTCCTGAATACTAAAATATAGACTGCCAGAAGAATCAGAATGAATACAGTAAGCCAGTAAACCCTTTTCTTTGTAAGCCATGGAAATGTCCGAAATATTCCCCGGTATTTAAAAAATGATTTCTTCGCCGAACCATCCCCGATTAATATCCTGTAAAGGCATACCGGTTCACTTACATTTTTAAAATTTCTTTTGCCGATCATTTCAGCCTTCAGGTCCGTTTTATTTTTTATGGTTTTCCACACGTCTTCGGAAATACAGATCTCTCCGGCCTTCGCGGCAGTATCAATTCTTGCGGCAATATTTACACCGTCGCCGTAAACTTTATCTTCGGAAAAAATAACTTCGCCCAGGTGGATTCCGATATGAAGATTAAGTTCAGGATCGGCTTTGGAGGCATTTATAATCTTCAGGGCACAGTGAACCGCATCGGAGGCCGAATTGAAACATGCCAGTACGGCATCTCCGGCTTCGTCAATTAACTTTCCCTGAAAATTACGGATAAATTCTTCCTGGAAATTGCGGGCTTTTTTGACCATGGCAATTGCTTTTTCCTCGTCCTTTCCCATCATGGCCGTGTAGCCCGTGATATCGGAAAACATAATGGCGGTAAGCCGGCGTTCCTCCATAATGGATTTTTGTAATTTATCCGGCATTAATTCATCCGATTTTCGCTTTTATGCCAGGATTTTTGTTATAAAATTTAATGATTTCAACCCTTTTATCAAATTAACGTTAATATTATCATAATGAGGGCAAAAAGCCAGCAATCAGCAGCAATAATATTTCTTTTATTACTAGTGAATATTTATTAATTTATGGGAAAATTTTCTTTTGTCCAGAGAAATTTTCTACCCTTAGAGAGCGCTTTATTTTCTTATTTATTTAACCTTATACAATTATGAAATTCAGGCATTTATTACTCCTTGCAGGCCTGTTATTCTACCATTATTCCTACGGCCAGGTCTATGAATTTATTGTTTGCGGAACCCGTGGAGTCAACAGCGTTAAAACCAACGGGGAATGGAAAGTATTGAAACCTCGCGAAACACTCGATCATTTTGAAGAGATCAAAACAAGCGGTGAAGATTGTTATCTCGGTCTTCTTCATTCGAGTGGAAAATCGATCGTAATTCGAACACCAGGGACTTATAATGCGGAAGACCTGTTAAAAAAGGTCAATACAGGCAATACTGCCATTGCCTCGAAATATGCCGATTTCGTGTTTACGAAATTAACTACCGTTGCTGCAAATCCTTCCACTTCCAAAACACGGTCAGTAGATGAGAGAAAAATTAAAATGTATCTGCCAACTTCCGGCCAGGTTTTCGGCAACGAACAAATTATCCGATGGACCAGTCCGGCCGGTAACCATTCATATAAGATCAAGATTAAAAATCTATTTGATGATGCTTTGGCAGAATATACTTCCGATCAACCCTGGATGAAACTGAACCTCGACGATCCGGCTTTAAAAAATCAGAATTCAATCTTCCTGATGGTTGAGCTTCAAAGCGATTCAACTATTCAGTCCAGCGTATATGCCATCACAAGACTCAGCGACGATAAACGAAAAGAGATTGAGAGCACTCTTGAGAAATTGAAATCAGAGTTAACTGTTGATTCACCTATCAACAATTTGATCATTGCGTCCTTCTTTGAGGATAATAAGCTTTATATTGATGCCGGCACTTATCTCGAAAATTTCATACAGGCCTCTCCGGATACAACGGAAAGTGACAAGATGTACCATGAGTTTCTGACCCGGAATGGGTTGGAGTGATTTCCTTTGCGGGTTAATGGTTGCCTTTCAGGAGCAGGTTCAAAATTAATCAACCAAATTAACCGATTAATTTTGCGCCAATTTTTGTTGCGGTTTACAG
>CAYNCU010000241.1:0-5938 GCA_964395765.1 uncultured Roseivirgaceae bacterium | reverse complement strand
CCAGTTTTCACCGGAATCGTCAAAGCGCACGATGGAGGTACGGTCAAAATCCATTAAGCGGCGCATCTGGTCAACAAAAACATTATAGATATCTTTAATATCATTACTGCCGGAAATTACGCGAACAATTTGGTTTACCACGGAAAGTTGATCCGCATACTTCTGAAGCATTGCATGGTTATTTTTTCGCTCTGTGATGTCAACCGCGGATCCTTCCACTATTCCCAATTTTTTATTTACATGCATGGAAATGGAAAAACTTCTGATATCTTCATTCTTCAGGAACACATCCAATTCATAATCAACCACAGAACCATCCCTTCCAAATAACTCCAGCAGTCTTGCCTCGGCTTCCGGATGAACCGGACGCACGATCTTACGGTTATTAAGCATTTCATTTTCACTATAGCCGGACATTTCGCAAAATTTCCGATTTAACCGGAGAATGGAACTCCCGTCAAGCGATAAATTAAACAAGGCTATTTCAGCATTCTGAAACAAGTCTCTGTATTTCTCCAATGACTGGCGGAGTTCCTCCTCTGTCGCCTTTCGATTTGACTCCACTTCAGATGCTTCCAGGGCGAATGATAAATCCATGGCCAGCTCATTGAGCAATTTCACTTCGTCATCATCAAAGAAACCGGGACTACCGGCATAGAGATTAAAAACGCCATAGGTTTTATTTTTTACTATTAACGGAAAAGCCGCGGAAGACCGGAAGCCAATTTTAAGTGCATGCGCACGCCAGGGTCCCATACGATCATCGATAATAATGTCATTTACAATATAATGCGATCCTGATTTTAATGCCGTCGCAGTGGGTCCTATTCCTCGTTCTTTATCAGAAAGCGTTAAATTTAATTTTTCGAGGTACCCTTCTGTTTTACCTGCAAATGCAATGGGTTTTATATGCTTTGTCTGATCATCAGATATGCCAATCCACGCCATCAGGAAACCGCCTTGTTCCACGGCAATCTGGCATGTTTTTTCCATTAACTTTAGTGGCTCCCGGATTCGAACGATCGCCTGATTTATTTCGCCGATGATCGTGTACAATCGGTTAAGTTTACGGATCTTGTCAGCATCGGAAGCTCTTTCTTTATAAAATCTGAACCTTTGCTGACGCCATATAAAACCAATCCCCGCGCCCCCACCTAACAATAGGGAAGCGATCAGGAAAGCCGATAACCAGCGGGCTTGTATGAGTGGTCCATTTACTTCCCCCTTATCGATGCGTGCCACGATATACCAGGGAGAATCCGGGATAGCACGAACATCCGCAATTACCGGAACATTTCTGTAGTCAAGCCCTTCAACAATTCCCCGCTGTCCTAAAATAACTTTTACCGCAGGTATTCTTAGATCGGAAAGAGGGGCCTTAACACTGAGAACCGGGTCCTGATTGAATTTAAGTGGATTTAAAAATAGCGCATTCTCCCCGTCCCGTCGGATTAATAACGTTTCAGCAGTCCGGGAAGGAACGGGCCATGTTGTAATCAGCGGATATAGAAAATGTGTGGGGTCAATTCTCATAATCAGGGTACCGATCCGTTTATTCATTCCGGTCCTGTTATAAATGGGAACGATCAGGGCCAGGTAAATACGATTATCATTTTCATTCCAGTAAAAATCAGATAAAAAAACCTCACCGTTCAATGCGTTTTCCTTTACCATTATCCTGACAGTTTCTGATAATATCGAAAGTGTGTCAGGAGTCTGTAGCATCTCATCGCCTTTATTATTCAATAATAGTAATCCATTATAATCATAATTAGAGCGTGTGTTTTCGATCCATTCCAGCAGTTGAATTTTAGTTATATTGTCGCCCGGCCTTTGGACAAAGTGTTGAACTAATGAATTGAACATATCATTACTAAAGAGAACCCGGGCATCGGCAAACCGTTCTTTCCTCCATTGTATAATTTCTCCCTCCTTTAAATCGGCAATAGAGGTAAGCTGGTTTTCAGCGCTTGTCCTGAAATTTTTTTCGTTGTTTTTTAGATGAAATAATTCTGTTAATAAAATCCCAAGAACGAGCGCTATCAGAATCAGTATCAATTTGATTGGAATATTAGCACGATTATTTTTTTCTTTTTTCACGAATGTTTTATTATATTGATAACATACGGAGATTACCTATTCCCTTAATCTCAGTGTGTAAAATATTTTTGAAAGACTTTTCAATCCAATTTCATTATTGATCTTTTTGATTCCTGATTTTTGATTCTGTTAAATTATATATAAGGATATTCATGACTTAAGGGCGAATTTCTTGCTCTATGATCTTTTATTCCGTTCTTTTCCTGAGGAGGACGGATTCGTCAATGAAAAATAAAATGTTGCTCCCTCGTCGATCTTACCCTCTGCCCATACCTTTCCGCCGTGCCGGGTCACAATTCGTTTAACCAGGGCAAGGCCAACACCCGTGCCTTCAAATTCGGTTAGGTTGTGCAGCCGCTGAAATACATTAAATAGCTTATGGTAATATTTCATATCAAAACCGGTTCCGTTGTCTTTTACAAAATAACTAATACTGCCGTTATCAGTAGATGACCCGATTTCAATAGAAGCTGATTCCTTTTTTCTTGAATATTTGACTGCATTGCCAACCAGGTTAATCCAGACCTGGCGGATCATGGAAGGATCGGCGGTACAGGGCGGCAGGGAGTTTATTTTTATCTCAATTTTCCGGTCTTCGGCCTGCGAGGATATTTCATTGACTACTTCTTCCACAATTGTTTGCATATTCACGGGGGCCGTAACCAGGTTATGACGGCCTAACCTCGAAAATTCCAGCAGGTCATCGATCAATTGACCCATCCGGGTCGAATTTCTGATAACGGTATCGATCACCCTTTTGCCTTCATCGCCCAATTTGTCTTTATATTCCTTTTTAAGAATTTCAGAATATCCGTTTATCGATCGCAACGGGGCACGCAGGTCGTGGGAAATAGAATAGGCAAAAGTCTCCAATTCCTTGTTGGCTTCCACCAACTGGCGAGTACGCTGTTCAATTCGCGTTTCCAGCTCGTTGTTCAGCAGGTGAATTTTCCCCTCGGAGAGTTTCTGTAATGTGATATCCTGTACGGTTCCGATTCGCCTGACCGGAATGCCGGCTGCATCCATTTCCAACTCATCGATTTCTCTCACCCATTTAACCTGGTCACCAACATTAATCCGATGTTCGAGATAGGTGGGAACCATCTTCAATAAATCACCCATGGTCTCTTTAACCCTGTCAAGGTCATCGGGATGCACGCAGGAAATAAATTTGTCGTAGGACAATTCTATATCAGGTGGCAATCCAAAGATCTTATAGGTTTCGGGCGACCAGGTAAGGGCTTTATTTATTATATTCATTTGCCAGGTTCCGATATGAGCCACCGATTGGGCGCGTTTAAGGTCGGCTTCGTTTTCACGCAAGACTGTTTCAGCCTTTTTTCGCTCGGTTATATCCTGCTTAATGGCAATAAAATGACTTATTTTACCTTCGGGGTCCCTTAACGGGTTTATCGTCATTTCCTCATCATAAAGTCGGCCGTTTTTTTTCCTGTTAATTATTTCTCCCTTCCAGGTTTTGCCGTCAAGAATAGTTTTCCATAAATCATTGTAAAACTCCGGTTTATGCTCATCTGACTTAACCAGTTCGCGCGGATTTTTCCCGATGGTCTCTTCTTCATTGAAACCCGTTAATTCGCAAAAAGCCCGGTTAACCCACTGAATTTTACCCTCAATATCGGTAATAACGATGGCGTTGGCAGCCGCTTGCAGGGCCGCGCTTTGCAGTCGCATGCTTTGCTCTGCAATTTTACGGGCTGTAATATCATGTCCAATTCCAACGGTACCGAAAACATTGCCCAGGTTATCCTGTAGAGGAACCTTTGAAGTAGAAATCCATTTTTCCTTTCCCTGGTCAATCGTGGGGCCTTCGTAATCGATCAGGGGCTTCCCGGAAATAAGGATTTTTTCTTCCTCATTCTGGAATTTTTCAGCCAGCCCTTTCGGGAAAAAGTCAAAATCCGTTTTACCGATCAATTCTTCTTTGGATTTCAGCCCTACCTGGCTTACGATGGCTGAATTCCCGAGGATGAATTTACCGTCCCTGTCTTTGGCGTAAATATAGTCCGGAAGGTTGTCGATGAGTGTTTGCAGCAGATTGCGTTCCTTTATCAGGGTATCTTCAAGACGCTTGCGTTCCGTAATATCATGGGCTATAGTTGAGGTAGCGACAATCTCTCCATTATCATTGAGAATGGGAGAAACGGATAGTGAAACATGAATTTCCCTTCCGTCTTTTCTTCGCCTGACGGTTTCATAATTTGTGACATGATGGCCGGTCCTGATCTTGTCAACTATCTCGGAATCCTCATTAAGGGTGTCGGGTAAAGCTAAAAGCGATATTGATTTGCCGATCACTTCATTTTCCGCATATCCGTAGATATTTTCCGCCCCCTTGTTCCAACTTGTAATGATTCCATCCAGGTTTTTTCCAATGATGGCCTCTCCGGAGGATTGAACGATATCGGCGAGAAAATTTATCTTCTTTTCCGCCACCTTTCGTTCTGTAATATCTTCAAATATTCCAAGCACGCCAATAATTTTCTCATTCGCATCGCGGTATGGAATTTTAATGACATGAGTCCATCGCGCCTGACCCGAAATCATATATTTTTCTACAAATTCTTTCAGCATCCCTTCCGACATTACCCGGTGATCATCTGTTTGATATTTTTCTGCTAATTCCCTGGGGAAAAAAGCATAGTCATCCTTTCCGACAATTTCATCGGGGGCAACTCCCAGGTCTCTCGAATAATTTCCGTTGCATAAAATATATTTTGAATTAATGTCTTTAATAAAGATTCGCTGGGGAAGATGCTCGACTAATGTCCGGTTTTTAATCTCGCTGTTAATCAGTGCTTTTTCTGCTTGTTTGCGATCGGTGATATTGCGAATATTACATTGGATAACTTTTTGATCGTTGACCAGGTAAACATTGCTGACGAATTCAACATCGATCTTTTTGCCATTCAATGTTTCAAGCGGCAGGTCCGCATATCGGATGTATTCCTCCTTTTGTAATTCTAAAAATTTATCCTGGTTTTTGTATATATCCCGGAACGGGCCCAATTCCCAAACCTTCTTCGCCAGAAACTGATCTTTGGAATATTCCAGAAGGTCAATAAGGAATGGATTTACATCAACAATATCTCCGTTGTCGGCATTGAGAATAAGTATGCCGTCCTTTGCCGATTCAAATAACCGGCGATAACGGATTTCCGAGATATATTTTTCGTCCTCCGTTATTTTCCGGTCGGTGACATCCGTAAGGAAATTTAGAGTTGCCGGTTGTCCTCTCCATTTAATCAGTATCTTATTAAAGTCGATCCACCGGAGTTCGCCCTTCGAATTCAGAATTCTTAGACTTTCCCTCTTTGTGATTATTTCACCCTTGATTTGTTTCTCCTCATTCAATTTTGCCCTGGCCTGATCCTCCGCAAATATTAAATCAAGGAAAGTACGGCCCTTAAGATCCGTTTCCTTAAGGCCGGACATCTTAAGCATCATCGGATTGAAAAATTTAATTTTGCCATTCTGGACAATAATAATTGCCTCATTGGCATTACTGAATAATGTCCGGCATTTTATCTTATCATCAGAAATCTTATTTGCTTTTCCGGATAATTTGGGATTCAGGTTTTTGTCAGTTGGAGATTTCAAGAGGTATTATCCTATCAGGATACCCTTTAATAAAAATAATATAGCTTACCCTACCACAAGTTAGTCATTTTTCAGAGATAAAATGGGGAATCTACTCAAATAACAATGAATTAAACTCTAACCAATCCATAAATCAATCAAAGCTGCCACTTATGCCGGTTTTACCACTTTACCGGCAATACTGAAAATGAATCATAAATTACTATTGTACAGTATTTCA
>CAYNCU010000240.1:0-5988 GCA_964395765.1 uncultured Roseivirgaceae bacterium | reverse complement strand
AAGATTACAATAAAATAATTGAATCACTCGGAGTAAAGTACAATAAATCAAAAACCATCAAGGTAATTCAAACCGTTACGAATGAGAGTTACTATGATGTGGAGAATACCATATTGCTTGTTAACAAGGGAGAAATCCGATTTGGAAAAGAAAATCAAGTAGTAAAGGAAGGCGACATTTTATTTATTCCGGGAGGAAGGAGTATTTCAATCACTTACGGCAGCGGGAAACCTTCAAAATACTCCAATGATAGTGCTTCCGGCAAAAAAGATTCCTATTTGCAAAGTATCGATTACTCTGAAGTATCGTACACCTCGCAGGATAACTTCAGCTATCTTACTTTCGAATCCAAGGTATTTGATTCCGTTAATTTTTTCGCTTCACTGGATATCGAACCCTTCACCTTTCAGGATGAAAAAATCACCAGGCTGATCCGGATTATCATGGAGGAAGCAGAGTCCCAGGTGGCTGGAAGTGAACGGATTGTTAAAATCAATACGGAATTTCTTGTGGTGGAGCTGATCAGGTATCTGATCAGGAACCAACTTTTTGTTGAACAGCTGGCTACCAATGTTACTTATTTTAAAGATCCGCGCCTCATCAGCATATTCACCTATATCAAGGAAAATCTTGATGGCGATCTTTCCAATAAAGTACTTTCGAATGTAGCAAATGTTTCTGAAGATTATGTCGGACAATATTTCAAGATGCTCACGGGCATCAATCCCCAGGATTATATCGAATACCAGCGAATGGAAAAAGCCGTTCATCTTTTACGAACCAGTAAAAGGAGCATCAGGGAAATCGGAAGAGAGGTCGGTTACAAGGATACCGCTTATTTTTGCCGGCGATTTAAGATGATGTTCGGAATTCCCGCGGGGAAAATGCGCAAGCGGGAATCCCTGATCAATCTTTAATGCTTATTTAATTTTTCAATTACACCTGCAATCTCTTTAATAAATTCCGGAGAATCGGCAATTTTATTTCCCACTACGATCAGATCGGCCCCGGAGACTAATGCCTTCTTTGCCTTTGCCGGTGTATCAATGCCCCCGCCGACAATGATGGGTAAATTTAAGGTTTGTGTAACATTTTGAATAACTTGCGCCGAAACAGGATTTAACGCCCCGCTTCCTGCCTCAAGATATATTAATTTCATTCCAAGCATCTCGCCGGCCAGAGCAGTAGCGCTTACCAGTGCTGTTTGGTCCTGCGGAATAGGAGTGGTAAATGTAATATAGGTCGCTGTCGAGGGGCGTCCTCCATCCAGGATAATATAACCGGTAGGAATCACTTCAATCCCTTTTGCCTTTAACCCGGGAGCAGCAATAACATGCTGGCCGATTAAATATTCAGGGTTCCTGCCGGAGATAAGGGACAAGAATAAAATGGCATCGGCATTCAAATTAACATGAGTGATGTGCCCGGGAAACAAAATCACTGGTATCGGGCAGGTATTTTTAATTACGCTTATACATTTTTCAATATTATTTTCAAGAAAATAACTTCCTCCGACAAAAAAATAGTCAACGCGACATTGGCAGGCAAGGTCAACGGTTTTTTTTATTTTACCGGAATTAAAGGAATGATCAGGGTCAATTAGAATGGCAAATGATTTTAAGCCTTTTTTCTTCCTTTCAAGCAGACTATTGTATATCCGACTTCCCATTCACTGGTTTTAAATTCTTTGCAACCATAAGTAATAACTGGCGGAATATCTCAAGAATTATGATGGTAAGTTTTCCCTTAAATTCGCTTTTTACTGAATTTTCTTCGGATTCGCGAGGCATTGCTTTGAGAGTTGTTTCTTCTGTGTCAGCGGATTTACGACTTTTTCTTTTTGAATGATTCAAGAGCCTGAATGCCACCATCACACCCAATGCCAGTCCACCACCAATCAACCCGGCTTTTGTAATGCCATTGGATTTCCCGGAAATTCTTTCATATTCATCTTCCAGAATTTCCTTATAGGATTCCGATTTTTTCCTCAGCTCTTCTTTTCTGTTTTTAATATAATCGATCATGGCGGGCCGGTTTTACATTTGGTCCTCGTTTCCTGTCCCGTTTATTTTTTCTTTTTGTTCGTCCGGTTCCTTTTCATTTTCCGGTTTATTAAAAAATACCCTGTAAACCATTTCATAAATAAGTTCCTCACGAAAAGTATAAATCAACATGGCTAAAATAAGATAAAAGCCGGCGACAATCACGAATCCCAAAAACTGACTGGATAATAAATGATTTAAAATGGCAACGATATAAAAACTGAAAAAAATCAGGAATAGTACCATCATCAGGGATAGCAAGAAGATAAAAATGAGTATCGCAAGTGCCCGGGCGATTTCTTCCTTAAATTGTATTTTATAATATTCAATCTTGGTTTCGATGTATCCTACCAGGCTATTAAAAATATTATCGAGTTTGAGTAATTTTAGTAAATCCAGCATTTAAAATAGGTATATCAGCAGATTGTCGGAAAATAATTTCTAGAAAATTAATCAAGAATTAAATGCAATATAATTATTTACTGAAATAAATTAATAAGAAGGGGATAAGGAAAAAAGTGAGAATGATATAAATGAAAAAATTAATACGTCTCTGGCTGGCCAGTTGGCTGAATTGATCCGCCAACCTGACCATAAAATTCCGAACCGGTTTAAATGGCAGGAAAAGCAGGGTTCCGAAGGAATTGAACAACAAATGGGCGATAGCAATACTTACGGCAGCATGCGATTTGTATACGGAAGCCATGAGCGCCGTAATCGTTGTTCCGACATTAGCCCCCATTATAAAAGGAAATACACTGGCCAGTAGTATTTTGCCTGTAGCCGCAAGTGGAACAATCAGGGAGGTGGTAATGGAACTTGATTGGAGGGCGCCAGTCAGAAGAAAGCCCCAGCCAAAGGATTTTGCGGGGTTATTAAAAATAAATCTCTTTAATTTTTCCTTGGAATCGCCGATGACTAATTTATAAATTATCTGGGTCATGAATTTGATGGCCAGGAAAAGTAGCAATATGCCAAGAATAAGAGGGATGAGATTATTGCCGATCCATCCCAGGACCCAGTTGGAGATCGGGGAAATAAATGCCAGCCCGCCAGCATGATATATATAGGTTGATTGTTGATTACCGTCGATCAATCCGGTTACAGATAAGGCGATATGGGACAAAAAGTGATAATAATATTCGAGCGGTAGTAAAATGGCGGCTGTCAGAATATTAAAAAAATCATGAATGGTAGCGGAGGCCAGGGCTCTTTTAAATTCATCCCTGTGAATAATAAAAGCGAGGGAAATGATATCGCTTGTGATGGTAGTCCCTATATTGGCTCCCATAACAATAAAGAAACCGCTGGAAAACGGGAGTGAGCCGGATGCAACCATGGCCACAACCATTGATGAAGTTGTGCTGCTACTTTGAATTATTGCCGTGGCGAGTAAGCCGATAAAAAAACTGACAAATGGGTTTCTGGCAATGGATATTAATTCAATTATGGTAGCATTGGTGATGGAGGCGGTAGCCTGCACCATAAGATCGATAGCAAAAAAGAATAGCAGAAGGGACAAAAGTAAGGCGAATAGACGGCTTGTCCATTCCCATGGAGTCGAGACCCTCAGATCTTTTATTTTAGCAATTAATAGGTTAGACATAAAAAAGGAACCTTCTCAGGTTCCCTAAAGAACGCTACACGGTTACAAAATTAATTCATTAACGGATTTATGCCGTTTTAGAATATAAACTAAATGTTATCAAATTATAAAGTCCTGCTTAATCCCCTGCCCGCGTTTTTGACAACGAATGATTAGCCGATTATGAATGGATGGCCAGCCAGGCCATTAACCCAGGACCTATTTCAAGGGCATTTTCATCTATGTTAAATGTAGGGGTATGAACGGAGGAGGTAATTTTTTTAGATTCATTACCCACTCCCAGACGGTAAAAACACGCATCAATCCTTTGAGTGTAGTAAGCAAAATCCTCTGCTGCCATCCAGATATCCAGGTCAATGACATTTTCTGCACCAAGGTATTTAACAGCCCAATCTCGCATTTTAGCCGTCATTTCAGGGTTATTTTTAAGGAATGGATAGCCTTTGACGATATTTAAATCGATTTTAGCGCCTAGTCCCTCACCTACTGACTCCGTGATCTTTCTTATTTTTTCGTGTGCTTTAGCCCTCCAATCTTCATCCAGCGTTCTGAATGTTCCTTCTATATAAACCTCATCCGGTATTACATTCGTTGCGCCATTGGCTATAAATTTTCCAAAAGAAAGAACAGTGGGAACTTTAGGATTCGCATGCCTGCTCACCACTTGCTGCAGGGCAACAATTATATTTGAAGCTATTACCACTGGATCGATGTTTATATCCGGCATAGCTCCATGGCCTCCCTTGCCAATTACCCGAAGGTAAATTTCGTCGGCGCTGGCCATATACAAACCGGGTTTAAATCCTACCTTCCCGACCGGGAGTTGGGGCATGACATGCTGCCCCAGAATGCTGGAAGGGGCTGGATTTTCAAGGACGCCTTCATTGATCATTAACAGGGCGCCTCCCGGTGTTTTTTCTTCACCGGGTTGAAAGATCAATTTAATTGTGCCACTAAACTGATCTTTCAATTGATTTAATATCCATGCCGTTCCCAGTAAGGAAGAGGTATGCACATCATGGCCACAGGCGTGCATTACGCCATTATTCCTGGATTTATAAGGAACATCATTCTGTTCAAGAATCGGGAGAGCATCAATATCCGCCCTGAGAGCAATTACCTTATCACTCTTTTTACCCTCAATCAGACACACTACCCCCGTTTTGGCAATTCCTTCTACCGGAGACAAACCGAATTCAGACAATTTGGAAACAATAAATTTTGCCGTATTGAACTCCTCGTAGGAAAGCTCAGGATGAGCGTGTATATGCCGCCGCATATTTATGATTTCCGGATGAATCTGATGTGAAAGCGAATGTATCCTTTCTAATAAATCCATAGGCTATTTGAAGTAAACCGGTTCCGGCACAATGATGGCGTTCGGGTAAAGTGATTTTATTTTCTGCAGCGTCTGATACGCTTCAAGTTCATTAAAATAATTTCCCACTTTGATACGGTAAGAAGGAGCAACAAAATCAAGGGTAGGTTTGCTGCCCGGAACCAGCCGGAATACATCAAGTCTAGCCTGTTCGGCGGCTTCCCTGCTATTCCCGTTATAAACAAGTATTGTCAATTGGGAAAATTGTGTCTGCGTGTTCAGGGCGAACATGCTGTCAAGCAGGGTATTTACTTTCCCGGTAGCATCAAGATCCGGACTATTGAAAACCGTGTCTTTAGGGGTTGATTTAAAAGGCTGGGGACTTTTGTATTCACTGACTTTCGGAAGAGTCCCGGATAAATCCTCATAGTAAGTATTATTCGGCGTGGTGGCAGTCGTAACTTTTTTTGTACATCCGAATAATAGGGGCAATAACAGTACAGGAACAATAAAAACCGTTTTTGACTTCAGCATAGTCAGTCGATTATCACACACTTATTATTGATAATATCCTCTTCTACTTTTTTATATTTTATATCCCTTTTAATTGTACCGTCCATATACTGCACGTTCACTTTGTCATTTCTTCCGGCAATTTTCTGGGATTTAACAGGAGCTGATTTTTCAACCGGTGGTCTGTTTTGTGTATCCGGAGAACCTCCCCCTCCGCTAAGCAGAGATCTGGATTCTTCCTTGGTTTCTTTCATTTGTTGTCTGGCGCGTCTCTGCCTTCTGGCTTCCTGCACTTCATCCGGTTCCTGCACCGGAATTGTTGCCTTCATCAGGAACGCTATGGTATCGGTATTTATCCGGTTTACCAGTTGTTTGAATACATCCGGTGAAGTGCGGACCTCGCGAATGTGGATCGGGGTCAGGTTGCTGGAGACTAACTGGCTGGCGGCGGCATCCGGCGAGACCTGGACGATTTTCTCGGCCGGACCGCTTCCACATGCTTTCTCGAA
>CAYNCU010000239.1:0-6033 GCA_964395765.1 uncultured Roseivirgaceae bacterium | reverse complement strand
CTGTTTTGATCCAAGTAAGGGACTTAAGCAGTTTTACTTTTCATGGTTTTCTATTCCGAATTACAGGTTATGGGAAATGGATCTGATCTTGATCAACTTAAATCAGTTCACACTATAGTTAGTACTTAATTGCATAATATCCCATACATGAAATTATCCCCACTATTCCTGGTTGTATGGATCAGCTTTAACACCTTCGGACAAGATCGTTCCATGAGCAATTCCACTGAAAACCTGAAAATCGTGGGAAGTTGGAAAAGTGATAATGAAAGACTTGAGTTCCTGAAAAACGGAATTGTAATCATACAGGGTGTAAGCACGACCTATTCTCTTGCAGGGAATAAACTGGTTATCCACGGTCCGGGCGGGGCTCAAACCTTTACCTGTTCTGTTGTAGGAGACTATCTGACTATTAATATCGACGGGCAAAGCGAGCGGTATAAAAAGATAAATACTTCAGGAGATTCCACTGACATCGGTAATTCAACTGTCCAAACGCCTTACAATTCAAAAACAATTCCGCAGGAAAAAGGAGTAATAGCGCAGGAACTGGTCGGGAAATGGTGTTACGTAAACCTTGACTCTTCTAACCCGGAAAAGCAGAACACCGATGAATGTATTGTCATTAATAATGACGGTACTTATACGTATAATTTTTCATCTGGCGGCAATGCTTCCGGCGATCAGTATGGTAATCAGACTTTTACCGGGGAAACAGGCAGCCAGGCTTCCGATCGGGGAACCTGGCGTCTCAATGGCAATACGTTGTATGTTCAGTCACAGGCAAAAGGTCCCCTGACTTTCACCTTGCAGAAAATGAATAACCCGAAAAACGGCGATCCCATGATCGTCATTGACGGAAGGGCCTATATTACCTATTACCAGCGACCGGGCTGGTGAACACAATCAGATCGAAAAATTTTTAATAGAAATTACTATTTAGTCAGAAGATAAGGATTTCAGATTTGAGGTTTCAGATTTTTGATTTGAGATTTCTGATTTCTGATTAAGACGCCGGAAGCCCCTGTTTTAAACGTGAACCTCCGACCTCAGACCTCCTACCTCCTACCTCCTACATCCGGCTACCGATTTCATTAAAGGATTTCTCGGGAAGATTTAATCCGTTAAATCGCATGATGCGTATTCAATATTTGATAATACCTTTGCGATAAGCTTTATCGAAAACTATTTTCATCAATGGATATTGAATTCAGGCCCTGGCAACGGGGCGACGAAGATTCATTAACGGCAAACGCCAATAATTACAACATCTGGAAAAACGTCCGCAACCGTATGCCCTTTCCCTATACGCTCTCTGATGCAAGGAACTGGATCAGTTATAATCAATACATGTCTCCGGTAACCCATTTTGCCATTATTGTTGACGGGCAGGCGGTAGGTGCCGTAGGCTTCGAACTTAAGGAAGACATTTATTGTAAGAATGCGGAGGTGGGTTATTGGTTGGGGGAGTCATTCTGGGGAAAGGGAATTGCCACGGAAGCGCTACAGTGGGCGGTTCATCATATCTTCTCAAATTTCGATATTCATAGAATTTATGCCTGTGTCTTTAGCAACAATATCTCATCGCGTCGCGTGCTGGAAAAAGCAGGTTTTGTTTTGGAAGCAATTCACAAGGAATCAGTCCTTAAGGAAGGATTGTTTATGGATGAATGTATTTATTCCCTGATCAGGAATAAATAATTCCAGTTCTATATTTTTGCGAGGATATAAATTAATTTTTTTAAAAACATGAGCTACAAAATCCTGTTCCCGGTATTGATTTATTTATTTTTATCGCGTCCCTCCTTCGCAACCCCGGAAATATCTTTTTTTGTTGAAATGCCGGGAGACAATATTGAACAATTGTTTGACGATTCTTCACTGGTCAGCCAACTGGTCAAAATGAAGGCATCACTGAGGATAGGTATACTCGACTTTTCAACGGAGAGGACCCGGGTAATCCAGAAATTAAATAAGGCAGGCATTCCTGTCACCGCATGGTTATTGTTACCTCAGGACGAAGGCTACTGGTTCAACGCGGGAAATGCTGATCAGGCTTCCAGCCGGTATGATAATTTCAGGGAATGGACACGAAGGAATAACCTGAAATGGGCTGGGATCGGCATCGACCTGGAACCGGACATGAATGATATAAAACAGATGATGGTTCATCCGTGGAAAATCGCATGGAAGGTGTATAAACGTTTATATACCGGCAGTCAACTGGAGGAGGCACAAAAAAAATATAACGATCTGATAGGGAGAATGCATGCAGACGGTTATACCGTTGAAAGTTATCTTATTTACTGGATGTATGACGAAAGGGAAGCCGGGACACACTCGTTATGCCGATTAATGGGTGTAAATGATTTAAAAAATACCCGAGAAATTCCCATGACCTATACCAGTCTTACCCGGGACCCGGCCATCATTCCCGTTTATTTCCACGAAGGCATGCCTTTGGGCCTGGGCAGCACAGGAGGCGGAGTTGATATTGGCGGCCAGGTGGCACCGGTACTTTCATGGGACGAATTGCACCGGGATATTTTGATAGCCAGTCAATACACCCATGAAATCGTTATTTTCAGCCTTGAAGGGAGCGTGGAAAAAGGTTGGCTTCCCAAAATAGCATCAATTGATTTTTCTGAACAGCCTCCGGATATTTCTGCTAAAATTACTGCCTATAATAAGACGCAAAAATATATTCGTTTTGTGTTGAAATCCCTGGATCACCCATTCCTAAGCCCCCTTGTTTTATTATTGCTCATAACAGGGATCCTGTATGCTGTTATCCGGCTGGTAATCTATCTATTGAAATCAATTTTTTAAATAAATATTGATTTGATAAAAGGTTTTAAGGCTTCGTCAAATATCCCGAAGTGTACCTTAAATATTATGTTAATGATTGATCTGTTTTCCCGGTTAGTTTCTGGTACCGCTGGTTTAAAAGGAACCAGAATAAGGAAGAAAACAAGAATATAAAAGCGCCGTAAAGGGTAGTAATCATTGAAACTTTAAGGCCTCCCGCCAGCATACTTTGAGATATATTACCCAATTTTTCAATACCCGAGAGAGCCTGGTACAGGCCGATTACCTGACCCAATATACCGCAAAATAATGTAAAAGTTGCCAGTTGCATGATCTCCGGAAGGCCATACCTGAGTTTTGATTTCGATGATGGAATCCTGATAAACAGATCTATAACCTTCCGGATAATAAAATACAGAATGATCAGATTCAGGATAACAAGAGGAAGCATGAACGGCCAGCCTCCTTCAATAATTTTTTGCCAGATCCACATAATTATTTAATTTAAATTTAACAACTATGCAGCTAAATAACGACATGGAAATTTTAATAAAAATTAAATTAGACGTAACCCCCGTTTATTTAGACATCGGTCCGTCATGAAATTTTTATATATAATTCGATATAAAATTGTATCCTGTTTATCAGGTGAATAAATACTGAAACAAAAGTCGACTTAATTCATTCGTTCGTCTAATTATAAATGTCCCTGATCGTAAAAATCTTATATTTATTGCCATGTTAACAAAATGGTTCTTCCGGTTCAGATGGATATGGCATGTGATTTTCTGGGCCCTTTCTGCCATGTTTCTGTATTATTTCATAAGCGTGCAGGTTGGGCCTGAAACATCCTCATGGTTCGTGATCTTGTTATTCCCGATCACTATTGCCACCACTTATTTCTTTACCCATTTTCTTATTCCCGTTTACCTGAACCGGAAAAAATATTTCAAATTTTTTCTTTATGCCGCCTACACCATTATCTTATCGGTCTATCTTACTTTGGTCGTTATTTTCATCATATTTATTTTTATTACGAAACTCAATGTTCAATCGGCCTACTTCAATGCAACCTTCCTGATCATCGGAATTTATATACCGGTCATAGCCGGCATTGCCATACGGCTTTTCCGTATCCTGCAGGAAAGTGAAGAAAACAATCTCAGGCTTCTTCAGCAAAAGACGGAGGCCGAGCTGAAATTCCTCAAGTCCCAGATCGAGCCGCACTTTCTTTTCAATACCCTTAATAATATTTACTCCCTGACTCTTGATAAATCGGACAAAGCGCCTGAAGTTATCCTGCAACTCTCGGAACTACTCTCTTATATTATTTATGATTGTTCCCAAGTGACGGTGCCCCTGGAGAAAGAGTTGGAACAACTCGAAAATTATATTTCCCTGGAACAACTTCGTTATGATAACAGGGTGACAATAACAAAGGAAGGTATAAGCGACCCCGTGAACATCAATATCATGCCGTTGATTTTTTTACCCCTTATGGAAAATTGTTTCAAACACGGCGTTAAAGCTTCGGCCCGCCAGTCCTGGATAAAATATTCCGTGCAATTGGCAGGAGAAAGGTTGGTAGTATCCGTTATCAACAGCATTCCTGCAGGGAAAGAAAAAGAAAACTCCGGTGGCATTGGTATTGAAAACCTCAAAAACCGATTACAGACTTTTTACGGAAATGAATATAAATTTGAATCAAAGGCCACCGATACGGAATATACCGTATTGCTTGAAATCCCGAAAAAACGATGAATTACTCATGCCTTATTATCGACGATGAGCCGCTTGCTGCAAAAGTAATTGCCCGTTACCTGGAAAAAATTCCGGATATGAATTTGAAAGCAGTGGCCCATAATGCGTTTGAAGCACTTGAGAAATTAAATCAATATAATATCGACCTCATTTTCCTGGATATAGACATGCCGGAAATCAGCGGCTTGGACCTGGTTAAAAGTCTACATAAAAGACCCTCCTTTATTTTCGTTACCGCCTACCGTCAATATGCGGCGGAAGCTTTTGACGTGGATGCCATTGATTATCTCCTAAAACCAGTCTCCTTTCCGCGATTTCTGAAAGCCATCAATAAATTTCAAGCCTTAAATAATGAAGCGGGTCCTGCCGCCGGCACTACGATTCAAATCCGGGCCGACCGGATTACGCATAAAATTAAAATAAATTCAATAGCCCTTGTGGAAGGGCTGAAGGATTACGTAAAGATCTATTGCACGGATGATAAGGTATTCATTACGCATAAAACTATGTCCGCTATGGAAGAGGAGCTTCAGCCATTTGGATTCCTGCGCTGCCATAAGTCATTCCTTATTTCTATGAACAGGATAAAATCCTTTACTGCCGATTATGTAATGGTAGATAAAAGGCAAATACCTGTCGGAAAAAGTTATAAAAAATCGGTCTACGATTTTTTATCCGCAAAATAGTATTATTAAAACTGATCGGCTTTCTACCAATCTTTCAGCCCCAGCAACTTTTCTCCCAGCGCGCTTAATTGGGCGGTTTTATATTTATTCATTTCCAGATTACGTGGATCGCCCGGAAAAGCATATCCATCCGGGGGTAATCTTTCCTGCCATGACTTAATCCTCCATTCGCGGAGTTCTTTATTGTCCTCCTGAGCCGGCGTCATGGCAATATACTGGGCAATCCTGGGCCGGTTGGATCGGTTGGGACGGATGCCATGGGCCAGCATGCTGTCCCAGATAAGCAGGTCACCGGTTTTGGTTTCTACTTGTTCAATTTCAAATCCAATAACATCCGGCATCCACGCATTCCTGTCGTCCGGTTGGGTCTTTACCCATTTATCAAAAGTCCTGTATAATTCGGGAACGCATTGGAAACCGCCCGTTTCCTTCGTGGTATCGGACAGAGATAGTACACCCTGGACATTGTTTCTTCGGTTCGGATCAGAGGTATCGATATCCCAGTGGATAAATCCTTTGAATTCATTATTGCGCACCGGGAAATTGAGGTTACACCGATCGATAGAAACCCATAATTTTTCCGTGCCCCAGATATCGGTAAAAGCATCATGGATCTTCGGGCATTGACGGTTATCCCATAAGTACTGGTGCTGGTATAATTCCACCATTCCGCTGCCGACCAATTCCTTCATTTCAATTTCTTTTCTTGGCGGAGCATACCAGGTGGAAGGGTCATCCGGTTCCTTTTCCTCAAATTCCCAGATCAGGTTAACCAGTT
>CAYNCU010000238.1:4771-6093 GCA_964395765.1 uncultured Roseivirgaceae bacterium | reverse complement strand
TTACTGACGTCCAGGGATGTCAGTTCCGTAAAATCACTGAGAACAGAAAAATCATTGATCGGGCAGCCCGATACATTAAGATTACGCAGGTTAGCCGAATAATGCAGGTATTTTAAATCATCGACTTTCGTTCCGGATGCATTAACCTCCACTAATTTGGATAGGTATCGTAAAGGACTGAGACTGCTGACGTAAGTGCTTTTTATATTCAGGTATGTTAACTTCTCACATTTCGACAAAGGTTCCAGGCTGGTGATATACGGGTTTTCGGAAATATCAATAGAATCAATATCCAGTATTTTACTGATCTGGTCAGGACTTACCGAGTCAGGCAGGTTATATTTATTAACAAAAAACAGCCGCCATTCAAAGGTCAGCTGATGCCACCAGTTTTCAAGGTCATCTTCCTCGCTAAGTTTGGTGGAATAATAGCTTACTATTTTAAGATCGTCTGTGGTGGAATTATAATTAATCTCAATGTACCTGACGATATTCTGGTTCAGCGTATCGTCATTAATGGTTATGGCATTCAGATTCCTGTTAACTTTTACCACATATACCTTTTCATCATTCTGACCGATGAGGGAGTCGATATTCTGAATATCGAAGGTGAAGTGCGCTTCCTTAAAAAAGAAGTCGACATCCTTTAGATAACCCTGAACCTCTTTGTTCGTTACGACCTGGCGGTTAGGATCCAGATCATCTTCAATCTGCACTTTTGAATCCCGGAAAATCTTCAGGTAACTCTGTGTAATGATAATATCCTTTTCATGAGCGGTGGTTCGTGGGTTTCCTATGGTATTGAGGGTAAATTGTAAAAAATTAACCAGATCCCTGACCTTATCCAGGTTATCTCCCGCGTAAGATTTTCTAATTTCATGACCTTCGCTGATAATCAAAGGAAGGCTTACCAGGCCTGCCCAAATAAAAAAAAATACCGATATAACTAAAATTCTATTTTTCATAATAGATAAAGGAACGCAGCATTTTTTCTTCTTCAGGTTTATATTTTACCAGGTTGGTGATCATCCATCCCGAATTATATCCACCCCGGTTCACAAATGACAACTCAAAATACCAATGTGGGATCTGAAAAAAATGAAATTTTTCATCCCGGACCGTTATGAATTTCAGATTTCCCCGGCCTGCTTCATAAAGAAATAAGGACATTTGGTCGGGCTTATACCCTTTGATAAAATATTGTTGAAGGCTATCCTTATTTTCAAAAATTCTCTTCAGGTTCATAAATTCTATTTCATGGCTCATGGGATGAAGAAATTTTTTGGTATAGGCAGTGTCTTCAATAAAATATTCTTCAAAAG
>CAYNCU010000238.1:0-4761 GCA_964395765.1 uncultured Roseivirgaceae bacterium | reverse complement strand
TGGGCATTCTCATTTATTACCATTGACTTGTTTAAATATTATTAAAAAGTTTTAAAATAAACATTATCAATCACCCATTTATACCCTAAGCCCGCCTGTTCCAGTTTCATAAACAATATCCCATTCTGGTTTTTTCCGTCATAATTGAATTCGACATCTACCTGGGCAGTCCAGTCCGATCCATGGAAATCAAGATAATAAGGATTTTTTTTATCCGTCACATAATCCACAAATTCCTTAAGAAGATCGGGATTGATGCTTTTACTCTGCTGATCGAATAAAATCTTTAAATACTCCCTTCTCAGTTTGGGAGAACGGTAATCCTTATCGCCCTCATACAGCCGGTTTCCCTCTACATCCTCTTCACCGTTGAAACGACGGAAAAACTGGTTTACCTGTTTGGTTCTGGCCAGGAATTTATCTTCATCGGCTTGCATTTCGCCGATGACCTGGGCGTAAGATTTAATACTGATGGAAGCGAAAAGCAGGGTTATGAATAAACATAATTTCATGGAGTGGTTTCTGTTACACGCATATCGCCCAGCAAAACGTCCCAGAAATCGATGATCCTACCCCTGATCTGGGTCTGTTTTTTTTCAACATAAATGGTTATATCCTTCTTAGTAGTATCCTTGTATTTCATACCTTCTTTTCCAATTCCCTCAAACCGCTGGTAAATGGTAATCACTCCTACATATTTGCCATCGGGCTGTCTTTCTAAATCGCTTATATAATGGATATTGTACCATTGAATATTTACTTTATCGTAATTCAGAGCCATAAGTCTTTGAAAATATTCCCTGACCTTATAATAATTCACTTCAGGATGGTTCAGCGATGACACCCCGATCTCACTGTTGTCGGCGAATAGTTCGGCGGCCCTGTCCATAACCCGCTGAGCCTCTGCAAAAGGGGTGTCCTTACTGCCGATAATACTGATATATTTGCTCAGGTCATGAACTTTCTCCAAAGCCAGGGAATCAATGGCTTTTTTTCGTTCGGGGGAAATCTGATCATCCTGGGCCATGGATCTTAAACTAAGACCTGCCAGGCACAGCATTAGTATTATATAAACTTCAAATTTTTTCATTTTTATATATTTATCGCTTGATTAAATCCAGTTCAACTATTTTACCATCATCATTGGTAATTACCTTGTCAACCCGGTTGGGGTTTTTTTTCTGGTCCTTTAAATAATTAAGGTATTTTTTAATGGTCGTCGGTTCATCATAATCTTTTACTCCGTTTTCCCTGAAGAAGGCGATAATTACGGGAACGTCCGATGTTTCAAACATTGTCAAGGCCTCGGAAATATTTGAATTTGCCGTTTCCACAGAGGGGCTTGAAGCAATTGCATTAAAATAATTTTCAAGCCTGGTCTCATTAGCCGGGCTTGCCTTTTCAACATTATTATTTTCAGGAGCCTTTTCTGCCATGGATGGTTTTTGCGATTGGGTGGCTTCCTTGTTTTCCGGCGCCTTGGTGGCGCCGGCCATTTTCTTAGTACTCTTACAACTGTTCAGGCTGCAAAAGGCAAAGAATGCGAATAGGATCAATATAAAATTTAATGATTTATTTTTCATTGATGATTTTATTAGTTGTAGGGATCAAATATATTCTTATTTTCATTACGATTTACGAAAGAATTTATTTTCCATCCGAAATGAAAAATAATACCAATTCATTCCATTCCTCATCCAATGAATAAACCGGCATCGTTCTTCCTGCTTTATCATACCAATAACCGGCGTTGGAAAGATCTCCTTCCTTTCGATGCAGGTAGGCGTGAATCCAACTACCATATCCGTTTGGGATATCCTGTGCGATCTCATGGGCCTTACTCCAGTTACCCTTTTTATCATGCCATAAGGCAAGCAGGTAATTATTTATTTCGGGCGGCGAAGATAATACCAATGATTTTCTGTACGTTTCAAAATTCATGCCTTAATTAGTTATTACCGAAAATCAGGTTAAAAGTGCTTCCTTTGCCGCTTTCACTGTCCAGCTCAATATTTCCGTTTAATTTCTCAATAAATTTCTTAACAATAGACAATCCCAATCCGGTAGAACTTTCACCGTGGGTCGGTTTAGCGCTCAAACGTTGATATTTGAGAAATAGGAGCTTTTTATCCTGTTCGGTAAAACCGGGGCCCTGGTCTGTTACTGAAATGACAATCTTTTTGTCATTCCGGCAAGCGGAAATCCGGACTTCTTTTCCTTCGGGTGAAAATTTCAATGCATTGGAAATAAGGTTTTCCACAATTTCTGTCAGAAAGTGCCTGTCGGAACGGATGACAACCGGTTCAATATCTTTCAATATTCTGATGGATTTTGACTCCGCCTTTGCGCTAAAATTATTTATGATTTCATATAAAAATTCAGGAAGGTGTATTTCCTCGTAAACAACATTAAGGGTCTGCGATTCAATGGCCCGGATATCCAGAATTTTATCGATCATCGAATTCATCCGCTCGAGAGAACTGTTAACAATACCTATGGTTTCGGGAAAGTCCTGCTTATTGTTTTCGGGGTTTTCCTTAAGGTATTTAACGAGGGACAAGGCACTGGTAAGCGGGTTCCTGAGGTCATGCGCCACAATCCCGATCAAGTGATTCTTTTCTTCATTTAATTCTTCCAGTTTCTCGGTCTGCCTTTCCAGTTCAGATTGCCGTTCCGTAATTTCCCTTGTTCTTTCCTCAACCCTGTCTTCCAATTCCCGGGCATAATTGGCCTGAAGCCTTTCGTTTTCCTGTAATTGAACGATCAGCTTTTGCTGTGCCTTCGTTTTTTCCCTTTCGTTCTCGCTGATCTTATAGGACAATCCTATTGAGAAAAATAATATTTCAAATATAACCCCCAGTTGTATGGACGAAAAATAAGCTGGTGAAAATGCTTCCCTGGAAAAAGACATCAGTGAACTCATAACCAGACCTGTTCCCAATGCGATGGATCCAATCATAAAGTAACGCGCTAATATACTTTTGGAACGGTAAAGGGCAATGATCAGACCCACTGTTAACAAAGCCCCGAGGATCACCGCTAACTGTGAAACATATACGAATATCCCGAATTTGCTGAATATCAAAAAATAGGATGCTTTTATAACCAGGAGTATAAAGGTGGCGACAATCAGGTAATTACAGATTTTATTCCATAGTGGTAAAATTTTATCCAGGCTCAAAAATTTCTGCACGAATACCAGGTAAAAAATTACCCCCAGTTGCATGATCAGGAGAATATAATTCCCGAGTATCGGTTGATTGGGGAAAACGTATTCCTGCAGATAACCTAATATATCCAGGAAATAAATTGAAACCGATATCATATACAAGGCATAGAAAAGATAGGTTTTATCCTTCCCGATCACGGTAAAGAAAATGTTATAGACGATCATCACCCATAAAATACCGTGAAAAATCCCCTGCCAGAAATTATTGTTATGGCGGTTGGTGATTTCGGCCATTTCCTGGGCATTGGTCAAATGAAGAAATAAAGCCGGGGAACCATGAAAAGCGCCCTTTACCCACAGGTAATAGGTTTTTGTCTGACCGGAGTGAAGGGATATGGGAACTGAATACTGGCCTCTGGAGCCCAGCGACAAATTCTTCGCAGGCGTCATGTTTCCACCGACAACAGGCTTTAAAGAATCGGCAGGCGAATAAAATTTGAAATAATCCACCATGCCGACAATGAGCCAGAGGTTAAGATTATGCCCGGAATTATTTTTTGTCGTAAAACGAAGCCAGTAAGAGTTTAAACCCGATAGCTTTTTTTGATTAAAATCAATAAATTCAGCCGGGTTAATATTCATTATACCGGAAATATTATCCGGCATATTTTCCGAATAATAATATTTAATAAAGTCACGTATTTCTTCCTGGTTTCGTCTGGCTGAATCCAATATAAAGATCTTATCTTGTCCGGTTGCACTACCTCCGGCCATATATAGTATAGGAATCAACAGGATAAAAAATTTCCTGATCATAGCGTCAATTATTCATTTCTAAAGATCTTCAGGATATTTATCATTTCAAATACATTAAATCAAAATTGAATTAAAAGAAAAAAAACGTAAAATTTCTTCCTATCCGTTTATTTTAAAACAAATTATAATTTCCGCCCGATCTGAACTGAGAACAATCCAGTTTAGCCCATTTATCCCCTCCATTCAAGTATCTCTTTTTAGATGCCGAAAATGTGAATTTAATTGCGTCGGCAATTTTACCCTCGCCTTTAAGTCTTCTTCCCCATTCCGAATCATTTACTTTCCCGGCATGAACGTCGGAAACCTGGTTCCAGATCTTTTCAGCACGGTCAGGGAAGTTCCTGGCAAGCCAATCCTTAAATATTTCCTGTACTGCCCCGTTTAGCCTGAGAATATTTAAGCCGGCATTGGTGGCCCCTGCATTGGCGGCCGCTTTTATGATAGCCGGAATTTCATGATTATTCAGGCCCGGTATAACAGGGCCGATCATTACCCCTACCGGAATACCTGCTTTTGACAGTTTTTCAATGACCGTTAATTTTTTCTGAACCGTGGCCGTACGGGGCTCCAATTTTTGCCGTAACTCTTCATTCATGGATGTGATAGAAAAAAAAATATGAACCAGGTTACAGCCGGCAAGTTCTGTAAGAATATCCAGGTCCCTCAACACCAATACGTTTTTAGTAATGATACTTACAGGGTTCCTGAAATCGGCAAAAACCCAGAGCAGTTTCCTGGTTATTTTAAGTTTCTTTTCAACAGGCTGGTAACAATCG
>CAYNCU010000237.1:0-6114 GCA_964395765.1 uncultured Roseivirgaceae bacterium | reverse complement strand
CAAAAACATGCACGGAGCCTGGCCCTGTATGCGGAAGAAGAGCAGAAATTAGGGACTCGGTGGTTCATCCGTTACGGTTTGCGCCTTTCTTCCTGGCAAAACACCGGGCAGACCATTGAATACAAATTTGATGCATCCTACAATCCTACGGACACTTTCTATTATAATCCCGGAGAACTTTACCACTCCTACGCAGAACTGGAACCCCGGCTGAGCTTACGATACCGGTTGTCAGATAATTCGGTACTTAAAACCAGCTATGCACGAACCGTACAGTATATGCAGGTAATTTCGAATTCCATCAGCCCGTTTACCTCCCTGGATGTATGGCTTCCGGCCGGTCCCAATATTGCGCCCCAATATGCAAACCAGGTTTCTGCCGGATTTTTTGAGCATTTTTCCCGGTTAAAATCTGAATTCAGCTTTGAATTATACTACCGTCATATGGGCAACCAGATCGATTATATCGATCATGCTAAAATGATTTTAAATCCTCTATTGGAAACACAGTTACGTTTTGGAAGTGCCAGCGCCTACGGCGCCGAGTTCATTTTAAAGCGAAACCTGGGTAAATTACAAGGATGGATTTCCTATAACTGGTCCAGGGTTTTAAAAACAACTCCGGAGATTAATAACGGTAAACCATACCCACCATATTATGACCGGCCAAACCAGATAACAGCTTACCTCGATCTTATCCTGAACGATCGTGCCAATTTTACGGCCGACTGGATCTATTCCACAGGTTCTGCCTTCACGTCCCCTTCCTCCTATTATAATTATAACGGAAACATTGTCCCGTTATACCTTGCAAAAGACAACTCGAGGCTTCCATCCTATCATCGTTTGGATGTTTCACTTCTTTTCAGACTCAACAAAAAACCCCACAAGTTCAATCATAGCCTGATCATTAATATTTTCAATGTATATGGACGTCAAAACCCGGTATATGTGAATTTCAATAAGATTGTGGATAGTGATGGCAAGATCGTTACACCACGAAATCTTATGAACAGTGAAAACCGGGTAGTCACGAAAACCTATATCTATAACGTTATCCCCTCGATAACCTATAAATTTTCAGTAGAGTGAGAGGTAAAATAACTTTATTATTCATTTTACTTTGTGCGGGATCCTGTGAAAAAGTGATGGATTGGCCGCAGAATAAAAACAGTGTTCCCGTACTGGTTGTAGATGGAATGATTACCAATGAAAGAACAGCCCAGGAAATAAAATTATCTTATCCGTCGGCGGATTTTAATGAGCCGTCGACACCGGTTTCCAATGCTATTGTAACCATCAATGCCGGGAAAAATATTTACCTGTTGCATGAAGATGCCGGCGAGCCAGGCAGCTATTACACGGATCCCGATGTGCAGGGAGTGTCAGGAATACAATACAAACTCTATATACAAGTAAATGGGAAAACTTTTACCGCTACCGCATATATGGTGCCGGTTGAGCCCCTGGCCCCATTTGAATATGATCCATGCGGTGACGGGTATAAGGCAAAATTTTCCGATACAGGAGACCCTCACATGACCGAGTTGATTTTGGACTGGTCAGGGACGCCGGAATGCAACGGCACTTCGGGCTGCAATGCAAGAATCATTCATTACGATTTGAATAATATTGATGTTAATAAGGTTTTCAAACCTGCGCAGGAAGAAGTCTGCTTTCCGGCAGGCACCGTTGTAATACGTAAAAAATATTCGCTGACACCGGAATACCAGGAATTCTTAAGGTCCATGCTTTCTGAAACAGAATGGAAAGGAGGATATTTCGACGTTGAAAGCGGAAATGTGTCTACCAACCTGAGTAACGGGGCCGTAGGTTATTTTTCGGCATGTACGGTTGTTTCAGACACGGTAATTGTTCAGTAAAAAAGTTAAATCAATTTCCTTGTTTCGTTCGTTAATATTAACGGAAGTCTTTGAGCAAGCCTGCAACCCCAACGGTTAACCCCCCCGATAATACAAGGTTACCAAACCTAAAAATATAATATTTATTAAAAAATAAGTTATAGGTATGTAAGGGTAAACCCAGGACGGTGTGTGATATAAGAAAAAATTAATAAAAACTAAAATTGAACCTTTATGAAACGCAGTATTAAGCTTTTGTCAATATTCTTAATATCCGGCATGCTCTTTTATTCCGGTTGTAAGAATGATAACGAAGTGAAGCCAACGGATCAAAGTATATTACCGGAAAATTTCAGCGTTGACATCCCGGCCTCTATCAGCAGCAACAGTAATGCGGGAATGCGTACTGAAGTGGATACACTGAATGGAAATGCCATTTATATAAACCTGACGACTTTTATAGCCGTCGGGAAAGGCGGAGCTACACTGGTTCAGCAACTGATCGATGCCATCCGTACGTATAATATTAACAAGCCGATGACATTATCCATTCAAAGCAATGATGATAACCGGACTAAAAACATAGTAGTGGTTGCCAATTCCGAATTCGAAAATTCACAATGGGAATTCCAGATGACGGTCACGGATGCCGAGTCGGAAGGAAACCCTGATGGCGGCAAAGGACTTGAAATATTCTGGAACAGGAATCCTGTTAAAGGTATAGCCATCATAAAACCTTATAATATCAACCGTAATGACGATTGGGGTTCAGATAGCGCCGTGGTACGCATCGATTACAGCGAAGCCGGGGAAAACGGGTATGACAAGCAAATGATCGTTTCTATTGCCGGTTTGCCGATGCCTTCTCCGCTTGTCAACATGTATGCTATCAGCAAGCTGAAAATGTTCGCGGGAAGAACAGGAAATATCGTTGATCTTTATGGAAATTCGGATCATCCCAATGCTGTTTTCTTCTCCGGCAGGAAAGGATTTAACTGGGCTTTTGTTGGATCTGTTCTTGATTCCGCCGATATCGGAGTCGCTGAAGTAGGCCTTCCTCCGAGCGGTCTGGACGCTACCAGCCATTCCGTTCTTCTTGGCGATTATTCGATCAAAAATGTTTTTACCAACGAAATCAAAACCGTTTGGCCGAATATACCGCAAGCCGATCTGGATGCTTACCTGTACAATACTTCGGCGCCGGGATTCTTTAATAATCATGGCTTTGTTTCGGCAGGTACCGCTCCCGGGCCTGACTATGATCCTATTGTTCCCCGGCTTGACAACCTCACCCCATATAATCCGAAAGATATCAGTAACATGACCATATCCTTTAAATAGCGTACATAGTTTAATGGTTGAAGCCCCGCCTGGGCGGGGCTTTTTTTTGCCCGGACTCCTAAAGCTACGGTTTTAAAGCCGCGGCCAACCAGAAGTTCATTATATTTGAAAGAAAAAAATATTATGACTGAATCATTTATCAAGCTCTTCGACCGCGATCTCCGGAAACTGGCGGAAGAAATCAGGTCTTACAAGGATGAAAAAAAGATCTGGCAGATTCAGGGAGAAATTAAAAATTCAGCCGGCAACCTTTGTACTCATCTTATCGGGAACCTGAATCACTTCATCGGTACGATCCTGGGCGGAACCGGTTATGTAAGGAACCGTGATGAAGAATTTTCCGTGAAGGATATCAGTGCCGGACAACTGGTAAATGATATAGAGCAAGTAAATGAAACCGTTACGGCCACACTGAAAAAACTTACCGATGATGATCTTAAAAACGAATTCCCGGCGGAGGTACGTGGAGGCCCTATGACTACACAGCATTTTCTCCTGCATCTTTACGGGCACATGAATTACCACCTTGGCCAGGTTAATTATCATCGCCGGCTGATCGATATTGATTGAAAATCGTAAATGATATTGTTTTACAGCATAAAAATAAAACCGGGAATCCATAAAGATTTCAATTAATTCACGCAACTTTTATCCGGAACAATAAGTCTATAAGATAAATAACTATTTTTTTGATTTTTTACCCCGCAACTCAAAATAAATGGCAAGGTCAACATTGTTCAGGGCTGCTGTTTCAGGGATTTTTATATTCTTACCCCTCACCCTTACCGGACAGGACGAATCTTCAGCCGATTCCATATTTCAGAAAAGAGAATACTTTACTTCGAAAATAACCGGTCAGCCGCCCGTGATCGATGGCCAACTGGATGATCCCGCCTGGGACCGGGTAGCATGGGGAAATAATTTCATAACCTACGAGCCTGATGAAGGGAAAGCCCCTGCACAAAAAACAGCTTTTAAGATTTTATACGACGACAGGAATGTTTATATCGGGATAATGTGTTACGATACGAATCCCTCCAAAATTGTTAAACGACTCGGAAGGCGGGACAATGTTGACGGAGATTATGTGGCTGTTGTTATAGATAGTTATTTCGATCATCTGACGGCTTTTGAATTTGATATTGCCGTAACCGGTGTATTCGGCGACGCCTACACAACCAATAACGGTGAAAATACAGATTATTCCTGGGATCCTATCTGGTTCGTCAAAACGAATATAAATAATGACGGCTGGGTTGCTGAAATACGTATTCCCCTGAGCCAGTTACGTTTTCCACAAAAAGAGGAGCTCACCTGGGGTTTCGAAATTCTAAGAAATGATTTCAGAAAGGGTGAATTGTCGCTCTGGCAACCCATTCCAAAAAAATCAAACGGTTATGTGTATCTGATGGGTGAACTTCATGGCCTGCAAGGCTTAAAGCAACAAAAACAGCTGGAAATCATGCCCTATGTGCTGGGCAAAGTTGAAAAATCAAGGAAAGAGGAAGGGAATCCGTATGCCACCGGATCAAAAAAAACTGTTAACGGGGGACTGGACGCTAAAATCGGTTTAACCAGTAATTTTACGCTTGACCTGACGGTTAACCCCGACTTCGGGCAGGTGGAAGCCGATCCTTCAGTCGTGAACCTGACGGGATTTCAGAATTACTTTTCCGAACGACGTCCTTTTTTCGTGGAATCGAATAATATTCTCGATTATCGTGTTTCAGAATCTATCGCCTGGGGCAATTTCAATTCCGATAATCTCTTTTATTCCAGGAGGATCGGTCATTCCCCGCAGGGCTCACCGGATTACGGGGACAATGAATATTTATATTCCCCCGATTATACCACCATATTGGGAGCGATGAAACTGACAGGGAAAACTCAAAAAGGATTGTCGGTCGGTATTTTGGAAAGTGTTACCCGAAAAGAAAGGGCGAAAATCAGTGACGGAACTCATGAAAGAAAAGCCGTTGTGGAACCTTTAACCAATTATTTTGAATCCCGGGTTATCCAGGATTACAATCAGGGCAATACCCAGGTAGGAGGAATTTTTACCGCCGTCAACCGGGATATTCAGAACCCGGAAGTGGAATTTCTCCGGAGATCAGCCTATACCGGAGGGGTGGATTTTATTCATAACTGGCATAAAAAAACATGGTATGTTTCCGGGAATATGATATTCAGCCAGGTGAACGGATCCAGGGAAGCCATCCTTGAAACACAAACGAGCCAGGAGCACCTCTTTCAACGACCCGGATCCGGGCCTGTAAAAGTTGATTCCACGATGACAACGATGAACGGGACCGGTGCCACCCTGAAATTCGGAAAAGGAGGGAACGGCAATATCCAGTTCCAGGTGGGTGGCACTTACAAATCCCCTTCCCTGGAATTGAATGACATCGGATACCTATACAAGGCCAATGCCTTTTATCAGTTTGCCTGGGCCAGTTATCACCTGTTTAATCCATGGTGGATACTCAACAATTTCCAGGGTAATGTCAATCAATGGACCTATTGGGATTTCGGCGGTAATAATCTATACAGGGCCGCCAACTATAATATGAATATGCAATTCAAAAATTATTATGGCTTCGGCTCAGGCGTTACCTATACTTTCTATAAACTCGATAATGATATGCTGAGGGGCGGGCCTGCTTTCCGGCTGCCGGGTAATGCCCAAATGAATTTCTGGGTGGGTAGTGACTACCGTAAAAAAATTACTACGGAATTAAATTATTCAACGACTTTCGGTTCTGATAATTACCTCAGGCAAAATGATTATTATATAACAATAAGATATCAGCCCGTAAGTTATTTCAGCTTTTCATTAAATCCCGGAATCTCGATCAATAAAAATAAACTGCAATATATCATTTCTGAACCATGTGAAAAAGAGGTGACTGCA
>CAYNCU010000236.1:0-6116 GCA_964395765.1 uncultured Roseivirgaceae bacterium | reverse complement strand
CCTGGCGTTTTTTGAAATAGAGTAAAATACCTGCATAGATAACCAGCCAGGCAATGTCGAAAACAATATACAGCGAGCTGAATGTACGTGAAACTATGAAATCCATGCTTCCTGGTAGTAAGACAAAATTAACATTTTATTAATGACAGGTTTTATACCCGGATTTAAAAAGGAGGAGGATAAAGGTGCCGTAAATCTGACGGACAGCTTTTTATTCCAATCCCGCATTTTTCCCGCTTATTATTAATTCCCAATTTTCCATATTCACTCCTCTGATCAGAAGCCGTAAACTTAATGTCAATTCTGCAACGAATACCGGGATCAAAATCGCCGGAAATATTTTATTCTGAAATGACGGGTTAAGAATCAAGGCAAAGCTGTTAACAAGATAACACAAGCCGCCGATTTGCAGGAGCAAACCTATGAATGCCGGCAGGTATTTTGATTTAATAATCAGGTATCCGTTAACCAGACAGGTGAAGCCGAAAAATATCAGGCCTACGCCGAAGCCGTAATCATGCATCTTCAGGGAAAGATAGATCAGCGTATGCAGTTGCCGGGGGTCAAATGCCTTTAAATAATCCGCTCCCCCCAAGAGGAATAAGGGAGTCACCAGGTTCAGCTTATTCATGACCAGGACAGCGGTCTGAATTAAATTAAATAAAAGGGCAAGCAGGGCAAGATTTTTATGAACCGGTTTGAGCAAAACATAAAGGATGAGCATAATGGGGATATCCAGGATATGCATCACCAGGTCGGCAACAATGCCGATACGCCAGAGCAACTGGGCATGCGCAATATTAACAACCGTGACATCGGCGTTAAGCGCTACAATAAGGCGACCCCTGACGAATATCACCGAAAACATTCCTACCAGGATAAGAATTAAGTACAGCAGGCCGCCGGTCCTGGCGTAAAATTGAGGGGAATCCGCTTCATTCCTGCCGGCGAAATTCATGATGACGGCATTATAGAAAAAAATTCTGAAATTTTTACTATAAAAACCGGTAAATCATCGGGATCTTTAAGATCCTCTATAAATCTATTTCCACGATATTGCCGTATTCATAAACGGAAGTCTCCCAGCATTGATAGGCTAATATTTTCTTACCATCAATAGCCCAGTTGGGCTGGACATATGAATTATCGGTCCTGGTGAGCGGGGTCAGCCCGCTTCCGTCTGCATTGACGATAAACAACTGGCCTACATTGGCAGGCCCGTTCCGGTTGGATGAAAAGACAATTCTTTTGCTGTCCGGCGACCAGAAGGGCCAGCCATCAAAGCCGGGGCTTTCGGACACATCCTTCAGGTTACTTCCGTCGATATCCATAACAAATATTTCAGAATTTCTCTTTGTAGGGCTGAGATCCCAGTTCAACGATTCCGAATTTGTCACCATGCGGAAAACAATTTTTTTCCCGTCGGGGGAAACCGAAGGGAAAGTGGAAATGGTTTTAAAGGAGGTAATTTGTTTTACATCCGATCCATCGGCATTCATCGAAAATATTTCCAGGTATTGTTTGCCCCAGTCAACGGAAAGGTCGGGCGTAGTCCTGGCCGAATTGAATATGATCCTGGATCCGTCCGGGAACCAATGGGGGTGTGAATCGTCACCGGGAGTAAAGGTAAGCCGGGTCTGACCGGAGCCATCGGCATTCATCACGTAAATTTCCGAATCCCTGTCTCTTTCGGAAGCGAAAACTATTTTAGTCCCGTCCGGGGACCAGATCGGATTGTAATCAGGCCCGGGTGAATGGGTCAGGTTTACAATTCCGGATCCATCAGGCCTGATCGTATAAATATTCCAAACCCCCGAACGATTTGACTGAAAGGCTATCCATTTTCCATCGGGGGAAAGCATAGGGTAAGAATCGATCACATTGGTAAGCCGTCTGATCATTACAGTTTCTGTGTGATCAGTTTGAGCCATCAGAAATGAATTATAACATAGAAGGAGGATAGCAGGAATCGCTATTCGAATTGAAAATTTCATTTTAATTTATTTTAAGATTTCGGAAATGAAGAAACCGGAATAACCGGATAAGGCTTTTTATGAGTATTTATGGAGTATTGTTATCGGCTAAAATAACGAATTAAAAAAAATTATCGGGACGATCGGAATATGTTTTATTTTTAAATTGTAATACAAGAACTATGAAAGCGATTATTATATCCCAATATGGGGGGCCCGAAGTGCTGAAGGTTACGGATTATCCCGATCCGGTGCCGGGCCCTGAAGAAGTGCTGATAAAAGTTAAAGCCTCCGGCATGAACCGGAGTGATATTTTTCAACGCCAGGGAAATTACCCCGCCCCTCCCGGCGTACCTGCCGATATTCCCGGCCTGGAAGTGGCCGGGATAATTACGGAATGTGGTCCGAAAGTGGAAATGTGGAAAGCCGGAGACAGGGTGTGCGCCTTGCTCGCCGGCGGCGGCTACGCTGAATTCGTGAAGGTGAAAGAAGGCCAGTGTCTCCCTATCCCCGACGGAATAAGTTTCACGGAAGCCGCAAGTCTTCCCGAGGTTGTATTCACCGTTTGGTCCAATGTATTTGAGCGAGCCGCTATGCAACCCGGTGAAACCTTACTGGTCCATGGAGGAAGCAGCGGTGTAGGCATTACAGCAATTCAGATCGCTCATGCCCTGCAATCAAAAGTTTTTGTTACCGCCGGAACGGAGGAAAAAGGCAAAGTATGTCTGCAACTGGGAGCGGATAAATTTATTAATTACAAGGAACAGGACTTTGAAGCGGAATTAAAAAACGAAGGCATCGATGTTATTCTTGATATGGTCGGGGGTGATTATTTGCAGAAAAACCTGAACATTCTAAAACCGGAAGGCCGGCTGGTGCATATTAATGCTGTCGGAGGCGACAAGGCATTGTTCAGCATTTGGCAGGTCATGAGTAAAAGATTGACGATCACGGGAAGTACCTTAAGGGGACGGGAATATGAATTCAAGAAAAAACTTGCCAAGGCCGTTTATGATCATGTCTGGCCGTTGATCACAGCGGGAAAAATAAAACCGGTAATTTATCATACTTTTTCTTACCGGGAAGTGGCGGAAGCACACAGGTTAATGGAACAGGGCCAACAAATCGGTAAAATCATGCTGGAATGGGATGGTTAATTTTTAATCCCGGTAACCTGACACGCTAACCATGTTATTATTCACGGTACACTATTTATTCCGTTTAAGCGTCAGAAGAAGAAGAAGAATTTCAGTGAATTCAATAGAAATTCATTTAATTTAATTTCCGGTAAACCCTGCGGGATTAATTCGTTCTGACCGGAAATATTCCTGGTTTTTTGTCACAATTAGATACTTTTTTCGCCTTAACAGAAAAAGTTACCCTTGAAAGCCTTTGACGATATTTATAATGCCAATTACAGGTCCTTGCAACGGGTGGCTAAAAAAATGATCGGGAATGTTGAAGAAGTTCCCGATATCCTTCAGGATATATTTACCGATTTCTATTCCAAAACCAATAATGGAAGTGTCATCCAAAATCCGGGAAGCTGGTTGTATAAGGCAACCGTAAATAAATGTATAGATTCCCTGCGAAAACGAAGGAGGTTTCTTTCCGTAGAGCCCTTGACCGCCCTTAAAAGCGAGGAAGAAATAATCGATAATCCGGATCTGAAAAAGATCTTGGAGTATGCAGTTGCAAGATTAAAGCCACGGGAAAAGGCATTGGTCACCCTTTACAGTGAAGGGCTCTCCTACCGTGAAATGTCAGCGGCTACCGGCATACGGTTTTCATCCATAGGAAAAGTGCTCTCACGGACATTAAAAAAACTGGAAAAAGAACTTAAACCCCACAAATATGAATTGTATTAATGACGGTATCCTTCAGAAATACATAGATGGCGAGACGACGGTAAAAGAAGCCGCTTCCATTGAGCATCATATAGCCTCCTGTAAAAAATGCGCTGCCCGGCTTGAACGGCAAAGGGAATTAGTCGCTTCCTTAAAAAAATCAATGAATATCCCGAAGGAAGATAAAACCGGAATCCCTGAATTTGTATTCACGGAAAAAACGAAAGGAAAAAGTTATTTTCTGCAAAAGAACATTTACTACTATATCGCAGCGGCTTGTCTTCTGCTGTTTTTACTGCTTATTATTCCAAAGAAAAAAACAGTACAAAATCCTGAAGATTCGGTTGTGATCAGCCTGTCGATGGGGGTCGATGCTAACCGGCCTGTTACGCAGCTTCCGTTTACCCTGCAGATCATTGACAAGAACGGCAAGGTTTCGGAGTATTAGTTAAATACCGATTAAAAATTTAAAATCAACCCTACAATGAAAAAGTCATTATTTATTTTATTGCTCGCGGTTACTCCAGTACTGCTTCCTGCCCAGCAATTACTGGATCTTTATAAAAAAGGAACAGTTAAACTGGTACCTGATCCGGAATATGCCCGGGGCAATGCCTGGAATGATATTTTTAAAAACGCTTCCGTGCCATCCGGCACTGATCCTGCCGACGACAAAAGATCGCTGCTGGTAATGCCCGATGGTTCCGTTATTGTGAATAATCACTATTCAGCTTATTATTCCCGGTTTTCCCCCATGGGTAAATTTGAAAAAGAATTCGGGATCCTAAACAGTAAAGGTGAGTCCCTTAAAAAGGTGAAAGATATCGCGGGGATATTGAATAATAATACATTTTTCACAGACCTCGACAATATGGGGAATATGATCTGTTTTGATTTTAATGGGAATTATATAAAATCTTTAAAACTGGATTATATGGCGAGGCAGATGATCCCGATGCCCGGAAACAAAATTGCCGTTGCCGGTTGGGTCATCTGGAGTGACCGGTTCAGGGATTTCGTATCGATTGTCGATTATAATACGAATGATGAAAAAATTATCTGGAAACATGATACGCCCAGGCATGACGACCTGTCTGAAAAGAAACTGTTCAATTATAAATACAGGCTCAAAAACGGGGGTATTATGCATGCCACTACGATGCCGTTTTCAGGTGAAGTGGGTTTAAACTCGTTGCCATATATTGCCAACTTGGGGGATAAACTGGTCGTCGCCGTTCCCGATACCGGAGATATACTCATATATGATTTAGATGGAAAGCTAATTTCAAAAGACAAAATCGGGTGGGACAGGAATTACTTATCCGTCGGGGATCAGAAAGAAATTCAAAAAAAAGCCATAGAAAAGTTTAAAAAAGCCCGGGACCATTATTCGGAATCAATGGGTGACTCACGGGAAGCAAGAGTGGAAGGATTGAATTATATGATCAATGAAATGGAATCCGATCTGAATAAAATAACAGACCCCATCCCCATGCCCTACTTTTCAACGATCATAAAAGACTCGGACGGCAACCTGCTTTTCTTTGAATACCCCAAAGAAGAAGGCGCCAATAAATTCAATGTCTGGGTTTACCATGAGGGCGGAAAATTTGTCTGCCAGAGCAGTTTTACCTGTGATGAATACAACCTGGAAATCAATCCATCGAAAATGGTTTTCAGGAACGGGTATCTATACGGGCTTCAGCATTTAAAGAAGGCCGACGGTGAACCCCTGCGGTTGATAAGGTTTACTTTGACCCAACCATAGATTTCTTTAGCTAAAAAGCAGAAGATCCTCAGGCCGTTTCTTGAATTTGTCGGGGTAAACACCTTATCGTTTTATTGAATTAAAAGTTTCAGGGCCAATTTGCATCAATCATCGGATGAATCTCAGGCCATTCATTCATCAGCCGGCGAGCAATTTCTTTACCGGACCGGGCCATTCCGCTTTCCCGTTTTTATAAAAGCAGTATTTGCAAATGCCGGTATCAATAGATAATATCTGCCGGAGACCCAGTCCGAGGAGTTCAGCGGTTGTAAAATCAAAAAAAGTACAGTAGGGTTTGATATCCCCTTCTCCGATTGACTCCCAAAAAGCCACCATCTGACAGTTCCTGGTTTCAATACTCATTTCAAAATGGTCGTCTCGTTTTCCGTCAATAACCCGGGTCGGCCAGCCGTTTTTGGTAACGCTTTTTGCAACCCCTTTCAGGTATTTCCTCACGAAACGGCTCAGGTATATTTTGCCGCCAAGTCTCCGAATAAAAAAAGGGACCCGGCGAGCTTTCAGGCGTGT
>CAYNCU010000235.1:0-6131 GCA_964395765.1 uncultured Roseivirgaceae bacterium | reverse complement strand
CCAGTACCAGCTTAAGCGGGATCAATGCTTCCCAGTATCCGTTTCTCCGTGTAAAATTCAGCACCTCCAATACCGTTTCTTTTACACCGGCGCAGCTTTCCAACTGGATGGTATCGTATGAAGGCATGCCGGAAGGAATTCTTTTACCTGGGGACAGTCTCCATGTTTCCGGGATTAAAGAACAGGAAGGTGAAAAATTTGAATCTCCTTTCGTATTCAGAAACCTTAGCGACTATGATTTCCCGGATTCTATTCGCGTCGATTATACAATCAGTAATAAAGATTTAAATAAAACCGGCAAAGAAAGGCTTACCATCGCCCCCTTAAAGGCCCTGTCTTCCGATAAATTCAAGGTGCCAATAAATACCCTCGGCTGGGGAGGAACCAATGATCTTACCGTATATGCAAACCCCGGTTTAATTCCTGAGCAATATTATAATAATAATATCATCAATTTGCCCGGGCACTTCATAGTCAGCGTGGACAAAACCCATCCCCTCATTGATGTGATGGTCGACGGGCGATACATCCTTGATGGCGAAATTGTCTCTCCCAGTCCCATGATCAATATCCGGATCAAGGATGATAATAAAATTCTCCTTAAAACCACAACTGACGGAATCACGATAAAGATGAAAAGCAATTGCGATACCTGTACATTCCGCCCGATCTCCTTTAATGAAAACGATATACAGTGGACCCCCGCCACGAAGGACCAGGATTTTACGATCGATTATAATCCCAAAAACCTGGATGACGGTCTGTATACCCTGCAGGTGCAGGCCACCGATGCCAGCGGGAACCTGGCAGCTGCCCAGCCTTATACAACCCAGTTCGAGGTGATCAATGAATCCAGCCTTTCCAATTTCTATCCTTATCCTAATCCTTTTTCATCGTCTACCCGCTTTGTTTTTACTCTAACCGGAAGCGAGATCCCCGATCAGATCAAAATCCAGATCATGACCATCGGAGGAAGGGTAGTCCGTGAGATTACCCAGGATGAGATCGGGCCGATTCATATCGGTAATAATATCACTCAGTATGCCTGGAACGGCCGGGATGAATATGGCGACCAGCTCGCCAACGGGGTATACCTTTACAGGGTCCTCGCCCGGATTAACGGTCAATCGATTCCCCTGCGCCAGACTGCAGGCGATAAGGCATTTAAACAGGGTTTTGGAAAAATTGTGCTATTGCGGTAAAGATAATGCCTGTATCAATATGCATTAAGAGCAGTGGTCTGACGGTCAGGAGCATTATCCTTCAAAAAAGTTTCAACCGCTCAATCCAACGATAGTTCTACAGCAATAAATCTTCCCCAGGCCGTAGGCCCGCTAAAGTGATTTTTATAATCCCAGGCTTCAGCAGGCTGGGAAAACAGTCCCGATTTGGGAAAAAATGCTACGTATAGAAACTACAAAGGTCAATTTAAATAGCTGATTAACAATAATTTAATATTAGTGGCACAGTTTTCACTAATAAAAAGGTACGATGAAAATTAAATGAAAAAGCGATGAAACCTTTAAAAAGAATAATGTTAATTGATGATGATGAGGTGAGCAGTTATATATTTTCTAAGTTGATCACCATTTCAAATTTTGCCAAACAAATCCAGAATTTTGGCAATGCAAAAGAAGCACTTTCTAGCCTGGCCGAAAATGCAAGACACCCCGACCGCCTGCCGGAAGTAATATTCCTTGACCTTTTATTATTCGATATGGATGGATGGGGATTTCTTGAAGAATATGAAAAACTGGACGAATCGATCCGGGACAGGATACACCTGGTAATTCTTACTACTTCAATTTTCGAGAATGATAAACTGAAGGCGGAAAATTTCAAATCCGTGAAAAAATTCATTCAAAAACCGATCACTACGGATAATCTTATGGAGATCCTTGAAGACCTAAAAAAAAAATTGACCCTAAAGCTCTGGGACAATTGATATTTCCTTAGGCCTGACACTACACCGAAAGAAATTTGTTAACAGGCTCTACCTTTATTTTCCCTCCTTATATTCATTCGATGCCTCACCTATTTTATTTAAAAGCTTCTGAAATGTCACCTTTCTGAAGTCAAAGATCACATATCAGAAATCAGAAATTACTTATAATATTTATGAATGTTGAATTCAGATTTTTGATTTCAGGCAACTACCTTCAGCATCGATCTTTGGAAATGAATTACTTTTTAAAAAATCACTGGTCAAAATAATCATTTTCATCCAGCTTCACTTTTGTATCCGGCTTGGTTTCTTTCTTTTTAAATATCTCTTTCAGTTCCTGGCCTTCCTGCTTGAAATCGCTGGCGATCTTATTTTTCATCGCTTTTGTATCATACGTCACCTTATAATCATCCGTTGTTCCGGTCATCTTCAGAAATACATTCATTCCCCCGTCGCTGGATTCAACTTCTCCGAATTTCATATCCGGGTCCTCCTTCCCGAATTGAGATAACGGAACCGTAAAATGATAATCGATATGCTGGTCGAAAGTATGGGTACCACTGACCTTTATGGTGGAAACATTGGAAATAATATCCATCTGCGGAATGGTGATTACCTCGTCCTTCACTGTAATATCATTCCTTAGCTCCGAAAACTTCAGATGTTTTAAGGCTTCTGAGTCAATGTATTTTGACAGTTTCTGCATGGGTTCAAAATTATTCAACTCGCCGTTTACGATGGATATATTGATAAATGACATCAGGCTTTTGGGCTTGAATTTCAGGTTCCTGTCAAGCGCCAGGAAAGTATTGACATCGGCAAAGATCTGGCCTTTCAGGTGGTGGCTGACCAGGAAATCCTGGTTGAAATTATTGAAAACATAAAAGACGCTGTCGATATAGATCCCTTCCAGATGGCCGTCGGCCAGGATTTCCCGGTTATTCGGCTGACGCGCGGAAACAGTGCCGGAAAGGGTAAGGTTTCCGCCCATGGAATTCATTTTCGCGGTATCCACAATTATGCGTTGGTCTCTAATGGTGACATGCCCTGTTACATTTCTCGCGCTGAATTTTTTCAGGATCACCTCCCGGGCCCTGCAATTCAGACTCACATCCAGCTTGGGTGAGATATCAAGATGATAGCCGGAGTCAGCAGGTTGCGGATTACCATACGAAAAATTAGCCTGAAGCAGTTCATTGAGGTTTAAAAAACCGGACTGGAAATCTGCATCGATGAGAATGGGCTGGTCAGGAAGAAAGATAAAGGGCAAAAGATTTTTAAAAAATCCGGAGATCCTGAAATCGCTCGAACCGATTTTTCCGCTGAAACTCTCTATGGCCAGGTCTTCATTGTTAAAATGAAATATCCCGTTGAGGCCGGTGAGACTGCTTTCCGAATAATAGGTTTGTAAATCTGCATTATTCAGCGTGAGATCGCCGGAAGCCAGGATACCGGAACCTTCCCGCTCTCCCTTGTCGGCGGCCGGTTTTAATGGTCCGGAAATTTTTACATTCACCGTCATCGTCCCTGCGCCCGACTTAATATTCTTAACCGGAAAAAGGGTTAATACAGTTCCAAGGTTAAGGTCCGCCGTTAAATCAAGGTTAATATTCATTGTATTCAGGTTGACAAGCGACAATTCACCGCTGAATGCTCTGTTGTCGAGGACGCCTTTCAGGTTTTTAATTTCGAGGTCCGAAGTTTGATAATTCCGTCCGCTGCCATTTGTAAATGACCCGGTAAATGAAACATCTTTCAAACTTTTATTTATTTGGGGATGATACAGGGTAACTTCCCGGCAACCAAATTCAAAATTCACCAGCGGGTTCGATTCGGAAATTAATTCTCCTTTTACAGTGCCCCGGAAATTAATATCGCCCTGGCTTTGATAATCCTTCAAATATTCCCTGTATTTCGCCGGCAATAATGAAGTCAAAGCCTTTAAGTCACTTCGTTCGGATTGAATGGAGAGATCAATTTTCTCTTCCCCGGTAGTTCCCACACGTCCATTGAGAATGTAATTAAAGTGGTTGATCTCGAGGGAAGAATTCGTGAAATTGACCCAATCGCTGTCAAGGTTATAAACAAATTCTGACTTCAACTCCGAAGTTTCCCCGGCAAGATAATTGATCCCGTTAATGTAAACCTTTTCACTTTTAATCGTCCCCGAGACTTTCGCATGGATTTTATCACTACTGTATTTCAGCCTAGATTCCAGTGCCGGGGTATGCAGGATTAAAGCATTGCCGTTCGCAAAACTGGTAAAATTAAAGGACACATTTTTGAGGCTTATTTTCCTGAAATTCACTATTACATCGGAAGCACCCTGGTCATTTTCCTTTCTATCCTTGAAAATATGGTAATTCGTATTACCAGCCGTATCGAGGGCCAGGTCCAGTACGGCATTGTCGATCGAAAGTCCCTGAAAGGTATACTTTCCTACGATGAGGTCGAAAAGCCCGAAGGAAATTTCTATATTCCCGGCCTGGCAGATGGGTAATCCTGTTATTTTATGGCTTTCGCTGATCTTTACATTATATAATCTCAGCGTCAGATCGGGAAAATTCCCCAGGGCATCAAGTGATACTTTGTCAACTTTTACAGGCGAATCCAGGTTATTGTTGATCCGGTTTATGGCCATACTGATGATCTTGTCCCGGAAGAAGTAAGCGGTAGCAAAGACGATTCCCAGTAAAAGAACAAGGGATAAAATCAGGATTCCGGTAAGTTTAACAGCTCTTTTCAATACACCCATAGATGGACGGCACACAACATAATAACAAATTTTATTCCTATTTTATTATGAATGGTAAGGAAGGGCATAAATTATTACGCTTTGGGGCATTAAAAAAACATACGTATGGATTTGTGGCGAAGCGGAGAAGTGATAAATTTGCGTTCCCCAACGAAATGGCGGAAATATTAATTATTGTCGTTCTTTAGAACTATTGATGGAATTGTTAAGAAGCGGCCAAATTGGAAAGGCCGGATTAATTCTTAACGAATTTCCGGACAAAGATAGGGACGGGCCAGCGCGAAGAGCTGGCCCGTCTCTCACCAATGTCCACCGGACATTGGTGAGAGACGTCCGGGCGCATAGCTCAGTCCCGCCCTGAACTTTCGTTCAGGCGGGATGCCTCCCCACTTGGGTGGGTCGGCACTGGTTAGAGATTGATTTAGTTAGATGAATTGTTCTTTTATTTAAGATTCCGGGCGCATAGCTCAGCTGGTTCAGAGCACCTGCCTTACAAGCAGGGGGTCCAAGGTTCGAATCCTTGTGCGCCCACTTAAAAATCAAGCACTTACAAAGTGAAATTTGTAAGTGCTTTTTTTATTTACCACTAAAATCAACACGGACAATTCGAGTTGTAAAAATGCCTCCCAATGTATGAATTTGCACCAGATTTCGAATTCTATTCCTGTACTTCATATTTTATTTCCATAACCCTTGATACTTAAAACACTTTCTTAAGCAATTCCTGATCCGCAATTGACGAAATGCATGTATTTACTTGATTGTATTTGACAAAATTTTAAAGTATCACTATTCATTGAAAATCTTTAAATTTTGGCATGGTGGAGCTTTGTGGTACCATCGATAAATGGTAGTTTTGAACAAAGAGATATGGGTTCAAAATCATTTGAGAGAATCAATAGTAAATAGAAAACTGATTTTAAATCAGATTGCAAATGATGATCAAAAAGCTTTTAGAAGCTTTTATGATTTCTATTATCCTCGATTATTTCGTTGGGCATTTTATTATTTGCCCAATGATTTGTTATGCGAAGAAATTGTATCTGATGTATTCGTGAAATTATATAACAATCGAAAAAGATTGGTATTTATTGAAGATATAGAAAACTACCTGTATACAGCAGTAAAAAATCAGTCTATTTCCTATACCAGGAAAAACAAAAGATTCAAAACTGAGCAGATCATAAATAGTAAGATCGTCGAATACAGAGGACCTGATTATAATATGATCAACAAAGAATTGAATCAGGAAATTGAATTGGCAATAGCCAGTTTACCAGATCGTTGCGAAATAATCTTCAGGCTTGTAAAAGAGGATGGTTTATCTTACAAGAAAGTGGCGCAAATTCTCAACATTTCTCCAAAAACTGTAGAGAATCAAATGGTACTTGCTTTAAAAAAATTAAGAGAACTCCTTACAAAATTCAATCC
>CAYNCU010000234.1:0-6193 GCA_964395765.1 uncultured Roseivirgaceae bacterium | reverse complement strand
TTCATTGAAACCCTGTCCCTCCTACCCGTTTCGGTTAATGAAAATAACTTCGTGTCAGCCCTTATTGAGGAAGCCCGGGTTCTATGGCACGCGCAGCCGGTATACCCCTACTGTAGAAAAATCGGGATAAGCTCCTGGGAAGCTTTGTGGGCCGACTTCGACGGAGACAATGAAAACCTGGCATTTTTGAGGAAATATGCTGCAGAATACCGGTTAAAATCCTGGCAAAATGCATTAAACAGATTTAATATCAACGGGCAGGATTATGCATCCGGATTAAGCGAGCATTTTAAATTGATCAGGAATTTAAAACATCATTTATTCGAGGATACCATAGCGGTTCTGGCAAAACTTAAACCCGTATATAAACTCGGACTAATCACCAACGGTACACCGGACCTTCAATGGAAAAAAATAAAAGGCGGGAACCTGGAATATCATTTTGACGCCATCGTGATTTCCGGGGAAGTGGGAACCGGGAAACCGGAACCACAGATATTTGAGGATGTGTTAAAAAAATTGAATTGTAATTCCGGAAATTCGGTCATGATCGGCGATAGCCTTAATACAGATATTGCAGGTGCCAAAAAAGCAGGCATTAAATCAATCTGGTTAAACCGCGATGGAAAAGCGCTCATAGATTCTTTACAGGTCCCGGATTATGAAATTAAAAATTTAACGGAACTGTTGAATTATCTGTAATTCTAAAAGATAAAAACTTATCAAAGCTGACGTTTGTTGTTATATTGAAGCTTGCATCTATTATCCTGTTTTTTTCTTAGCCTAAAAATACGGAAGGTTAGCTCCTGGTTCGGCTGAATTTTTTCGACCGGCTTCGGTTCGGGATCATGATGCGGTATATAATGTTAAATCATTATTTAAATTTTGTTAATTATACTTTCCTTGTTGTTAAAATCCTAAAAACATTTAACATTTCCCTGCTGTTTGCGTTGAGTATGAAACATCTGGTTAAAATATTAATACTGATTGAAAATGGCACAGGAATACAAGTCAAAAAAATTTCACGGTATTAATCCCTTTATCCCGGTGAAAAATTTAAAACAGACGCTTGAGTTTTACCGGGATCGTCTTGGCTTTTATGGCGAATGGACATGGAATGAACTTGACGGAGGGATTGAGAGGGATGAAATGCAGCTCATGTTCAGCGAGGAGCCGATTTTTTTTGAATCTTTAATGAACAAGGATTTTCAGTCCACCTTGTTATGGTTCGTCGATAACGTGAACGATATCTACGAGGAATATAAATCCAGGAAAATTCCCATCATGAACGAGCTTGAAGACAAACCATGGGGAACCCGGGAATTTATTATCAGTGATCCAAACGGTTACATTATAAGAGTAATGGAAGGAATAAAAAAGAAAAGAAGACCATAGAAGATACCCGGTTTTTTGCGTAATTAATTTTTACGGCAGGGCTGTTCGATTGTAAATGCAGTTTTTACTATTTAATTTCGTTTCCATGAAAAAACTCTGCATTTATATAATCCTCTTCCTTTTATCCGTTCCTTCCTTCTCGCAGGTACAGGTGATTACGCAACATAATAATAATTACCGGACCGGGTGGAATGATAAAGAAACAGTTCTGAATAAAGGAAATGTTAAACCCGGCTCATTTGGATTGCTGTTTACCAGGTCCGTCGACGACCAGATCTACGCGCAACCGTTACTGGCGAAAGTCGACATTTCCGGCATTGGTGAACGAAATGTTGTTTTCGTAGGTACTGTAAACAATACGGTGTACGCCTTTGATGCCGATTCCTCCGCTATCGGAAATCCCTATTGGCAGGTCAATTTAACTCCTGCCGGACAGCGGGTAATGAAAAATACAGACACCGCCTGTGGAAACGGTTACGAGGACTTTTCCGGAAACCTGGGTCTTGTCGGCACCCCGGTCATTGACACGGTAGCCAATACACTTTATGTTGTGGCTAAAAGCGTTTTACAATCCGGTGGGAATACCTCTTACCAGCAATACCTTCATGCACTCGATCTGAGAACAGGAGATGAGAAACCGCATAGCCCCGTACTCATAACCGCCCAGGTAAATGGATCCGGCAGCGGAAGTTCCGGAGGCGTTATTCACTTCGATGCTCAACTGGAAAATCAAAGATCCGGACTGCTGCTTTCCAATGGAATCGTTTATATCGCCTGGGCTGCCCATGGGGATTGCGGCGATTATCATGGCTGGATCATAGGCTACGATAAGACAAGCCTTCAGCAGAAGTATGTTTATAATGCAACTCCCGAAGGCTACCAGGGAGGAATTTGGATGTCAGGGGGAGGACCTTCCGCCGATGATTCGGGCTATATCTATGCTTCCGTAGGAAACGGCGCCGTAGGTAATTCCGGTGATCCGTCCGACCCGGCGAACCGTTCGGAGAGTGCTTTGAAACTCTTGCCCGATGGCGGGAACCTGACTCTCACCGACTTTTTTACTCCTCTCGACTATCCTGTCCTCGAAAATGGCGACGAAGATTTCGGGGTTACCGGAATGTTGCTTCTTCCCGGCAGGAACCAGGCTTTTTCCGGAGCTAAAGACGGAAATATATACCTGATGGATTTGAATTCCATGGGAGGTTACAATGCTTCAGCCAATAATGTTGTTCAGACTTTCAGCCAGAATTCAAATGATGCCCATAATTTATCCTCTTTGACTTATTATAAGGGTACCGGTGGTGAATTTGTTTATATCTGGTCGGATAATGTGCCATTGGCCGCTCTACCGTATGATTCTTCAATTCAAAAATTTGATTTAACCAACGTAATTAAAAGTTCAATCCCAGGGCCGGTTGGTTATAACGGAGCTTTCCTTTCCGTTTCATCCGATTACAGTATCGATTCCACGGCTATTTTATGGGCCAGTCATGCCGCAGATAATTGCAATGCCAATAACCAAACATGCCCGGGTATCCTAAGGGCTATTGATGCAAACGATGTTAACAAAGAACTTTGGAATTCTTCCATGTCCTCGCGGGATGATCCCGGCAACTATGCAAAATTCAATTGTCCGACCATAGCAAACGGCAAAGTTTACCTGGCAACTTTTTCAGACAGGCTTGATGTTTACGGTCTTACCAACGGTTCCGTTACCGGATTATATCCTGAGGGGCGAATGAATGTTAACATTTATCCGAACCCCGTAAAAAACCTGCTTCACATCGAGTCCGGTGAAGGTCCCCTTACCCGGCTTTTATTATTTAATCTTAATGGCGAAATTGTTTTAAGGAATGAAGATCCGGAAAAATCAAATATCATTGTTCCTCTCGGCCAATTCCCTGCAGGGATGTATATCATTGAAATTCAAATAAATCATAAAAGAATAAGGCAAAAACTTTTGATTAATCGCTGAGAAAATCCGCCATTAATTATTTTTATTACCCGGGTCTGGCTTCAGTAATTATTCTTAATTCCAAATCGAATGAATCAACAAATTGAAATTTCCAATGATAAATCCAGGCTGGACATTGCCCTTATCCATGAATTCCTTTCCAAAGAATCCTACTGGGCAAAAGGCAGGAGCGTTGATATTGTAAAAAAATCCATCGAAAATTCATTGTGTTTCGACATTTACCTGGATGACCGACAGATAGGCTTTGCCCGAGTTGTAACCGATTATGCAGTTATTGCCTGGCTGATGGATGTTTTCATCCTGAAAGAATACCGTGGAAAAGGATATGGCCAGGAATTGATGAACAATATTATTAACTATTCACTCTTAAAGGACGTCCGGAAAATGAGGCTTGGTACGGAAGATGCCCATTCTTTCTATCGTAAATCCGGTTTTCAGGTTTTTGATAAGCCCGGTAATATGATGGAATTGAATAAAAACTAAAACCGGATTATCAACTTTACTTATTCGGTTTGTTGAAAGTCGGTTTCACCCATTGAAAAGAACCGGTACCGTTGGGGATGCGGGCGTAAGATAATTCTTCATTCTGTGCACCGAAACTTACTTCGTCGACAAGGGATTGATCCGGCGCAGAAAAGATTACGGTTTCCCCTTCTGCAGAAAGTTTAAAATCAGCATGGAGCCCTTCCTGGTCGAGATCTTTGTCCGCCCAGACGATCAGGTAACCTTTCGATTCAATCCGGGTTCCTTTTGGAAACGTCCATTTGACCAGGTTCTTCTTTGAATCGGAAAGGAAATACCCTGACAGGTCAATTTCATTTCCCGATAAATTATACAACTCGATCCAATCGTCATATTCCCCGTTCTGGTCGGCTACCGTGGTTGAATTTTTTGCCATCAATTCATTGATGACCACGATTCCTTTTAATTCCGAATCAATCTTTTCTTTCGAGCAGGAAAACAAGAATAATATGAAAAGGCCTAATGTAATATACTTTGCTTCACTAATAAGGTTCATATAATCGTCATTAAAAAATAACCTACAAAAACGCCTCCAAATGTATTGATTTAGTTGAATCCTGACTTCATATATATCATGTTTATTATTGTGTGTAGCATTTTTTGTTTATTATCGCCATGCATTCAAGCCCGTCCGGCAGATACACGGCTGGTGAGATTTACATCCTGGCGGTGCTGATGTGTCGTGTCTCCGTCCTGAGATTTGAATCGGTTTTTCAGGGATATTACGGGGGAACATGATAATTAATTATAATGTAAATAAAACTTTTTCATAGCAGCACGCGTCCATAATACCATAAACAACTTTTTTTACTTACTCCGATGAAAACATTTTTTTTAACTGTTTTTTCCACCTGTCTGTTTTACCGGGGCTTATGCCAGGAAATCATTCATTATGACATGAATGTTCAAATCAATGTGCCCGGAAAAAATCTTATAGTCAACGGATCTATAATTGTGGCGACTGATCATAAGGACACGCTTTCAATGGTGCTCTGGAAAAATACTCTTATTCATTCGATCAGGATCGCCCATGGACCCATTAAATATTTATTCGACACGCTTTCTCCCTCCCCCATTCAATATATTCCAAATGGCCGAAAACTGCTTTTGATTAACCCTGAAAAAACAATAGATACCCTGAAGTTATTCTTCAATTATGAATGCGAAATGAAAAATCTCGACGGCTGGGCCAAGTCATTTTCTGAGGACTGGATTGAAATCAATTATTACAGTGCCTGGTATCCATTGAATAATGAAAGCAGAAATTTCACTTCCAATTTAAATATTTCCATCGATAACCATTACCAGGTAACCGGTTCAGGGATGATTTCAGAACATGAGGGTCGATGGAAAATGAATCAGTCCTGGCCTGGCTTCGATAATGTGATTATTGCATCGCCGAACCTCCATTCAAAAATTTATAAAAAGGGAAATGTTTATATTGAAACGGATTATTCCGACTTCCCTGATAAAGATGCCGATTCCCTTCTTACTGAATGCAAGTTTGCAGTCACACTCTATCATGACTATTTCGGGAACATAGCTGACAGTACCTATCTGAAATTTATAATTGCCCCCTTTGAACAGGGAGGGGGTTATTCACGCAAAAATTTCATAAGCATGAGGGCCAAAAAACTCAATATATATACGCTCATGGGAGTGGGCCATGAAATTGCCCATTTTTGGTGGCATAATGCCGATACGCAGTCATGGGAAGACTGGCTCAACGAATCTTTTGCGGAATACAGCATGCTTCTTTACTTCAGAGATAGACTTGGAATGGATGTATTCAAAGAGAAATTAGAAGAATACAAAAAAGATGCGGAACATACACCTCCCATCAGGGGGATTGACAGGACAGCCTCTGAAGCCTATATTGTACTTTATGAAAAAGGTTCGTTAATTCTATGTGAGATGGAACAAAGAAACGGGTCGGCCAAATTTTATAATTTCCTCAGAACGGTGGCTCAGAAACATATACGATCAACGACAGAACTTCTCGATCTTGTGGCAAAGATGTTTTCCGAGGATGAACGTAACTGGCTGGACGATAAAATAAGCAAAAGTTAACATTTTTTTGATTTTTTTACTGACGACAGTAACATCGTTCAACGACATATGGACAATCAAAAAATATTAATTATCGGCGGTTATGGCAATGCCGGTTTCGCCATTGTCAGGTATTTATTACAGGAAACCAACTGCCATCTGTATATTGGAGGACGTAACCTTGCAAAGGCTGAAGCTTATACCTTTACCAACCAAAAAGGAGCGTTTTACTGTATTGGTTTCTCCGCATGT
>CAYNCU010000233.1:0-6228 GCA_964395765.1 uncultured Roseivirgaceae bacterium | reverse complement strand
GATCTATGTTATGGCCGGATTAATCTCCCTGACCATTGGCTGGCTCACGATCGGTTACCAGTCTTTCAGGGCCGCAAGGGCCAACCCGGTGAAAGTTTTGAGAGAGGAATAGGATCATTTTCTTTGTTGAGCGCAGTGAAATCCCGCCCATAGCGGGTTCAATAACCGGTAACCAATATCCACGGGATCCTGATGACCTACGTGAGCCGTATATACTGCCCCGATAATGGATTTTATTTCCTGATCAAATTTTAAGAAAGAGTTTAAAACATATCCGGCAAACATTTGTTTCATATTAAGGCTTCAAAATTATTTGACGGAATTAAATCAATGTTCCCTTAAGCATGCAGGATGGGATTGTGATAGCCACCTATTTAAATAAAAACAAGAAACTACTGAAGGAATAAAACTAAATTATTGAATAAAACTCAACTATCAATTATTTAAAGAAAGGAAAAAATGAACACACAAAAAATGAACTCCGGTATTAGGGGAAGAATCTATTTATTAATGGCATTAATATTTTCTTCCGCGATAATCTTTACGAATACGGCTCATGCAGGTGTCCCGCCGGCCAAATTAAAAAAAGCCAGTGTGTCTCAAACCGAAGACCCGTATCATACGGCAATTAAGCATGCGGATTTTGCGGAGAAGGCCGCGAATTTAAAGGATATCCAAATGCACTTACATCACGTCTTAAATTGTCTTGAAGGAAAGAAGGGAAAGGAATTTGATGCTTCTTACGGAAACCCCTGTCAGGGCGAGGGCGCATTGCAAACACTTGACAAAGGATCGGCCAATATGATTAGAACCAATAACTGTATTGATTTGGCCAAGGTTGGAATCCGCTTACATGAAGAGAAACCAGCCCGGTTAGTTGCGGAAACTGTTTACACAATTTTAATGGAAGGTAAATAAAAAGCGCCTTTCGGATAGCATTTCAGAAAGAGCGGCAGAAGAATTGCAATATTAAAAGGTTGTAAATAGGAATATTACGGTCAAGCGGGTCTTAAATGGATAAAACCTCAAAGTAAGGATCATGGGTATTTTAATCAGGAGATGCCTGACTTCGCTTCTATTAATCTTAATGTTTTTGAGCCAGCGGTTATATGCCGGGCCCCCTTTTCGTACCGATGATCCTGAACTGCTTCCTTATCCCGGCGGTGAAGCATACCTTTTTTCATCCGGCACGCTTGACCATGCCGCAGCTACGGGTATTGGACCGGCTATCGAATTTAATTACGAGATTATAAAAAATGGATTTACGCATATAGTACTCCCTCTTGCCTTTAATAATCCTCATCATTCACCTTCAAATTTTGGCCCCGGTGATGTGGAACTGGGATTCAAATACCAGTTTGCTGCACAAAAGGGATGGTTTCCGTCAATTGCCACTTTTCCCCTGATGGAAATTTCTACGGGTAACGCTTCTGAAGGGCTTGGAAACGGGAAGCCACAGTTTTTTATTCCCATTTGGCTGGAAGAAGATTTTGGGAAGTGGACGGTATATGGAGGTGCGGGTTATTGGCTCAATTTCGGTACCGGAAATAAGAATTTTTATTTCTCGGGTATCCTTATTCAATATAATTTTACCAATGAATCCTTTCTCGGCATGGAGTTCTTTCATCATACGCCCTCCACGGTTTCAGGTAGGGACCGTACAGGCCTTCACCTGGGCGGCGGAGTTCCGGTTTATAAAAATCTTCAGCTAATCGGCTCATGCGATACCGGAATCGACATTACGAAGTACAGGCACTTTTCGTATTATATAGGGTTACACTATATTTTCGGGTAATATTTCAATAAGTTTTTTGTATTAATCAGGAACAGGGCGGATTTAAAAAAACCAATCTGCCTGTCAAATAATTTCAAGGAAGCTTGCCCGAGTCTTTAAGTACCCTGTGCCTGATAAGTTATACAATTAAATACATTTTCCATTTATTTGCATTAATGTTATGAATTACCATGCAGCAGGCAAATGACAGCCTGAAAATTTAATTTTGAAAGGATGACTTATGACGAGCAGAAGAAATTTTATCAAGTCAGGAACTTTTACCATGGCCGGCCTGGCGTTTTCAGGACCGGAGATCTGGCGGCGCCGGGAAAAATTCAAAGCGTATGAATCGAAAAGACCTGCGCCCGGGGAACGGAATTTTACATCAAAGGCCGTTGAGGATACTATTCAAACCACCAAAGCTAAAATTCAGGATCCGAAACTGGCGTGGATGTTCGAGAATTGTTTCCCGAATACGCTGGATACAACGGTGGAATACGGTTCCAAAAACGGAAAGCCCGATACCTTTGTGATCACCGGAGATATTCATGCGATGTGGCTGCGGGATTCTTCGGCTCAGGTATGGCCCTATTTACCGATGGTAACAAAAGACAATACGCTGAAAAACCTTATTGCAGGAGTGATTAACCGGCAAACCCAGTGCATATTGCTCGATCCCTATGCCAATGCATTCAACAAGGAACCTGTCCCCGGAGAATGGATGAGTGATCATACGGATATGAAGCCGGGACTTCATGAACGGAAATGGGAATTGGATTCACTTTGTTATACCGTCCGGCTGGCTTATCATTACTGGAAAATCACCGGCGATAATTCCGTTTTCGATGCGGACTGGCATAAATCTGCAGCATTAATAATAAAAACTTTTAAAGAACAACAACGGAAAAACGGGTTGGGGCCTTACCGATTCGAACGTGAAACAACCCGACAGTTGGATACATTATCCAATAATGGTTACGGAAGGCCGCTCCGACCGGTCGGTTTGATCAACTCCTCTTTCCGTCCCTCCGACGATGCAACAACTTACGGGTTTTTGATTCCTTCTAACCTTTTCGCTGTTACTTCGCTGAATCAAATGGCAGCGGTACTGGAGAAGGTTATCAAAGATACGGCCCTGGCCGGGGAATGTAATGCTCTTGCTGAGGAGGTAAAGGCTGCGATAAATCAGTACGCGGTTACCGATCACCTTAATTACGGCAAAGTATACGCTTACGAGGCTGACGGTTTCGGGAACAAAACCTTTATGGATGATGCAAACGTACCCGGTTTATTATCGATGCCCTACCTGGGATGCGTTGATGAACGGGATGAAATTTATCAGCATACCCGCAACCTGGTTTGGGGAAAAGACAATCCCTATTTTTTCAAAGGAATGTCAGCGGAAGGTATCGGCGGTCCCCATGTCGGATATAATAAGGTATGGCCCATGAGCATTATTATGCGGGCTTTGACCAGTCACGACGATCATGAAATAGCCTGGTGTGTGAAAACAATACGAGATACGGACGCCGGTACCGGTTTCATTCATGAATCCTTTAACAGGGATGATCCCGGAAACTTTACTCGTCCCTGGTTCGCCTGGGCCAATACCTTGTTCGGTGAATTAATCCTGAAACTGGTGAACGAGGGGAAGGAAAATTTATTAAGAAGTTAGTCTTACCCGAAGAGGGATTACCATAAATTATGAAATTTTCTTTTGTATTAACCAGTGATGCCCGAAGGGGTCTTCTATTTCCCCCTGCCGGTAACCATACTCATAATCCTTTACGGGAAATATTTCCCTCGCACCGGCCCGGAGGGCATTACTTACTACCCTGTCCACGTCCGGTACAAACAGTCCGATGATGCAGGTAGTTCCATGATGTTCATCAGGAGAAAAAAAGTACTGTTTTGTTACTTCATGCACATGGAAGATAATTCCGTCAATCGATAACTCAGCCACATGAATGCTGCCGTCATCATTGTATAAACAAAGGTTTTCCGTTGCCCCAAACGCTTTCTTATAAAAAGAAATATCCTTAATTCCATTGTTGATCATAAGCTGGGGTGCGAAGAATAAATTGTTGTTATCCGGCATGGTATCTTTTAATATTTAAGTTCATTCATTTAAAAATAACATCTCATTGCAATTACCGCAAAGGTTTCCGGCCAAATAGTATCCGGCATCCCGTTATAAGGCATGGCAAACCGATGAACGATCCGATATTGAATATCGGTCAATTAATTCGGTATCAATCCAATTCAATCGCATCGCGAAACGGTACATCTATTAATGATCGGATTATGTTCGCCTTATTTTTATTTTTTTAACTAACTTTCAACATTTAAATTATAAATTATCAGTGAAATTCATCAACCAATGAGAGGTTTAATGATGGAAAGCCAGCTTACTCTTCCTGTTATTCTGCGAAGGGCAGAAACCTTATTCGGTAAAAAAGAAATTGTAAGCCGGCTTCCGGATAAAAGCATTCATCGTTATACCTACCGGGATTTTGCCTTGCGTGCCAAAAAACTGGCCATGGCCTTGCAACGGCTCGGCATCCGCCGGGGCGACCGGGTGGCCACCCTGAGCTGGAACCATTACCAGCACCTTGAAGCCTACTATGCAGTTCCCTGCATGGGTGCGGTGGTGCACCCGCTTAACCTGCGTTTTAGTCCGGATATCCTTTCTTACATCATCAATCATGCCGGCGACCGTGTCATCATCATAGACCAGGTATTGCTGCCTTTATTCGAAAAAATTAAATCTTCTGTAAAGCTTTCCGCGGTCATCGTTATTCCACAAACCGGCGAATTATTACCCGACGGCTATTTGAATTATGAGGAATTTTTGGCCGGCGGGGACGAAACGCTTTTCGATCCCTTCACCGGGGATGAAAATACCGCTGCCTTTATGTGTTACACTTCCGGAACAACCGGAAAACCTAAAGGCATCTTATATTCCCATCGTTCAATAGTGCTGCATACGATGGCATTTTTATCAGCCTGTTGCGGAACCGGTATTACCGAACGGGATGTGGTGCTTCCTGTAGTTCCCATGTATCATGCCAGTGCCTGGGGTTTCCCGTATCATTGTGCCTTTGCGGGCGCCACACAGGTTTTTTCAGGTCCTTTCCTGGATGCCGAAAGCCTGTTAGCGCTCTTTGAAAGAGAAAAGGTTACCATAACCGGCGGCGTGCCCACGGTGATGATGAACCTGCTTAATCAGCTCGACGCAGCGCCGGATAAATACAAGCTCAGCCTGCATACCATAGTGATAGGCGGCTCTTCGGCACCGCGCTTTTTGGTGAAATCCTTTGATGAACGCTATGGCATAAATGTGCTGAATACCTGGGGGATGACGGAGCTTTCTCCGCTGGGGAGCAGTGCGGTAGTGACCAGTAATTTGCAAAATGTTTCAAAGGAAGAGCAGTATGACCATTCCATCAGGCAGGGCTTCCCGATACCTTTTTTGGAAATTCGGGGACGAAATGAATCCGGTATCATTCCATGGGACGGCAGCACAATGGGTGAGCTTGAAGTGCGGGGTCCCTGCGTGGCCGCCACGTACTTTAAGGATCCGGATCCCGGCGAAAAATTTACTTCCGATGGCTGGCTGAAAACCGGTGATATCGCAGCCATCAGTGAAGACGGATGTATAGCCATAAAAGACCGCAGCAAGGATGTGATCAAATCAGGCGGAGAATGGATCAGCTCGGTGGCGCTGGAAAATTCGTTGATGGAACACCCTTCCGTACTTGAAGCGGCGGTGATCGCTGTTCCTGACCTGAAATGGATGGAGCGACCCTTTGCGTATGTTGTGCCGAAAGAAGGAAAAACAGTTACCGCCGAAGAACTCAGGAAATTTCTTGCGGACAAGTTTGCCAAATTCTGGATCCCGGACGGCTTTGCCTTCATTGATGCGATCCCGAAAACTTCGGTAGGCAAATTCCAAAAATCTGTCCTCAGGGAAAAATACCAAAGGGAGTACCCGGTCTAAACCGGCAGAAAACAAAAGAAAGGATTAACTTAAATTCCTTATCGATTTTTAATCGCCTGGTAGACCAGCGGTGCGAACGCCTTTCCGGTATTGGCCACATAGGGACCCCACATCTGGCGGTAAATCAACACTATCATGTCTTCCTTCGGATCAACCCAGTAGGAGGTAGAAAATACTCCACCCCAGCCGTAGCTACCGGCGCTACTCGGGCCTAGTTTGCTTCCTTCGTCGGAGACAATTAAAAAGCCAAATCCAAAACTATTCACCTCCGCGTGATCACCGATGTTCGGGTGAAGGTCACCGATTTGATTTTCCGTGATCATGTGTACCGTGGCGGGAGCTAACAGCCGAACGCCGTTGTATTCACCACCGTTCAGAAACATCTGGAGCAATATAGCATAATCGTAAATAGTAGATGACAAACCTCCGCCGCCTGAAAAATAGCCGGTCTTTT
>CAYNCU010000232.1:0-6277 GCA_964395765.1 uncultured Roseivirgaceae bacterium | reverse complement strand
CAATATTTGAATACTATTTCTTATACAACCAATGAGAGTATTAATATCATTTTCATTTTCTTTTATATTTAATTTTTGAAGCGAATATTTATTGTATACAAATTTCCATTTATGGTTGCCAAGATATTTTGCATCAAGCCAATGGGGATGAACATGCAACTGGATATCATGCCCTGTTAAGGCTAAATCGAGAATTTGTTTTTCAACAAGTTTTCGATCATAATAAAGCTCTTTATATTCAGTTTCATATTGTTTTAATTTATAATAGGTATTGGACCGGTTCAGGTAAACGGCAGGATTTTTATAATTGGAAGCGATAGCCTGGTTATAAGATTCAAGTGCCTGATCATATTTATCGTTATCAAACAGGGCGGTCCCGCGGTTATTCCAGGCATCGGCAAAAGAGGGATCCAGTTTTAATGCCTCATCGTATAAGCTCACCGCCGATTCATAATTTCCCTGATTAAGTGCCTCATTCGCCCGCAGGAAAAACCGGTCCCGTTTTACATTCCGTGAATTACAGGAACATAAGACCGAAGAGACGAGCAGGGTTAAAATAATATTTTTCAATTCCTTATTAAAATATCCACCGATGGCCAGCGGTTTATAAATTTCGTGATTTCCGTTTCGTTTTTTCAATCAATTAATAAAAATAAATACAAATCATTAACTTGCATGCGTCAATAGAAAACAACGCAATTATAAAATTTTCATTTCTTCGGCAATGGATTTATCGGATATCCTTATTAAAATCCCGGCATTCAGGGGATTAAAGAAAGAAAATTTAAAAGACCTGGTGCCTATGCTGGAGGAAGAAAACTTCCTTGGAGGAACGACTATTATCCGGGAAGGGGCGCTAGGCGATTCTTTGTATATTATCGCCCGGGGAAGTGTAAATATTTTCAAATCGGTAAAGGGCAAGGAACAAATGTTGATAAACAGCCTGAAGAAAAACCATTATTTCGGAGAGGTAGCGCTTATCGACAGTCTCCCGCGCTCGGCTTCTGTCATTACCAAGGAAGATTCCGTTATTCTTCGGCTCCGGAAGAAATCCCTGGATAAGTTTTTAAAGAATAACCCGGAAATTGAAGGAATTTTTTATAAAAATTGCCTGATGGATACTATCCGCAGGTACCGCCAGATCTCTACTGATATTTCATTTTTCTGGTCTGACCTCCAGAAGAAATCTCTCACGCTGGAAGAAATCAATAAGGACCTGTCAAGCGCCAAAAAACTTCAGGATTTCTTTATTAATACGGGAATACTGGATTACCAGTTCTATCCGATCGCGGGCCTGAAACAATCCTATATTTATAATCCTACCCAGGAAATAGGCGGAGATTTCATCAACCTTACACCATTTTCGGAATTTGAATATGGCGCTGTGATTGCGGATGTGATGGGCCATGGGATTACAGCCGCCCTCGCTGCCGGTGCCTTTAAAAGTGCTTATGCCCTCCTGGTCAGGGAATACGGCACGGAGCCTTCCGAACTGCTGGTTCAGTTGAATAACCATTTTTTTGATAATATTTCTTCTCTTTTCGCCAGTTGTCATTACGCCTATATCAACCTGAAAGATAAAAAAATAAAAATGGCAAGGGCCGGGCACTATTATCCCCTGTTTTATTCCGCCTCCGATGACACTCTTTCAAGTATAAAGAGCTCCGGCTCGGCCCTGGGGATTATCCGCAACTCCGACTTCGAACAAATCAATATCCGCTATAATATCGGCGACAAGCTTCTGTTTTTTACCGATGGAATCATTGAACATCGTAATATGGAAGGCATTATGTATTCCGAAGAACGATTGACGGAAGTCCTGTTAAAAAACATCCGGTCCGGTGAAGCCGAAATATTGAAGGGGATAGAACTGGATTACGAGGAATTCAGCGGGGAAATGAAAAGGGAAGACGATATCAGTTTGCTGCTGCTTGAATTTATATATTCCTAAGGACAGACTCTACCCTGTTCCCGGCATATTGAGTTAAAAATTTCCTCCATTAAAAATCGGTGGAGATGAGCAGAGTATGGATATTTCTTGCCTTGATAGCGGGGAAAATAGAAACAAGACAGCCGGCAGTAATCACACCCAGGTAAATTAATACTTCATAACCGCTTATCAGGGTTCCGGTAAGGCCATAATGTGATTCCATGGATGGGATCGTACTCAATATTCCGAGTGTGCCATGGGCCAGTAATATGCCCGAAAATACGGCCATGTCCGTAATTAAAAGACCCTGCAGAATGACTATGATCATGACTTTATTTTTTGTTGCACCGATTTTCCGGAGTAACAACAGGTCATTTGATCTTTCCCTTACGAAATAAAAGAGTCGTATGAATAAAGCGAGCAGTCCGATCATTAATACTGAAACTCCGGATCCGGTCAGGGCCGACAAGGTAAATTGCAGTGATTGATAATCATGGGTTATCTCTGCCACCGGTTCTATAGCCTGGACTTCTGAACTTAACTTATTGTCATTTATGAAATCGGAAGATGGCATCGGGTGATCGAGATCGATTAATGCGGCTGTAATTACCTGATTTCCTGAATCCGGGAAATGAAGGCCCGGTTTCCCTTTACTATTTTCCATGGCTTGATTTTCTCCGGTTTTCCGGGATTCTTTTTCATCAGCATGGAGCAACCATACGGAATTCAATGAGGTAATCATGGCATTATCAATCGCGCTGTTATTCTTTTTTAAAATCCCGGTAACATGGAACACTTTGGTGCGAAACCGAGCCGGAGATGTTCCGGAATCAGCAGGATAGGTAAAAGTGCTTCCCGTCTTAAGGCCCATGGCGCGTGCAGCTTTAAAACCAAGCACTACCCCGAAATCCGCTTTCCACCAGGTTCCTTTACCCAGGTTAGCATTAAACAATTTTGGATAATTCTCATTGGTACCCACCAGCGGGTGACCATGGTAATAATCTTCTATATATACCGGCACAGCCAGTTTGACATCCGGGTTATTGATAACCTCCCTGGCTTCATTGATCCCGATACCTTTTAACCAGGATTTTTCAAGAAAAACGGTTTTCTTCAGAATTTCGTCAGGGGAAGACCGGGCAGCAATAATCAGGTCTATCGTTCCCGTATTATTACGAAAATATTTTTTAGTCTGCTGATTAAATAAAACCACGCATGTAATAATAATTACCGGCAGGATTAAAAAAGCGACCGTAATAAATGTCATTAAAGGCTTATGGATCAGGAAGGTGAAAGCCAGCCGGACATGATTCATACTATTTCCAGCTTTAGCCTGTTCCTGAAAATTTCCTGTATCCTGGAATTTCGGGAAGCGATAACGAGGGTAGCCTCATAATTTTGGGCCTGGTGGGTCAGCATCTTAAAGATAAAATGACTTTCTTTTTCAGTAAGCCAGCCGGTAGGTTCATCCGCCAGAATTATTTTCGGCCTGTTTATCACGGCTCTTAAAATTGCGGCAATTCTTAATTCTACAGGGGAGAGAGCGGCTGGAAAATCAAGTGCCCTGCCGGCGATGCCGAATTCATGCATAAGAAGGTATATTTTTTCAACATCCTCCCTGCCCGAGCCCATCTGCTGCGCAAGCAGAAAATTATCCTGCATGGTAAATTCAGGAATAAATACTGGGTTGGCTGATACAAAGCCGATATATTTCCCGCGAAATTTATCCAGTTCCGCTCCTTTTATACCCGTGATTTTTTTATCACAAACTTCAATCATTCCGGAATGGGGTTTCAAAAGCCCGGAAATAAGGTATAACAGGGTTGATTTGCCGGATCCTTTCCTTCCGAAAACGAGTGCGTGTGTTCCCTGGATTAATGACCAATCCGGGTACCGGATTAACTTACCATTTTTATAAGCAAACGATAATTTTTTCAGTTCTATCATTCCTTACGACTCATGAAATTCCCTGATATCCAGTTATTCAGTCTATTGGATTGATGAAAAGGTAAATATTTAATGTCCTTCTCCCGCGGAATTTGGCAACCAGATCAAGCTTGCCGATTACTTTATTTTACCTTTTTATTATCCCGGTAATATAACGAATATAATCAAATTTTTTTTAAAGTCTAATGTTAAATTAGGGTTAACTAAGGCATTTGGTTATTAGGTTATTAGGTTACTTTGTTTTTAAAAACTTTCCGGTATACCGGAAATTAAAAATGGAGTGTTTGATATTTAATGAAAAAATATTCTTTTTTTCCAGTGAATTTAATTTCGTTAATATAGATTTAGTTGTTTAATACCGATAAAATGAAAAGATTAATCCAACCCATTTTAATATCCTTAATTCTGCTGTTTGCAGGATGTTCCCCCAAAAATCCTGTAAAAAATAATGAAAATAAAATAAGTCTTCCGAATGGCTGGAGCCTTTCCCCGGCCGGGAAAAGTCTCACGTTAGGCGACCTGCCATTGAATATGATCGTTTCTCCGGACAAAAAATATTTAGCGGTTACCAATAACGGCTACGGCACTCAATCGATACAGCTGATCGACATCCAAAACCAGGTGATGCTGGATACCCTGGAAGTCGGGAAATCATGGTTAGGCCTGGCCTTCAACGGGGATTCAAAAACCCTGTATGCTTCCGGAGGGGATGATAACTGGATCTACCGAATCGACATAAAAAATGACAGGCTGGTTACCCGGGATACGATAAAACTCGGGAAGCCATGGCCGGAAAAGATCTCCCCGACCGGAATGGCTTTTGATGATTTAAATAATGTACTTTATGTCGTAACCAAGGAAAACAATTCATTGTATGCAATTGATGTTAACACGAAAAAGATCCTGAAACAGGCGCCGCTGGGCGGAGAAGGATATACCTGCCTTTTATCGCCCGATAGCCAGGCATTATACGTGACCTGCTGGGGTTGTGATAAGGTGAAAATCTTCAGCACGCGCAACCTGGCACCGAGAGGCGAGGTTTCTGTGGGGGATAATCCCAACGACATGGTAGTCAATAAGGAAGGCAGCATTCTCTTCGTATCGAATGCCAATGATAATTCTGTTTCCGTCATCAACCTGGCGCAAAATAAAGTGGTCGAAACCTTGAATTCCGCCATTTTTCCCGATGCCCCGATGGGTTCGACTCCCAACAGTGTGGCTTTGAGCGAGGACAATAAAACCTTATATATTGCCAATGCAGATAATAATTGTCTAGCCGTATTCGACGTTTCCGATCCGGAAAATTGTAAGAGTAAAGGATATATCCCTACAGGCTGGTATCCGACCTGTGTGAGAGTTTGTGAGAGCACTGTATTTGTTGCCAATGGCAAAGGATTTTCTTCCATGGCAAATCCCAACGGTCCTAATCCCTATTCCAATTCTGAAACTGTTGTTTACCAGAAAGGCGATACGACAAAACCTGAAAAGGTCCAGTATATCGGTGGGTTATTTATTGGAACCCTGAGCATGATCCCTGTAGCAGATGATAAGCAAATGTCAGTTTACTCACAGGAAGTATATTCTAACACCCCATACACCAAGACCAAGGAAACACTGAGTGATGGCGAATCGGGTAATCCCATCCCGGTAAGAGTAGGAAATTCTTCCCCTATAAAATATGTTTTTTATATCCTGAAGGAAAACCGAACTTATGACCAGGTCCTTGGGGATGTAGTGGAAGGGAACGGCGATTCATCCCTTGTTCTGTTCGGGAAAAAGATCACACCGAATGAACATAAAATCGTTCATGACTTCGTTTTATGTGATAATTTTTATGTCAACGGCGAAGTCAGCGCCGACGGGCACAACTGGAGTATGGGGGCTTATGCCACCGATTATATTGAAAAGCACTGGCCAACCAATTACAGCGACCGGGGAGGTGACTATGATTCGGAAGGCAGCCGGGGCATAGCCAATAACAAGGGAGATTATATATGGGGATTATGCAAACGTTCCGATGTAAGCTACCGGACTTACGGTGAATTTGCCGATAATTATACACCTAATATTCCTGTACTGGATGGCCATTATTGCCCCTATTTTACAAGCTTTGATTTTTCCGTCATGGATACCACACGTTTTCAGCAATGGAAAAGGGATTTCGATTCCCTGCTGGCTATTAACCGTGTACCCAGCATGAACACCTTGCGTTTCCCCAATGATCATACCGAAGGACTTAATGCAGGCAGGAGAAGTCCGGATGCGGACGCCGCTGATAATGATCTGGCGGTAGGAAAATTTATCGATTACCTGAGCCATACAAAAATCTGGAACCAGAGCGTGGTATTCATTACCGAAGATGATGCCCAGGATGGCCCCGACCATGTAGACGCCCACCGT
>CAYNCU010000231.1:0-6304 GCA_964395765.1 uncultured Roseivirgaceae bacterium | reverse complement strand
GATGGAATGACCAACCGGAGCAAGGAAGATTCCTTGTCAGCCTTTATTGCTGCTAAAAATGTGACCAAAACCGTTACCATTACCGGTACTCACTCTCCGGAAGGTTCTGAGACCATCAATTCTCATCTTTCCAATGACAGGGCAAAGAGTATCCAATCATTTTACCAGAGAATGATGAAGAAATATGACTATAAAGGTCTTGCTGATTCCATTAAATTCATTTTAAAACCTGTTGTTGAAGACTGGGGACAATTCAAGGATTCTTTGAACAATTATTCAAAGTTAAGTTCAGCACAAAAACAGCAATACCTTGATATCGTCAACGGATCCGGAACTTTTGTTGAACAACAAAAGAAACTTGAAAAACTGCCGTCCTATAAGATGGTTTTCAAAGATATCTATCCCGGATTGCGTACCGCACAAACCGAGATCCTGAAAGTAAAGGAAAAGAAAACGGCTGCAGAAATTGCCGTTCTGGCTAAGGCCATTGTAAACGGAACTGCCCCTGCCGATACCCTTACTTACGGTGAAATGGCTTATGCCGCTTTCCTGACTCCTTCCCTGGACGAAAAGGAACAGATCTACCTGGTAGCTACAAAACAATATCCGAATTTTGCGGCTTATAATAACCTTGGTGCTGTTTATCTGGCCAAGGCTATGGAAGATATAAAAGCAGGAAGGGATCCGGGCGCCAATGTAGATAAAGCAGTTGCTGATCTACAGATTTCCATCAATAAAAGAGATAAAAACCCGCATGCCCATGGAAACCTTGGTGTCGCCTACGTGATGCAGGGTAAGAATGACCAGGGACTTGATGAACTTTCAAAAGCTATGCAAATGAATCCTCCTGCAAAACATGCACAGGGTTTCAGCGCTGTTGAAGGGGCATTACAGATCAAGACCGGTAACTACGAACAGGCAATCGCTTCCTTTGAAAAAGGCGATCAATCAACAGATGTTCAGTTTGATCTCGGTCTTGCCCACCTGCTGCAAAAGGAAAATGATCCTGCCAAGAATTCATTTAATAATGTAATTGGCAAGGATGCTGACTATGCGATGGCCTACTACGGATTAGCAATTGTTGGAGCAAGAACCGGAAATGCAACGGATCTTACCGATAATCTTAAAAAAGCTGTCAATGCCGATCCTTCTTTAAAGCAGAAGGCTATGGGAGATCTTGAATTTGCAAAATATGTGGATTCACAAGGTTTCAAAGATGCCTTGCAATAATTCTAAAAATATTCTAAAAAAGAGGCTGTCATTTATGTCAGCCTCTTTTTTTGTCCAAATCAGTTTAAACAGCACTTTGTAAATGGTGGCTTTATCTCTATTTTTGCAATTCCTGTAAATATAAGCTAGACCATGAGAGAAATTCAGTTCAGAGAAGCATTAAGGGAGGCTATGTCGGAGGAAATGCGCAGGGATGAAAATATATTCCTGATGGGGGAAGAAGTTGCCGAATATAACGGGGCTTATAAAGTAAGCCAGGGTATGCTTGAAGAATTCGGTCCTAAAAGAATCCTGGATACTCCTATCACTGAACTTGGATTTACCGGTCTGGGCATTGGCGCAGCCATGAATGGCTTGAGACCGATCATTGAATTTATGACCTTTAACTTTTCATTGGTCGCCATTGACCAGCTCATCAATACCGCTCCTAAAATATCTTATATGTCCGGGGGACAATTCAATGTTCCGATTGTTTTCCGTGGCCCAACCGGTAATGCCGGTCAGCTGGGAGCACAGCATTCCCAGAACTTCGAAAACTGGTATGCCAATACACCTGGCCTTAAAGTAGTAATTCCTTCCAATCCGTATGACGCCAAAGGTTTGCTTAAAACGGCAATCCGGGATGATGATCCTGTCTTGTTCATGGAATCGGAATTAATGTACGGCGACAAAGGTGAGGTACCTGAGGAAGAATTCATGATTCCCCTGGGGGTTGCGGATATTAAAAAACCGGGCAAGGATGTAACTATTGTTTCCTTTGGAAAGATCATGAAGGTTGCTATGGAAGCTGCCATGGAAATGGAAAAGGAAGGCGTTTCCTGTGAGGTTATCGATCTGAGAACCGTGAGGCCTATAGATTTCAGAACTGTGATTAATTCAGTCAAAAAAACCAATCGCCTCGTTATCGTGGAAGAATCATGGCCCTTGTCATCCCTTTCCTCTGAAATTTCATTTCATATTCAGCGCAATGCATTTGATTACCTTGATGCCCCGATTAAAAGGGTCGTCTGCAAAGATGTTCCCCTTCCCTACGCCCCGACTTTGCTTGAAGCAGTATTACCCAGTCCTCACAAAACGATAGAAGCTTTAAAATCGGTTTTATATCTGTAATTATCAGGTAGAATTACATAAACCAACCAGGGGGAAATTACAGAAAATTCAGAGAAGGAATGATATTAGGTAGGTTGATCGCCGGGAAAATTATTTTTTGAGCATATTCATGTTCGCCATGTTCCTCTTGCCTCCCATTTTATTCATGGTTTTCATCATTTTTCGCATTTCACTGAATTGTTTCATCAGGTTGTTTACCTCCTGGATACTGGTGCCACTCCCTTCGGCGATTCTTTTCCGGCGGCTGCCATTTATTAAATCAGGTTCGGATCTTTCCTTCGGTGTCATGGAATGAATGATAGCCTCAATGGGCCTGAAAGAATTATCGTCAATATCCATACCTTTCATGGCTTTTCCAACTCCCGGAATCATACTCACGAGATCCTTCAGGTTACCCATTTTTCGGACCTGTTGAAGCTGGGAGAGAAAATCATTAAAATCAAATTGATTTTTCCGTATTTTTTTACTCAGCCTTTGTGCCTCCTGCTCATCGAAGGATTGCTGGGCTTTTTCCACCAGCGAGATTACGTCGCCCATACCAAGGATTCGCTGAGCCATACGGTCCGGGTGGAATACATCAATGGCGTCCATTTTCTCGCCCGTACCTATAAACTTTATGGGTTTATTTACGACTGCCCGTATTGATAATGCGGCGCCACCACGGGCATCGCCATCCAGTTTTGTAAGTACAACGCCATCAAAATCCAGGCGATCATTAAAAGCCTTGGCAGTATTCACCGCATCCTGGCCGGTCATGGAATCGACGACAAATAATGTTTCGGAGGGTTTAAGTGCGGATTTCAGTGAGGCAATTTCATCCATCATTTGTTCATCAATTGCCAGCCGCCCGGCCGTATCAACAATTACGATTTTTAATCCTGATTTTTTAGCATGGTCGAGAGCCTTTTTTGCAATATTTACCGGGTTTTTATTTTCCGGTTCGGCGTACACTTCAATTCCTGTTTGTTCCCCCAGCACTTTTAACTGGTCAATTGCCGCAGGCCTGTAAATGTCACAGGCAACCAACAGGGATTGTCTTCCCTGTTTTTTTAAAAAATTAGCCAGCTTAGCTGAAAAGGTAGTTTTACCTGAACCTTGTAAACCAGCAATAAGAATTACCGACGGTTCGCTTTTGATATTTATCTCGCTTTGCGTACTTCCCATCAGGATGGTCAGTTCTTCAGCAACGATTTTGGTCAGTAACTGACCCGGGGATACGGCAATCAGTACATCCCTGCCCATTGCTTTATCGCGGATATTGTCGGTAACTTCTTTTGCCACCTTATAATTGACATCCGCATCAATAAGCGCTCTCCTGATTTCCTTAATGGTGGAGGCGATATTTATATCACTGATCTTTCCCTGCCCGCGGAGGGTTTTAAAAGCCTGTTCAAGTTTAAAACTGAGATTATCAAACATGATCAACAATGGTTTGTGAGGGTTTTAACTGCTGCCCCGGCTTTATGGCCGGGGCAGCAGTTAAAACCTTGTAAAATTAATCAATTATTTGCTTTCGTTGTAGATGACATTCAGCAGTGTCTGGCCTACTGCTTTCAAAGTATTTTTATCAATAATCGACATATTATCATAATGGGTATGATGGTAATAGGGAAAGTAGGAGTCAGGACGGTTGGGGTCATAATCAATAATATCGATCGTCGGGATATGCAGATACTGGTTAATAAAAATATGATCGTCCGTTATACCGGGGCTTTGTGCATTTATAAAAATTCCGGAATAACCACTCCGGTCTGCAATGTCCCAAACATGATCCGTTATTTTTTTTGCAAATTGCATAGAACCTCCTTCTTTATAAAAATGTGCATTTTTAGCCCCGGCCATATCCAGCAGAATACCATAGTAGGCAGAGTAATTTTTTTTGTGCGGATTTTTTGACCAGTATTGCGAACCCAGGCACCACCAAATTTCACTTGAATTATCATTATCCGATTGATTATCGAACTCAGGCGGCCCGTCATCTTCTCCGTCAAATAATACGATATCGACCGCGACATCCGGAGGTTTGTTTATTGATAATACCCGTGCAATCTCAAGCAGAATGCCTACTCCACTGGCGCCATCATTAGCCCCGTCGAATGGGCGACGAGGGTTAATAGAATCCTTATCGGCAAAAGGCCTGGTATCCCAATGGGCGGCCAGTAAGATTTTTTTCTGATTCTGTGTGTCAAGAGAGGCAATTATGTTTTTCAGTTTTAATTCCTGCCCATTGTAGGAATCGGCGGTGAATTGCTGAAGGGTAACTTTGGCGCCGAACCTTTTTAATTCATCAACCAAATAATTACCACAGGCTGTATGAGGTGGAGAATCTGGTATCCGGGGCCCGAATTGTACCTGTTTATTTACAAAAGAATATGCAGAATCCGAATTAAAGGCAGGAGCGGGGGATAAGGGTTTTTCAATTACTTCCGTTTCCTTTTTCTCCGCGCTTTTCCTGTTGCAGGAAGTGACGAAAAATATAAAAATAAAAGGCAGATAAAGCAGGTACTTATTCCTCATAGGCCCAGTCAATCTGGTTTTTCAAATCCTTCAGAGTTATACCGAGACTCTTCAGCAGGGCACGGATATTATCAACTTTGTCATACTCTTTTTTGGATTTTGCATCGGCATAAAATTTCAGGATAATGTCAAGAAGTGCTTCGGAGTTTTCAAGTTTTTCCTCTTTCAATCCTAGTATTTCGCCGGTAAATGACAGGTAAGTTGAAATCAGCTTATTAAATCCTTCTTTCCCCAGGCGGGCATATTTCAGGTTGCCTGTCTGAAGATTATTTATTTTTTTCAAAAGATTGAACAAATGACTTATGGTTACTGCCGTATTAAAGTCATCGTTCATCGACAGGTAACATTTATCACATAAGTCGTTCACTTGTTTTATTTCTTCCGGGTCCGCATTTACGCCTTCTTCGGCTTTGTATTGAAGGCTGCGGGCCAGCTTTATACCGTTTGATATTCTCTTGTAGCCCTTTACGGCGGCTTTCAGTGCATCGTTGGAAATGTCAAGGGTGCTTGCATAATGGGACTGCAGCATAAAAAATCTTACGGACATGGGGCTATACGGTTGATCCAGCATGGGATGATTACCCGTGATCAGTTCACCGGGCAGGAATGAATTTCCCAAAGATTTGCTCATCTTTTGTCCATTTACCGTTAACATATTGGTATGGATCCAGTAACGAACCGGTTCTTGTCCGCAGGATCCTACGGATTGGGCAATCTCGCATTCGTGATGAGGGAATTTCAGATCCATGCCTCCCCCGTGAATATCGAATGTTTTACCCAGGTATTTCGTGCTCATAACCGAACATTCCAGGTGCCAGCCCGGGAAGCCCGGACTCCAGGGTGAATTCCATTTCATGATATGCTCTGCCGGCGCCTTTTTCCAAAGAGCGAAGTCTTCCCTATTCCTTTTTTCATCCTGCGCCTCCAGTTCCCTGTTCCCGGCGATTAAATCCTCCAGCACTCTTCCGGACAGCTTTCCATAATTATTTTTTTCCGAATACTTTTTTACATCGAAATAAACCGAACCATTTACCACATAAGCATAGCCATTTTTCAGTATTTCCTCGATCATTTCGATCTGATCGATAATATGGCTTGTGGCCACGGGTTCAATCGAGGGATAAAGAATATTGAACAGGTCCATTACCTGATGAAAGCCCAGGGTATAACGCTGTACAATTTCCATGGGTTCAAGGTTTTCCAGTTTGGCCTTGATAGCTATCTTGTCCTCCCCTTCGTCGGCGTCGCTTTCCAGGTGTCCGACATCGGTTATGTTACGGACATAACGCACCTTATAGCCCAGGTGTTTCAGGTATCGATAGATAACATCGAAGCTCATGAAAGTTCTGACATTCCCCAGATGAACATCACTATAAACGGTAGGACCGCAAACATACATGCCAACATAGGGTGGATTCAGGGGGGTGAAATTTTCTTTGCTTCTTGA
>CAYNCU010000230.1:0-6309 GCA_964395765.1 uncultured Roseivirgaceae bacterium | reverse complement strand
GAAGAAACCATTTCGGACAGGAGACTGGTAAAACAAACCCAACATAAAGTTTAAAGGAAAGCAGATCCTTGCGTTACCTGGACTTTGTGACCAACAATAACCCGAACGCGATAAGGATGGAAAGAAAGCCGGTAGTCCACCAGAGCGTATTGAAACCGAAATGGCTGATCATTTTTGCTCCCAGGTAGGGGGAAAGGGTATTGGCAATTGAAAAGGAAAGCGTATATAAGCCCATATAGGCGCCGCGATTATGTTCGTCCGATTGCTGAACCGTAAAGGTTGCCATAAACGGCATGGAAAAAATTTCGGCGAAACTTAAAATGGTCATAGCCAGGAAAAGCACCCAAACTCCCTGGAACAGATTCAGGATTATGAAAGACAAACCCACCAGTAACATGCCGGTGAAGAGAAGTTCATGGATCCTGAATTTTTTGTTCAGGGTATATACCAAAATCATTTCAGTTGAAAATACGATAATGCCATTCATGGCCAGCAGGATCCCGATTTTATTTTCATGAAGATGATACACATCCCGGTAATAAAGAGGGAGGGTCATAAACAACTGGAAAAACAGTATGGCAAAACAGCTTACGAGGGCGACAAAAAATATAAACCGCCAATTCCGGAAAACTTCCGTATAACCGGTTTTCTTTTTCAGGCTTTTTTGACGGTCACCTTTTCTGTTTTTGAAATAAATGAAAAAGAAGATACCTGCTGCAATACAGGTAAAGCCATCGGTAATAAAAAGCAAGCGAAATGAAATGGCGGCCAGGACCCCGCCCAAAGCCGGCCCGACGGTGAAGCCCAGGTTTACGGCCATCCTGTTCAGTGAAAATGCGCGGGGTACATTCATGGGTTTTGCATAGCTCGCTACGGAAGATGCATTGGCCGGCCTAAGGCTTTCGGAAATAATACTCAGTACAATAATACCTGCTATCAGGGAGTAATATCCGGTAACCTCCGAAAGCAGGATGAATAATAATCCGCCGCCGATCAGGCTGAATACCTGGACGAAAAAATGGCCGTAACGATCCGTCATGCTTCCACCCAGGAAAGAGCCGATCATGGAACCGATCCCGAAACAGCTTAATATGATCCCGGCTTTTTCTATGGAAAATCCGAGAGTACCGGTCAGGTAAACACTCAGGAAAGGAATAACCATAGTCCCGCTCCTGTTAATCAACATAACCAGTGCGAGCATCCATGCGGGACGCGAAAGGTCCCCGTAAGCATTTTTATATAGACGTAAAATCTGGCGCAAAGAAATATTACCTGAATTAATTCCTGAAAGGAGGCCGTTCAGATTTTTTTCATGAACAATGAAATATAATCATCGAATCCCGGAAAATTATAATTCGGCACCCTGTATTTATTCATATGAATAAATTTTCCCAACCGCGAAGGATGCAGGTTTTCGACGGAAGCCTTACCCAACAGAGCGGCACCGAAGGCAGTGGCTTCATTCAAGGACGTGATATACGTTTCAGAACCGGGATACAGTGAAGCCAGTACGGAAGTATAGGGATCATTATTACTGAAGCCGCCTTCAATGAACAGGGGGATCCCATCGGTCATATCCGCCCTCTCAAGGGAGACTTTTGTCTGAATCACCAGGGACAGGATCAGGGTGGCATAGGCAGTTTCATAATCGTGAAAAAAGGCAGGAACCGATTTCCCTTCATTCACAGCATCAAAAAAATAAGTTTTCCCTTTTTCGATGATCCTCGGCTGGGAATCTGGAAACTGTCCCGTGCCCCGTGAAACACTCGGAAGAATAAATAGTTGCTGTTCCCGGATAATTTTCTCATATACGCCGGGAGTGAACTCAGGAAAAGTATCTTTATGATTTAATTTTTTTAAAATATTTATGTATTGCTGGAATTCAAGTCCCCCCATAAATATTGCTGTCTTGACGGGCTTCGAAAAGGCGTTGATGTTATAAAAAACCACTTTGCCCAGTTCATCCTGCCGGAATTCAACATTTTCTTTTTCGTGCATAATGACACACCAGGTGCCGGTGCTGTTTAAAACAAAGTCTTCTTTCATGGTTACCATATAAGGAAGCAGGGAGGCATTGGAATCATGAATGCCAAGCGTAACCGTAGTATCGGGCGACAATCCGGTCTTTTTTACTACCGAGGACTGAAGTTTTCCGAGCACATCCCAGGGTTGCCTGATTTCAGACGGAAATAAGTTTTTCAGTCCCATTTTTACCGCTACATCCGACCAATAATTTCTTTTAAAATCCCATAAATAGGTATGGCAACCGGTATAGGTCGGTTCCACTCCGAATTCCCCGGTCAAAAGATAGCCGAAGTATTGAGGGTAATTCAGAATATGACGAGTGTTCCTGAATTTTTGAGGATAATGCCTGGAGACAAACCAAATTCCTTTCCCCGGGTTAATCAATAAATTGAAATCGGGAGTAGCGGTTTTTTGCTGCAAAATTTTCCGGTCGCCGAATTCCCTGTAAAATTCATTATGAAATTCGTCACCCGGTTCAGTGGTATATGATATTTCAGGTACACATGGTTTCCCGTTTTCCCCAAGGCATACAAAGGTTGCGCCATGCGTTGTAATTGATATTGATTTTAAATCCGGATATTCCCTGGCAAATTTCCTGAGAGATCTAAAGATCCATTTTTCAATTTCAGCCAGGTTATCGTGCCGGATATTATTTTTTTCGTATTCTTCAATCACGACACTGTCACCCGCAACCAAATTCAGATCCTGGTCATAAAGGATAAGCTTCTTATTGGTTTTACCTATATCCAGGACTGCGATTTTGTACTCCCCATTCATTTTGGATCCTGTTAAATCAACATACCGCCGGGCTCTCCGGTCCCGGGATCAATAAAAAATATCCAACTCTGATTTTGAGTTCTAAAAATCAAGGCGGATTACAAGGTAGTAAAAATAATTATGAAATTCTGGCTTTCAGACTCTTGTATTCCGACAGGTATTTCATAACTTCTTCATAAACCTTGTCTGCCGTAAAACCAAATTTTTCATCCAGCACTTTATACGGCGCTGACGCACCGAAATGATCGAGGCCGTATACTTTACCGAGCGGTCCGATAAGCCCCTGCAAGGTAACCGACAGGCCGGCCGTCATCCCGAACGTGGGTATATTCCACGGGAGGATTTCTTCCTGGTATTTTTGGTCCTGGTCGCGGAATAAACCTTCCGAAGGAGCAGAAACGATTCTTATTTTGAGATTCTTTTCCTTTCTCAGTTTTTCAGCTCCGGCGACGAGGGTAGCCACTTCGGATCCGTTCGCGACAAGAATAATGTCCGGTTTGCCACCGTCATCGGAGACAATATAGGCTCCTTTAGATGCATTTAAAGCATCATCATATCGGGTTGATCCCGGTTTGGCAGGTAATGCCTGTATGTTTTGCCGCGAAAGGATCAAAGCGGTAGGGGATTCACGATTTTCTATTGCCAGTTTCCAGCATACGGATGTTTCATAGCCGTCGGCCGGTCTCAGCACCAGGAATCCCTTTTTGCCTGAATGGTTTTTCAATTTTTCGAGCAGGCGGATTTGCGCCTCCTGTTCAATCGGTTGATGGGTGGGACCATCCTCTCCGACGCGGAAGGCATCATGGGACCAAATGAATTTCACCGGCAATTTCATCAGTGCCGCAAGGCGGGCCGTTGGTTTCTGGTAATCGGAAAAGACAAAGAAAGTGCCGCAGGCCGGGATCACGCCGCCGTGAATAGCCATTCCGGTGGCCACGGAAGCCATGGTAAGTTCCGATACTCCCATTTGCAAAAAACCGCCTTTAAAATCACCTGCCCTGAATTCGCTTGACTTATCTAAAAAGCCATTGGTATAATCACTGTCGGAAAGGTCAGCAGAGGCAACGATCATATTTTCAATGGTGGTTGCAAATTTTGCCAGCACATTTTTAGAAGCACCCCGGGTCGATATGTCGCTTTTTTGCTCAATGGATTTAAAATCGATTGAAGGTACCTCGCCGCTATAGAATAATTTTAATTTCTTCGCCAGTTCCGGATTTTTCTTTTCCCATGCAGAAAGAATTGCATTCTTCTCCTTAACCTTTTCTTTTTTGATCTTTATTATTTCATCATAATATTGCCTGACATCCGGGAAAACTTTAAAAGGATCCTCAGGATTTCCGCCCAGGTTTTCAATCGTTTTTTTCACGGATCCGCCGGCTTTGGATAAAGGCATTCCATGTGTTTTCACTTTTCCCTCAAATTTCTCACCGGATTCGGTGAGCGCTCCTTTTCCCATGATCGTTTTACCGATGATCAGGGTGGGCCTGTTCTTTTCTGCCTGACCCTGTTTTAATGCGTTACGGATCTGGTCCTGGTCATTCCCATTGATAACAATGACATTCCATCCCCAGGCATCATATTTTTTAGCAGTATCTTCATGAGTAACATGGCTGGTGGGAGTGGATAGCTGGATGTCATTCGAGTCATAAAACATGATCAGGTTATTCAAACCCAGGAATCCCGCGATCCGGCCTGTGCCCTGTGAAATTTCTTCCTGAACTCCGCCATCACTGATATAGGAATAGATCCTGTGAGATACGGCATCGCCAAACCTGGAGGTAAGAAATTTTTCAGCGATCGCTGCCCCGACCGCGAAAGTATGTCCCTGGCCTAACGGACCGGAAGTATTTTCAATTCCGCGGGTAATATCTCGTTCCGGGTGGCCCGGTGTTGCGCTGTCCCATTGACGGAAATTTTTCAGGTCTTCGACACCGATTTTCCCGAACATGTGAAGAATGGAGTATAACATGGCTGAAAGATGACCGGGATCGAGAAAGAACCTGTCGCGGTGTATCCATGACATGTCATCCGGGTCGAATTCTAGAAATTCCGAGAAAAGCACGTTTATAAAGTCAGCTCCTCCCATGGGCCCGCCGGGATGGCCGGATTGCGCTTTTTCGACCATGGACAGGGCCAGTATACGAATGTTATCGGCAGCTTTATTTACAATCCTGGGGTTATTAAGATCCATATCAATTAATTTTTTTTAAAGATTTATAGTAATTCTTAAGTATGTTAATATTTATTTTTTATCAAAAATTGTAACCTATTAATAAAATTAATATTCATTTAAATTCCAATTTTCAAAAATCAAATAATACAGATCCCTATTAAAATTCATCATTGACAAAACAAATCGATATTCGGAATCCGTTTTTGAACATTGATAATTATTGCTTGAATATGAATTGAAATTTGTTCAACTTACTACTTCATCAAATAACCATTGTAAGTTTTTGAGATCTGGAATTTTACAAAGCTATGGCTTTTCGGATAATATTTAAATCCGCTCTCCATTTTCAATAAGATATTTTTCCGCTTCCAGCGACCATAATCCGTTATGTGCTTCACAAATAGCGTCTAATTCCTTAAATACCTTGTTATGAGCTCCCAGAGTATTAAAATTGGCAATCGCTGTTAATGGCATATTGATATGAGTATAAATCAGCTTTTTCCCTCCCGAGATGTGGGGCAGGTTCATGGTGGTTTCCGGCACTGCGTTAAGACCCCCGATATGGGTAACGAGAATTTCAGGATGAAGTAAATTTCCGGCCATCATATCGAGGCACTCGATCATATCCTCCGTATTTCCACCACTGGTGCCTATAATGTGGGTCCTGTGATAATGGGCATCGTAGAAATTAAATTCCGCTTTAAAGTTCGCATCGGAAGGTCCGGCAAAAAAATTGAGGCAGCCGTCGAGGCCTAAAAGTGCATCTGCCTGCTCCACCAAAGATTTAACCGGTGCAAAAACCAATATGTCATCGAATCCTTTATCGGAGGTAAGTTTCCTGAGATGCGAAACCGGGTCATTAATACCCGATGTATTTACATAATGTAATTCCACCTTGAATTTTGCCGCTTCCTCCATGGTAACCAGTTTACTTATCCGGTCCAGTTTCGATCCGTCGATATCAGTGACCACCAGTTTCCCTGGCCTCCGGTTACAATGAACAATATAATCCAGCGCTGCGGTACCCATCGGTCCTGCGGCCGCCATCAAGGCCATGTTCCCGCCTTTAACAATTCCCATGTCATGTACATAGGAACCGCCTTGGGTATGATAATGAGCGTGAAAGGTTCCGGCAACGCAGGAATAAGGTTCGGATAGAGCCGCAGGGAAATATCCTGCACCATGATATTCCAGCAGGCAGTTCATTTCCATCACTTCTCCCGGGATAACCACATAGGTGGCGTCACCGCCGATATAATGATAGGAATACCCGGGGGCATCGAGACTGCCTTTGAAATTGAGGGCCGGTTGAATTGAAAATTTCTTTCCTT
>CAYNCU010000229.1:0-6320 GCA_964395765.1 uncultured Roseivirgaceae bacterium | reverse complement strand
ATAATAAAAATATATTGACCCGCAGAAATAAAACAACAAAGGCTAAAAAGCCCCCCATGGCCCCGTAAAACCAAAACCTGGAAATAGTTGAAACCACCGCGAGTATGAGATTGATGGACACGACAAGAAAAAGCAAGTAAATGATCCAGAATATCGGGTTAATTTTAAGTATTGATCCTTCGAAATACTGGAATACCAGATACTGGTTCAGGGGAAGCCTTATTTTTAACGGCCCGATTTGGTAGGATAAGTGATTGTAAACCACCGGCATTAATTGCTGCCGTGTTTGCCAATCGATTATGTCCGATAAACCGTAAAAATATCCGTAAATCAGAAAGGCTGAGGCAAGACAAAAAAAGACGAAAAAAACATATATAAATATCCTCTCGGTCCTGTTCCAGTTTTTCCAGAAAATGAAATCACTCATACGAAAGTGGTTTGTTTCTTAAGTTTATAAATTTTATTTCAAATATCATCCTATCGTACCCGGGATCATGACCTTACTGATCTTATTAAAGCGGATAAATAACAGTATGGCGGCGGTCGTCAGCCCCGTCCATAATCCATACCATATACCGGTAGGGCCTAAATTAAACAGAATACCCGTCACATAACCTACGGGCAGGGCCAATATCCAGTAGGATACAAGCGTAATAAAAGTTGGCATACGTACATCTGACATTCCCCGCAAAGCACCGAGACCCACTACCTGTATCCCATCCGATAGCTGGAAAAAAGCCGCAATCCAGATGAGTGTCGATGCCAGTTTTATTACTTCGGAATCGCCGATATAGAAAGAAGGTAAAATATGGCGTCCCAAAATTAATAGAACTGCACTTACACTCATAAATGTTCCACTCATGATAAATCCTATAAAACCTACTTTCCGCATCGTAAAAATATCTTTTTTCCCATACTGGTTTGCGACACGAATGGAGGTAGCGGCCGCAATCCCGGAAGCCGTCATATAGGTCAGGGAAGCAAGGTTAATGGCAATCTGGTGTGCCGCAAGGGAAACGGATCCCATCCAGCCCATCATGATGGCAGCCATGCTGAATGTCCCTACTTCAAATATGAATTGCATGCCGGAAGGAAAACCGATATGTAATATCTGTCTGACCAGTCGACGATTCATAATTACAGAACGAAAATGTTCCCTGTAATTTACAAACCTCCGGGATAAAAATATAAAGCCTCCCATGGCCATGGCCATATAACATCTTGAAATGAATGTGGCTATCCCCGCTCCCAGTAATCCATAGGCATGGAATCCGAATTTTCCATATATAAAAACGTAATTAAGTCCGATGTTAAGCAAATTGCCGATTATGGTTATGGTCATGGATTGCCGGGTATACGTAAGTCCCTCGGCAAATTGACGAAATGCCTGGAAAAGCATGAACGGCAGTATGGATAAGGAAATAGCCAATAAATAGGGACGGGTCAATACGACCACATTTTCCGGCTGATCCAGAAAACCGAGTATGCCGGAAATCGGGATTAGAAGAATTAGCAAAATGATCCCTATTGCCAGGTTGATCAGAACCCCATGCTTAAGAATTTCCCTGATTCTTCCGGAATTACCTTCCCCGTCAGCCTGGGCTACCAAGGGAGTGATGCCGAAGGAAATCCCGATGCCGAAAGTGAGGAACAAAGTAAAAATGCTGTTTCCAAGTGACGCGCCTGCCAGGGAATCCTTACCGATCCTACCCACCATTACACTGTCTGCCACTCCTACTGAAACCTGTCCAAACTGGCTCAACATGACAGGATAGGCCAGCAGAAAACTTTTCCATGCATGACCAAGATTGTCTTTAAACATAGTATGGGGCAGGCACAGTTTTGTGGATTTGCCGGTTAGGTGTATTTTCCCAATGAACCCAACCGGGCGAGCAGAGGGGGATGAGAATAGTTGACAAAAACAAAAGCAGGGTGAGGGGTCAGGTTCCCCAGGTTATTGACAGAGAGTTTTTTCAAGGCATCCTGCAAAGGCCGGCTGCTGAATGTCTGTGCTGCATATGCATCCGCTTCGTATTCATTTTTGCGGCTAAAAAGGTTAAACAATATGCTGAGAATATGATTTACAGGAGATATTAATATTCCGAAGGTCAACAGGTTCAGATGGATCCCATTCCGGGCAGCGCCTAAAGCGGAGGACAGCAACGGATTAAACAAAATAAAGGACATGATATAGAGTAAGGCGCCGGTCTGAAGAAGAGAAAGAATATAGCCCCAGACAATATGTTTCTTTTTATAATGCCCGATTTCATGGGCCAAAACAGCCACCAGCTCATCCGTAGTATGATTTTTTATGAGCGTGTCATAAAGTATAACTTTCTTTTTTTTACCGATGCCGGAAAAAAATGCGTTTGATTTTGTACTTCTCTTTGAACCGTCGATGACAAAAACATTGTCAAGCGGAAATTTCACCTTTTCGCTATAGGCTTTGATAGCGGATTTTAATTCGCCTTCTTCCAGGGGAACCAGTTTATTGAATAAAGGAACGATGAGTGAAGTATAAAACATATTCATAAAGAACATGAATAAAGCAAAGGCCAGCCAGAAATAGAACCAGAATGACGGGCCCAGCTTATTTACCAAAACCAGCAATAAGGCAAGGATCCCGCCTCCGATAATGGCAGCCAGGAAATATCCTTTGATCTTGTCTGAAATATAGACCCCGGCCGTGGTTTTATTAAAACCGTATTTTTCTTCAATTACAAAAGTATCATACAAATCGAAGGGTGTCGAAAGCAAATCGGCAGCAAAGGCAAGGATCCCGAAAAAGGTTAGCCCTAATAGAATTTCATTATGAATAAAATTTCTCAACAGACCGTCAAACCATCCGAAAAATCCGGTACTGACGAGTATGAAAACGACAAGAAAACTCAAGCTTGAGGTCAGGAAGGAAAACCTGGAGTTAGTGCGGTTATAGGCTACGGATTTTTTATATTCATCTTCTTTGTAAATATCTTTCAATTCTCCGGGAAGATCATTTTTAAGGGATCTGAAATTCAGGTATTCCAGTATCTTACTGAACAAAAATTCAGCACTAATAATAACCAGTATGATTATCATTACAGTCTCGGCATTCATAAACAATTAATTAAAGGTCAGTTCTTTATTTTTTATAATGGTGTGCTGACGGTCGGGCCCTATCGAAACAATTTCGATGGGAGCTCCCAGTTGATTTTCCAGAAAGTCAATATAATAAAGCAGATGCTCCGGTAGTTTTTCAAATTCCGTCATGGAGGTATCAAGATTTTTCCAGCTTTTAAATTCTTTCAGCACAGGCTGGATACTGTTATTCATGGCATGAGGAACATGTTGTGTTATCGTGCCGTCAGGAAGCTTATAATGTGTACAGGCGTAAATGGTATCAAAATCGCCTAATACGTCGGCTTTCATCATAAAAAGCCTGGAAACGCCACTTAGCATTATTGCATATTTCAGGGCGGGGATATCGATCCAGCCACAGCGCCGGGGCCTGCCTGTGGTAGCCCCATATTCATGACCTTTCTTCCGTAGAAATTCACCGGTATCATCAACCAACTCCGTGGGAAAGGGGCCGCCGCCAACACGGGTACAATAAGCCTTGAATATTCCCATAACAGTTCCGATGCGTGTGGGGGCAAGACCCAGGCCGGAAACCGCCCCGGCGGCAATAGTATTCGAACTGGTGACATAGGGGTAACTGCCCATATCCACATCGAGCATTGAACCCTGCGCTCCTTCTGCCAAGACTTTTTTCCCGTCTTTTAATAGTTCATCGATGAAGTATTCCCCGTCGACAAGGTTAAAAGAACGAAGCAAATCAATGGCTTCCAGGAATGTTTTCCTCAAAGGTTCCAATTCATAGGAATACTCAAACCTTTGCAAGGTCTCTTCATGCTTGGAAGTAATTTTTTCAAACCTTGAAAGAAAATCCTTTTCAAGTATGTCCCCTACCCTTAACCCCGACCGGGAAACTTTATCCTTGTAAGCTGGCCCGATCCCTCGTAACGTGGAACCGATCTTGTCAACACCTTTTGCCTTTTCGTCAGCGGCATCGAGCAGCCGGTGCGTAGGGAGTATTAATTGCGCTTTTTTGGAAATGAAAAGGTTTTTTTTTGCATCGATTTTAAATTGCAAAAGGGACTCTACCTCTTCTTTCAGCACCACAGGATCCAGGACGACACCATTTCCGATCAGGTTTTTGATATTATCCCTGAATATTCCGGAAGGGATCTGGTGTAATACCTGTTTGATCCCGTCGAACTCCAGGGTATGTCCGGCATTCGGCCCTCCCTGAAAACGTGCTACCATATCATAGCGGGGCGCCAGATAATCAACAATCTTGCCTTTTCCTTCATCGCCCCATTGTAACCCCAGTATTACGTCTACTTTCATGAAAAAAATTATTTAATCAGAATTGACAAGTTATTTTTTCGGGTTCAGGCTTTTAACCGCTTCTTCCCTGGAATCATTTACGGTGAAGATTTTATTAAGCTTCGTGATCAGTAAAAGCTTCTTGATATTTTCAGAGGGCCTGATCAGTACCATCTCACCTTCATGGTTTCTGAATTTGGTAAGCAGGGTAATCAATACCCCTATTCCTGAACTGTTCATGTACCTTACATTCGAAAGGTCCACGGCACAATAATAGTATCCTTCCTGGATTTTATCATTCACCAGGTTCACCAGGTCGGGTCCGTTATTTTCCCCTATCAGGTCTCCCGACATGACAATAAGAAGGACATTATTATCGGAAACTTCATGTGTAAACTCCATAATGAGGGTTTTTCTTATTTTACTATAGGTTTCCCTTCACGTTCTTTCGCAAAAAAATAAAGGGAATGATGGGTAATGTCAATACCAAACATCTCTTCCAATGTCTTTTTTATATTTTGAATCCTGGGATCACAGAATTCAATCATTCTTCCCGAATCAAGAAGAATATGATCATGTTGTTTAAAACCATAGGATTTTTCATACTGGGCCAGGTTCTGGCCGAACTGGTGTTTACTTACCAGGTCACATTCCACCAGAAGATCCAGGGTGTTATATACCGTGGCTCGGCTTACCTGGTAATTATTGCTTTTCATGCTGAAATATAAAGATTCTACATCGAAATGACCTTCCCGGTTATATATCTCTTCAAGAATAGCATATCGTTCCGGGGTCTTCCGGAGCTGCTTGTTTTCAAGATAGGAAGTAAAAATATTTTTGACTTCGGTGAATATTTTCTGGTTTAGAGCCATGTTTCTTATTGCAGTGCAAATATAAAATATTATGCCCTTTTATCTTAAAAACTGCTGAAATACCCTTTGGTTTTATACGGTCTCCTCTTTTGCGTCAAAACGGATCACTTTTACAATGCCGTTGATTTTCCTCAATTTATTGATTAAAAGTTCAAGATGGATGGTATCGTTGACGTAAAGCATGATTTTGCCTTCAAAAATCCCGTTTTCAGTGTCAATCACGATATTTTTCATGTTTACCTTCAATTCGGTTGAAATAATTGAAGTTATATCGTTGATGATGCCGATCCGGTCGGTTCCGACCAGCTTTACACCTGCCAGGAAGGCAACCTTTTTCTGGGAAGTCCATTTGGCTTTGATCACCCGATGCCCATGACGGGACAGGAGTTCAATGGCATTCGGACAATTGGTACGATGCACTTTAATTCCTTCGTTAACCGTAACGAATCCGAATACATCATCCCCCGGTATTGGATTGCAGCATTTGGCAAAAGTGTAATCGATGATATCCATATCTTCTCCGATGAGAAGCATATCCCGGACTTCCCCTTTTACATTGGATAATTGTTTTTCAAACGACTTGGCATCCTGAACCCCTTTGAGTGCATCCGGTTTTCTCTTTTCGGTGGCATCCTGGAATTTTTTGATTTCGGTATGTTCTATCTCCCCCGTGGCAATCTTGAAATAAAGGTCGTTATTGGTCTTCGCATCGAAATAGGCCCTGATCTGGTTGATTACTTCATCTGAAGGGCTGAGTTTTAACTGTTTCAGCTTCCTGGCGATTACTTCCTTCCCCTGGTTAATGATCATTTTCCTTTCTACCTTCAACAGATCTTTTATCTTGGATTTTGCTTTGGTGCTGGCCACAAAACGGAGCCAGTCTTCGCTGGGTTTTTGTTTGGAGGAAGTAAGGATCTCTACCTGGTCGCCGCTTTTGAGTATATGATTCAAGGGGACGAGTTTTTGGTTTACCTTGGCTCCTATACAATGGGCCCCGATCTCTGAATGTATGTCAAAAGCAAAATCCAATGCGGTACATCCTTTGGCAAGAATTTTCAGATCTCCTTTCGGTGTAAATAC
>CAYNCU010000228.1:0-6336 GCA_964395765.1 uncultured Roseivirgaceae bacterium | reverse complement strand
CTGAGCCTGGTCATGATCCTGCTCACACTATTTATCGGAATACTGGCGGTACTGACGTCATGGAAAGAAATCAAGGAAAGGACCGGATTCTATTATTTTAACCTGTTGTGGATCCTGGCAGGAATTCTTGGCGTATTTACAGCGCTTGATCTGTTCCTGTTCTACTTTTTCTGGGAGATCATGCTTATCCCGATGTATTTTCTTATCGGTATATACGGACATGAAAACAGGATGTACGCCGCCTTTAAATTTTTCATATTCACACAGGCCAGCGGTTTGCTCATGTTCCTCGCCATCCTGGGCCTTGCTTTCCTCAATGCCCACAATACGGGCACATTGACATTTGATTATTTTGACTTGTTGGCGACGCAACCTGCAGGAAAATTCGGTTTCCTTCTGATGAGCGGTTTTCTTATTGCCTTCGTGGTGAAGTTACCGGTTGTACCGGTTCACAACTGGTTGCCGGATGCACACACCCAGGCACCAACTGCGGGAAGTCTTATCCTGGCCGGCCTTATGCTGAAAACAGGGGCTTATGGAATTATCCGTTTTGTGATGCCGCTTTTCCATGAAGCCGCCCACAGTTTTGCTCCCTATGGTATGATCATTGGCGCCGTTGGGATTATATACGGAGCAAAACTCGCCTATTCTCAAACCGACCTTAAACGCTTAGTGGCCTATACCAGCGTAAGTCATATGGGCTTCGTCATGCTGGGTGTATTTGCCTTCAACCAACTTGCTTACCAGGGGGTAGTTATGCAAATGATCACCCATGCCATCAGCACAGGCGCCCTCTTTATTTTTGTGGGCATGATCTATGAGCGCGCACATACAAGAGATATTGAACAATTTGGCGGATTATGGGCACAGGTGCCTAAATTCGGCGCCGTAGGAATGATATTCGCCATGGCCTCCCTGGGATTGCCCGGACTTGGCAATTTCATTGCAGAATTTCTGGTATTGGCGGGATCATTCCAGGCCAATGTTATCATAACTGCGGTGGCCACAGTCGGCCTGGTGCTGGGAACCGTGTATTCCCTGAGAATATTCCAAAAGGTATTTCACGGGAAAGTTAATAAGGAATGGAATTTCGGGGACATGACGTGGCGGGAAGTGCTTATTATGAGCTTGCTGATCCTGGTTATTGTTTGGCTGGGATGGTATCCGCAGCCGGTGATCAACATGGTGAAACCTACTATAAGCACGGTGCTGGAACACCTGGCTGTTATGCCCAATTGATTAACCCAATGATGCCAAAACTGAATAGGGATTATATATAATAAAATGACTGATACTATTTCTTCTTATGATCTTATGAAAATGGGCCCTTACCTGGTGATGCTCATCGGGCCTGTGATATTAATGATCGTAATTGCCATTAAAAGAAACCATGCACTTACATGGTTCTTAACGCTGGCCATATTCCTTCTTTCTTTCATTTTATCCGTGACCGGCATGGGCAACCAGGCTATGGTACCCTTGCTGGCAATCGATAAATTCTCCTTGTTTTATTCCGCCATGTTTTCAGCCGTCGGATTTATCCTTACCCTGACCTGTTATTCGTATTTCGAAAAAAGTGATGAACAAAAAGATGAATTTTATATACTCCTGATTTTTGCAACGCTTGGCTCTTCCACGCTGGTGGCCAGCCGCAATTTTGTTTCCCTATTTATCAGCCTTGAAGTTTTAAGTATTTCCTTATATGCCCTTATCGGATATTTCAAAAAGACCAATAATGGAATTGAGGCCGGGATCAAGTACCTTGTGCTGGCGGCCATGTCCTCGGCGGTCTTGCTCTTCGGCATCGCATTAATCTACCTGGAAACCGGAACGATGGATTTTGCCAAGCTGGGAAGCAGCCTGATGGGAAACGGAATGTCGCCATGGGTATTGGGAGGAATGGCAATGCTGGTAGCAGGTGCAGGCTTCAAATTATCAGTAGCCCCGTTTCACTGGTGGACACCCGATGTTTACCAGGGAGCTTCGTCACCGGTAACCTCTTTTGTCGCCACGGTATCCAAAGGAGGAATGGTAGGGGCTCTGATCCGGTTATTTATCGCCGTTAATGGTTTTAATTATCCTTCCATGGTATTGGTGGTAAGTGTTATTGCCATCCTTTCCATGTTTACCGGAAATATTCTTGCCCTTCTTCAGAATAACGTAAAAAGATTGCTGGCTTATTCTTCTATTTCTCATCTCGGGTATATTATGATCACTTTCCTGGCAGCTCAGAATCATGGCGCAGAAGCTGCTACTTTTTACCTGGTCGCCTATTTTGCTACCACCCTGGGCGCTTTCGGGGTGATCACCTTACTTACTTCAAAGGAGGACGGAGAACCGGAAGATATTAATTTTTATAAAGGGTTATTTTACCGGAATCCCTGGCTGGCCGCATTTTTCACATTGGTTATGTTTTCACTGGCCGGGATACCTTTAACGGCCGGCTTTGTCGGGAAATTTTATATAGCCTCTGCCGGTGTCGGCGTAGGTTTATGGACCTTGCTTATTGTCCTAGCCGTGAATAGTGTGATCGGTGTATTTTACTACCTGAGGGTGGTGGCCATGATGTTTACCAAGCAGGATGAAGGAGCGAAAGAAAGCATCTTTCCGGGCCTCATCACCGCAGGCGGGCTGGCACTCGTTATCTTAGCCTTTGCTATTTTATGGGTGGGAATAATGCCTGAATGGATTATGGATATAATCCGGAACGTCGCAATTCTTTAATTTTTCCCGAATTAGTTTCGTATTAGATGTAATTTACCTTCAGGAAAGAAATTTTTTTATAATTATTGATCCATATCTATTCCGGAAAAATTGTATTCATTATTTTTAACCCCAATTCAATTAATTCAAATTTTTTAACCATGAAAAGAATTTATTTTTTAACAGCGGTATCCCTCTTTGTACTTTTGACGGGATGTGATTCTAAGCCGCACAAGACTGCATCGCTGACGGAATCAGCGGCTATAAAATCCTCACAGGATTCTGATTATTCGAAGGTGATTACAGCGAAAATTTTTATTAAACCGGATAAAATTGCCGAATTCACAGAGCTCTTTAAAGGTATGACGGAAAATACATTGAAAGAGCCCGGCTGCACTGGCTATCAGTTATACCAGAACCCTTACATCCCCACCCAATTCCTCGTATTGGAGTCCTATAAAAACCAGGCAGCCATCGACAGTCATTTTGCTGCCGGATATTTCAAGGATTTCGGTGACAAGATCGGTGAACTCATTGCACAACCTTCCCAGATCAGGATCATTGATGTGGCCGGGGAAGTGAACCGGTAAATATTTTCAATCAACCGTTCAGTACCGTGGACCTGTTATTATTTTCGTGTAACAGGTTCTTTTTTTTCAGGAGGGCAATGATCAGCCCCAGCTGGCCCAGGTGATATATGTCGTGTTGCACGATTCCTTCCAGCAGGTAGCCAAACGACTTTCCTCTTGTGTATTCTTCCTGGAGAAAGGAATCGGTTTTTTTATATAATAATTCTATCAGGCGCTGTTCCGATTTTTCAAATTCCGATTTCAATACAATCCAGCCTTTTGCCACCAGGGAGGCATGGGGAAGAAAGTTAAGCTCTTCCATTGTTCTTTCCCGGTAGTTGTAATCGCCAAGAATTGCATTGATCACTACATTACGCCAGTAGATACAATGCCAGACAATTTCAGCGGCAGAGTGGATGCCTTCTTCCGGCTGAAGGAAGGCGCTGCCTTCGTCAAAGTATTCCAGCTTATCGATAAAAAATTCACCCTGCCAGCTACCCCCCAGATACAATTCCCTGAGCTGTCGGATAATTTCACTGATCTTTATATCGGATACATCATACGATTCATAATGCGTAACCTTCTCTTCAAAGGTTGTAAGCAATCCTTTATCCTGCGGATAATATTTGGCTTTCTCATATTCTTCCCCGGCAAAGGAACGGATTGCATCTATGTTTTTCCATTCGGTTACCGTCCAGAAATGGCATTTTTTCCCCGTCACCTGTTTCCAGATTTTAACGGATAAATTCCCGGTAGTCTCCCGGTATTCATCCGTTCCTTTTGATTTCAGGATTTCCAGGTATTTCCCAGCATTTTCCAGGGAAGTTGTACCGTGCCATATTCGCGTTATCATAGTTCTGTTATTTATGGTGATAGCTTAAATTGATGTCCTTTGTTAAGTGCAGTAAGAGGATTTAATAATTAACACCATATGATATTAAAGAATTAAAATATATATTTACTATCAATACTTAATTAGATGGTAAAAATATTATATTTTACCAATAAAACAAATATAGATGGTAAAAAATAGCGAAATTGATGAAATATCCCTGGATGGCGGAATTTTATGCCTTGATTTTGTGAATACGGTTCATGACAGGGTAAAAAAACCGTTTCGTGATTACTTCCATAATGCAGAGGATATCCTCCGATGGGGTCGGAGAACGGAAATTCTGAATGAGGCCAGTTATGAAATATTGAATAAAAAATTAGGATCCAGCCTATTGGATGAAAAGCCCTTTTATGAAAAGACCCTTGAGCTCAGGGATCTGCTGTATGGTATTTTTTATAAAATTGCTCATAAAAAGGAACTTACGGCCGAAGAGCTCCAATCATTCAACGAATATCTTGCCATATATTTCGGAGCGATAGCCATTAAATATGTTGACGATAAACTTACTGAAAGCTGGAAATGGAAAGGAGAGGATTTAAACAGGATATTATTATTGGTAGTCAGGTCGGCCCATGATTTATTACTTTCGGACCGGCTGGGCCGTGTAAAAGAGTGTCCTAATTGCGGCTGGTTATTTCTGGACACAACCAAAAACGGTAAAAGAAAATGGTGTAGTATGAAAACCTGCGGAAGCAGTGTGAAAGCATTGGATTATTATTACCGGAATAAGAAGTCGGCGAAATAAATTATTAAAATTATTTTTACGGATCGTTAATGTCCTATTTCAGTATACTATGAGAAGCATCAGCATTTTAGGATTTTTTATATTATTCATCATTGCCGCTTGCAGTACAGGCGGGATCGGGCCCGGCCAGATCAATAATAACCTGGGTATCGATTCGATTGATTCGGTACAACAGCAGCATGTACAGGATAGCCTGAATTCCGTTCATTTACAACAAGCAAAGGATTCATCGGACGCGATCGGCCTGATCGCCTTTTATTCCTTTAACGGCGATTCCGCGAAAGATGAAAGCGGTCACGGTAAAGACGGTAAGATTATCGGTGCCAGAAGCGATATTGACCGGAATGGAAACCTGAACGCCTGTTATTCATTTGATGGAACAGAAGAGGAACAATATATATCCGCCAATATAGGAATCCTGAATTCCATTACCTTTAACCTTTGGGTTTCGGTGAGCGAACCGTCTACTTTCTTTCCCAATATTTTTACCTATGGCGGCGGCGGTAACAAATTGGTATGCGAGGTACACGGAAATAAACAAGAATATATTGATAACGGTTCGGAAGGTAACCTGTATTGTTACGTAACCGATCATGACAGCGTGATTGCACAAATTGATACATTGAAGATCATTGATAATGACTGGCATAACCTTACCGTTTCATTTATTCATGACGACGGAATTTATTTATGGCTCGACGGCCGTTTCATTACTTCCACTCCATATAGTTTCACTGACCTGATATCGGATGATTTGTTTTTTGGCAGGCAGATAGATGACAATGCCGGCGGATCTCCCCATCAAACTCATTTTAAAGGATCCATTGATGATATAAGAATATTCAGCAGGAAACTAACCGATTCGGAAATACTGAAAATATTAACATTAAAATAAATTATTGTCTTTTACGGGTATTTAATAAAACTTCTTTTGTTAAATAAAAATCTTTCCTATATTTAGTTGAATGGTATTGGTAATGCCGTTCAAACGAACCTTTTTTAACTATTAATATCAATATGAACCCTGCCAGGAATGGCAGGGTTTATTTATATTTTCTATTCTAAACAGATCTCGGGAGTTCAAAACCCTAAAAGGCTTAATTAGAAAATATTACGGATCACACTTTCCATTTCACCCAGTTGTTCTTCCATACTCTGAAGCAGTTTATACTGTGCGCGGGTACGAACCAGGTTATGATCCGGATAATGAATCCGGTAGTATTTGTCGCCGTCGACATAGTCCATCAGGAAACGCAGTACCTGTTCAAAGGTTATATAGATCGCCGAAAAAGCGAGATGTTCAATTTCTGCTGCTGTAAGGAATGATTTTGCTTCCGACAGGTACCCTTCCGTATATGACCTGTAGATATTAATATCCATTGCGACACGATCGACTTCCTCTTCATCCTCACGGCCGGTGTTGG
>CAYNCU010000227.1:0-6346 GCA_964395765.1 uncultured Roseivirgaceae bacterium | reverse complement strand
AAACCTTTTTTCTTGTCCCGGATCTTCCCCGGGGCCGGTTTCTCTTTACTGCTTAGTTCCCTGTTTTTTGCCTCTTCCTCTTCCCTATCAGGGCTTGCTTTTTCAACAACGCCCTCAGGTTCAGGTAGTATAAGGCTTACCGTTTTGATCTTACCGGAGGCGATTTTTTTACCGGTTGCCTTCCACCCTTTTATATCGATCAGGTCGCTTAATTCAAACTCCTCATGGGTTCTGGCGTCTTTTCTTTTAACATCATAGTCAACGGAAATTTTTGCATTTTCATCGGTTGAGGCAATCAACAGCCTGGAGTCCCTGTTTTCCGTAATGAAATAAAATTTCTTATCGAGGGTGGTGGTTTCAATAATAAAACGCTTCACATAAAAGGTTTTGCTTTCGCCATCGAAATAAACCGCCTGAATTACATGGTCGGGGTTAAATTTTTCGATGACCAGGGTCTTTTCAGGGTCGAAGCGGAGATTGATGTCGAATTTATAAACCTGGTAATTTCCATCGTCGGTTATTGCCAGTAAGAGATCTTCCGGCAAAAAATTTCCCAGCAGATTTCCTCTCCTGTCCCGGTTCAGCCTACCGATGGAAGAATCGTACCAAATATCCAGGCCTCCGAGGGTGGAAACGCCAGCCGATTTTAATTGTACTTTTCGAATGGGATATTTTGTAAGCGTATTTCCCCTGGCCCCCCTGCCTTTGATTTCCAGCGTTGAAAAATCAAATTCAAATATTTTTTTATGGGCGCGACAGCCTGCCGAAAGATAAACGGTAATGGTTTCGGCTTCGCCGTTGGGGTTGGCCGTGAGGTATAAAGCTTTCGAATTGGGGTTGCCCATGGTAAGGTCGTACTCCTTGTCACGGGTTACGCCCAACACTTTGAATCTTTTAACCAGCGATTTCCCGCTTTTGCCGTCATGGTACACCATATTATATACCATTCGTTCGTCGTTTTTATCAAACACACTCACATGCAATATATCCTTTCCCATGAAAACCTTATCGGCTATTTTTGAAACCATGAATTTGCCGTCCCTGCGAAAAGCAATGATATCATCGAGATTGGAACAATCACATACATATTCATCTTTCTTAATCCCGTAACCGATAAATCCATCCGCCCGGTTAACATATAATTTCTGGTTATTGGCGGTCACTACGCTTGCCGTTATCGTATCGAAATTCCTGATCTCCGTTTTTCTCTCTTTTCCTTTGGAATATTTATCCTTTAATCCCTGGAAATACCGAATAGAATAATCGATAAGATGTTTGATATTATATTCTACCTGGGCAAGGTCATCCTGTAATTTCTTTAACTGCTCGTCGGCTTTAAAGGAATCAAACTTCGAAATTCTTTTAATTTTAATTTCTGTGAGCCGAACAATGTCGTCATCCGTAATTTCCCTGTAAAATTGCTTTTTATAAGGTTTCAATCCCTTGTCAATGGTAGCAATAACGGCTTCCCAAGTTTCGCATTCCTCAATGTTCCGGTATATTCTTTTTTCAATGAATATTTTTTCAAGGGATGAAAATAAAATCTTTTCGAGCAACTCGGATTTTTTGATTTCCAGTTCCCTTCGTAATAATTCCACTGTCTGGTCGGTACAGATCCTGAGGATTTCATTAACGCTCAGAAAACTCGGTTTATCATTAACGATCACGCAGGCATTGGGCGATATGCTGACTTCACAATCGGTAAAGGCATATAATGCATCCATCGTCTGATTAGGCGACTGACCCGGAGCAAGGTGAATCTCAATTTCAACCTCCCTGGCGGTATTGTCAACCACCTTTTTGATCTTGATATTACCCTTATCGTTTGCTTTTACAATCGATTCAATAAGACTGGTCGTTGTCGTCCCATAGGGAATATCTTTTACGACGAGTGTTTTTTTATCCGGCTCGTCGATATGCGCCCTGATCCGGATCCTTCCACCCCGAAGGCCTTCATTATATTCGGAAAAATCGGCCATCCCTCCTGTGGGAAAATCAGGAAGAACCTGGATTTTTTTGCCTTTTAAAATAGCTATCGATGCGTCGATCAATTCAATGAAGTTGTGGGGCATTACTTTCGTTGAGAGGCCCACGGCAATGCCGTCAACTCCCATCGCCAATAAAAGCGGGAACTTTACCGGCAGGGTGACGGGTTCTTTTTTCCTGCCGTCATAGGATAGTTGCCATTCGGTTGTATCCGGATTGAATACCACGTCAAGGGCAAATTTTGAAAGGCGGGCCTCGATATAGCGGGAGGCGGCTGCGCCGTCGCCGGTCCTGATATCCCCCCAGTTCCCCTGGGTATCGATCAGCAGGTCTTTCTGACCGATATTCACAATGGCTTCCGAAATGGAGGCATCCCCATGCGGGTGATACTGCATGGTATTTCCGATGATATTGGCCACCTTGTTGAACCGCCCGTCATCCACCTCCTTCATGGCGTGCATGATACGGCGTTGAACGGGTTTCAGCCCATCCTCAATGGCCGGTACTGCCCTTTCAAGGATCACATAAGAGGCATAATCCAGGAACCAGTCCTGATATAGCCCCTGTATAGGGATGACATCATGAATTAGATCACCGCTTTCTTCACTAATTTTTCCGGCTGGTTTATTTTTTTTCTTTCCGGTCTTGTCACCGGTTTTAGGTTTTCGCTGTTTTGCCATTTTATTCCGTGACTACCTCCTCAAGTACAACATCCTTTTCAATCCTGAGATGATCGATAATAAAATTCTGACGCTCGGGTGTATTCTTACCCATATAAAAAGTTAAAATATTCTTCACAGCAGAATCGTTTTGTAAAATAACCGGCTCAAGCCTGATTTCGTCCCCGATAAAATTTCCGAATTCTTCGGGGGAAATTTCACCCAGGCCTTTGAAGCGGGTAATCTCCGGTTTTCCTCCCAGCGTTTTGATCGCTTTTTCTTTTTCTTCGGGGCTGTAACAATAAAAGGTTTCTTTTTTATTTCTTACGCGGAATAACGGGGTTTCGAGAATAAATAAATGCCCGTTTCTTATCAGGTCCGGGAAAAACTGGAGGAAAAAGGTAAGCAGGAGCATTCTGATATGCATGCCGTCCACATCGGCATCGGTGGCAATTACTACCTTGCTGTAACGGAGGCCATCCAGGCCGTCCTCGATGTTAAGTGCATGCTGTAACAGATTGAATTCTTCGTTTTCATAAACGACTTTCTTAGTAAGGCCGAAACAGTTCAGCGGTTTTCCGCGAAGGCTGAATACCGCCTGGGTCTGAACATTCCTGGATTTGGTAATGGATCCGGAGGCAGAATCCCCTTCCGTTATGAATATTATCGTTTCGTTCCGTAGGTCATTGTTCAGTTCGTCATAATGGATCCTGCAATCCCTGAGTTTCCGGTTATGGAGATTCGCCTTTTTAGCCCTGTCATTGGCCAGTTTCTTGATACCCGCTATATCCTTTCGTTCCTTTTCCGACTGAAGGATGCGCTTTAACAAGGCATCGGCTACTTCGGAATGCCGGTGAAGGTAATCATCGAGTTCTTTTTTGATAAAATCGTTGACATAGGTTCTCATCGAAGGACCCTCCGGAGCCATGTTCTGTGAGCCCAGCTTGGTTTTAGTCTGCGATTCAAAAACCGGTTCAATTACCCTTACCGATATGGCCGCCACAATGCTTGCCCGGATATCCGTGGCATCAAAATCCTTTTTATAAAAATCCCGAACGGTTTTTACGACGGCTTCCCTGAAGGCATTGAGATGGGTACCTCCCTGGGTGGTAAACTGTCCGTTCACAAAAGAATAATATTCCTCTCCGTAACTGTTATTATGCGTCAGCGCTACTTCAATATCTTCACCCTTGAGATGGATGACCGGGTAGCGCATGCTTTCTTCATCGCTTTTATTTTTCAACAGGTCGAGCAAACCGTTTTGCGACTGGTATTTCTTGCCGTTCAGGTTCAGGATCAGCCCTGCATTCAGGTAAGCATAATTCCATATCTGGTTAGTCAGGAATTCAGGAATAAACCTGTAATGCTTGAAGACCTCAGGATCGGGTTGAAATTCGATCAGGGTGCCGTTCCGGCCGCTGGCCGCTTTTTCTTTCACTTCTTTTAATAACCTTCCCCTCGAAAATTCGGCGAAGGTGGTTTTGCCGTCTCTGAACGACTGTACGTAAAAATATTTAGATAAAGCATTGACGGCCTTGGTGCCAATGCCATTCAGGCCCACCGATTTCTGGAAGGCACGGGTATCGTATTTTCCACCGGTATTGATCTTTGAAACACAATCCACGACTTTGCCCAGCGGAATGCCCCGTCCATAATCCCGGACTTCCACTTTTTCATCGGTGATCTTAATTTCAATGGTCTTGCCATATCCCATTACATATTCGTCGATACAATTATCGATCACTTCCTTCAACAGGACATATATGCCGTCATCCTGTGAGGATCCATCTCCCAGTTTTCCGATATACATCCCGGGCCGCAACCGGATATGCTGTTTCCAGTCAAGCGACTTTATTGTACTTTCATCATAAACGAATTTCCCGTTATCCGATGCCATACTTTGTCCCTTTCTCACGCTAATGAAACCCTCTTGTTTTTAGAATTTATCAATGAAAGTTAAGTGATTGTTCTTACTAAAAAAAATGGAATTTGTACTATAATTTTTAGTAAAAGTTAAACGATTCACATATAAATTGAAGACTAACAAATACTTATAATATTCCAGTTCAATTAATAAATAATATGATTATCAGAATTCTCTTCTTGTTTCAGGCAGAATTACCGTGCAAATTTTTCAGGATCAGAATATAAATAAACGGCAACGAAAGCACAGTAACGAACAAAGGCGCCAATCCGACTACCGGGATAAAGGTAATAGAATTGAAAGTATAATTTTCCGCATTGTTGGCGAGCCCGGTGAATATAATGAAACAGGTAAAGAACAGATTTACAGACATGACCAGGAATTGCCACCAGGTCATCATAGTTTCGCGGTATTCATTTTTTGATTTATGAGAATCGCCCGACGTATGTATTCCTTTCAGAAATGCATTTTTAAATAACTGGAATATCAGGTTATAAGCCAGGGCAAGAAAAAAACCATAATAGAAAAACTGGTTTTTAGTGATAATCACCGTCGGGCTGCCGTTCTTATCGAAAAGGATACCGGAGCTGTGACCCAGGAAAGCGTAAACAACAAGTAAGGAAACCGTCAGAATAATGATGGAAACATTTTTCAGAAAACCGGAAAACCTCAGCATATACTATTCATTTGAATGATCGCAAAGCCTGCGATAAATATTTGTGCAATAATATCCAATTAACTGAACTTGAGGATATATTTTAGCCTTGAAAGCGGGAAGCGGTCAAAACAAAAAGTTAGTTCTATGTTCAATATTAAGATAATATTCCTTGAATGTATTTTGTTTACCCTGATTTCCTGTTCACAAAAGCCGCTCATCAGGAATTTTAACAGCACGCTGTGGATAGCCGACCGCAATGCATGTCAGGGAAACCGTAAAACGCTGATGGAGCAGGTATTATCCTCCAAACAGGATTTATTGGGGCAACCGGAAGATCGCATTACTGCCACACTGGGGAAGCCCGACCGGTTTGAGCTATATGAAAGAAACCAGAAATTTTACGTCTATTATCTTGATCCCGGGCCGTTATGCTCTGCAAAGGAGGATAATCCGAACATGCTGGTGATCCGGTTTTCCGCAGTCGGATTAAGTGATGAAATTTTTACCCAACGCGGGTTCTCGACCCATTAAAAAACACTTATTTAAAGCACAAAGAAGCCGCGCCTAAAATGCCGGCATTATTTCCCAGGTTGGCCTTCATGATTACCATATTATCGGTATAATAAGGTGTCAGTTTCTTGGTCAGTACTTTAGACATTGGTTTATATACATAGTCGTAACTGGCTGATAGACCGCCTCCTACAATAATCGTTTTTATGTCCAGTATCCGAACTGCGGTGACCAGGGCTTCACCCAGGATATTGCCCACTTTTTTAAAGGTTTTAATGGCAATTTTATCTTTATTTTCGGCGGCCTTTACCAGTGCTTTTGTATTCCATTCGGTGACCTTCTTACCTAAAACGCTGCTGGATTTATTACTTTTCAGAATACTATTTACCAAATCCAGGAGGCCGGCTTTCCCGATGAGCGCCTCCAGTTCCTTTCCGCTTTTAGAAATGATATGCCCTATTTCCATCGGGTTACCATCCCCTCCCTTGAAAACCTTTCGGTTGATAATGGCGGCCCCTCCCACACCGGTACCCAGTGTTATGAAAATATAGTTTTCAGGTAGCTTTTCTTCTCCGAAATAATATTCCCCCAGGGCGGCGGCATGGGCAT
>CAYNCU010000226.1:0-6460 GCA_964395765.1 uncultured Roseivirgaceae bacterium | reverse complement strand
ATGGTACTGCCCCGTGATGGACTGAAAGATGAAAACGGAAATCCTATTCACTATGACACGGCCTTTTACGTCGCCGAACAGGATTACTACCTCCCGAAAGATAAGGACGGCAATTATATCCAGTATAATACGCCTTCCGATCAATTCAGCGGCTTAATGAAAACCATTAAAACACTGATTCCCACTCACCTGTATTTCAACGGTAATGAAGGTGCATGTACCGGCGATAATGCTCTGAAGGTTAAGGTGGGTGAAAAAGTGCTTTTCATCACCTCGCAGGCAAACAGGGACACACGGATTCACCTGATCGGCGGACATGCCGACCTTGTATGGCTGGGCGGCTCCTTCAATGATAAACCGGGCACCAGCTACGAATCCTGGTCCGTGGTGGGCGGATCGGCGGTGGCGTCATTATACAAATTCAGGGAACCGGGAACCTACCTTTATTTGAATCATAACCTCATCGAGGCATTCGCCTTCGGGGCTATGGCGGAAGTTAAAGCGGACGGAGACTGGAATGATAATTTAATGACTACCTTAAGCAGGGGGAAGTCGGAACATTAAATCGCACACATCCAGGCTGTCCCGGAAAGCAGGTTACCGGTTTGAAGCATGGAATATCCCATGCTTCCCACCCCGGAATAATCAAGCACCCTAAGGGTGAAAAAAATCATTCTTCCTTCATGACGGATTTGATTTTTTCCACCATTTCAGGGCTTACTTCCTTTACGCCATGCGCCTTGCCGGCATGTTCGGCAGCTAATTTCAGCGCTTCTTCTTCTGTTGAAGCCCTGATCACTCCGTCGCAATCAAAACCTACGTCACGACAATGAATTACTTTTTCCATTTTTATGTTTTTAAGGTTTTTAATAATATATAAGGATCACTACTTTGTCTAAAGTACAAATTGTGTGTCCAGGGGAACGGTATCTTTAGTTACATAAACCGATTTTTATTTCCAGCTATATAGGAAAGTGGGGGATCAGACTTTCCGCTTTCCGGGAAATAACATGGGCGTCCGGGATTTATATTCGAGATAGGATACTCCGAGACGTATCTCCAGCTCCCGTTCTTCATAAACCTTCACGAAGAATAACAAGGCTGGCGTAAAAAGGATAAGTGCCAAAGTACAAACAATACGGATTGAAACCATATCCCCAACGACAACAAAAAGGCCATTACGGCAAGAACCATGGAATTTCGTGTCCGGGCATACATCCAATCAGTGGCCAGCTTCCTGCTTAGTGCGATGAAAAATGGCGCCCCCAATCCTTTCAGTGCAAGATTCAATACAGTTAAAGAAACAACCGTTCCGGTAATGATGACCAACACCCAACCGATCACAGCCGGTACCGGAATATGCCATCCGTACCAGTCATGGTAAGTAATTATCGTCCGGGTAAGAGGAACACCAAGCGTAAATAAGAGTGCTATATGAACAAGCGTCGTTATTCAGGAAACGCTGTAGAATGACTGGCACCCATCAAGAATTTTTCTACCGGTTAAAACAACAGGGTAGGTCAACAATACTCCACCTGCGATTACCATTAGATTCATCTTAAAAGGAAAGGATGCATTTATCCTCCATCTCAGGAGATACAGGATGATCATAAAAAAGATAATCTTCGATAGGATTTCAATCGTTTTTCTTTTCATAGCTTTATTGGTTTTTAATTGTTGCAAAAAATCATAAAACAGGATTACTTAAACTCAAAAAAATTTAAGGTCTGAAAATAGGATCCGGATATAATTTCAGGATCAGCCTGCGTTAATTGGGCAATAATTTATAAATCAATCTTATAGGAAATTCATTTATTTTTCATGTTTACCTTAAACAGCATTCCGGAAGTCGTTACGAACAAAGTATTATGCTCCTTTCCACCGAACGTGATCGTCGTCGGTCTTTCCGGGATTTCAATATAATCGATCTGCTTCCCTTCGGGGTTAAAGACATAGATATTTCCGTCGGCAACATATACATTTCCATCTTTGTCGACGGCCGTACTGAACTCCCCTTTCTCGGCGAAGTAGGTCAGATGGGAAACATAACCCATGACATCGACATCAAAACGCACCACGCGTTTGTCGTATTCGTTGGTCGCATAGAGGGGCTTTCCCGGGAAGGCTCCCACAAGCGCACAGGCACGCGCCAGGTCGTAACAGACGGGGATGATCGTCCTGCCGTCCGGGGCAACGTAACATTCTTCGGGTTTCGCCACGGAGATCTCGTTGAAGTCGTGCGAATCCCGCCAGCGGTTGGAAGGATACAATGCTTTGTATACTGGGTCGACGGAACCCATTTTCTGCATCGGTAATTTTTGTATGCTTTCTTCCGGGTTATCGGGATTGATGCTGTATACCCGGATGGCAAATCCTGAATTTCCCCATCCGCTGAAGGAAGTACCTGAAGCATCGGGGGGATTGTGAAAGGCTTCCTGTTTCCCGTCAATCATGTAGCCGGGCTGGGGATCGTAGCGGAACACAACGAGCAGGTTGTCTTTGGAATCGCAGGCCAGCGACTGCGGCTCCCACTGGAAATCGGCAACGAGGCTCACGTTTCCGTCTTGTGCCGACCATTTATAGATCCGCTTCAACCTCGACTCGCAGAAATATACATTTCCCTTGCTGTCGGAGCAGGCGCCGTCGGCAAACTCAAAGCCTTTAGCGATCTCCTCCACCCTGCCACTTTCCTTTCGCGGGGGAAGGCGGTCGCCGATATGCAAGCGGGCAAACTCCCATGGCCGGACCTGTGTGTCGGAATTAATATCATAAAATGAATTCGTGGTGGTGTACTTGATCTGAGTATAATTGTGGAAATTCAGAACTTCGATGTCATGGCTGTTCCAGGTGCGGACGGCCCAGGGATAGGGCGTGGTCATCCGGATCACCCGGAAAGTATAAAGGTTGGCGAACAACAGGTGGTGTGATGCTTCTATTTCTATGGGCTGGCAGTCCGGGCTCTCGCGGCTTTCTTCTTCGCACTGCAGGGCATAAACTTTCCAGTTACTCACCTTGTTGAAACGGACTTCATTCCGTACATGATGTTCCACCGATAATTCATATATCTTTCCCGGCGTTTTCGTATTGTCAACATAAATTCCGTTCACTGCATACGTGCTGGCTGTCCAGATATCGGAGAACACGCCGCCTCCCCCGTCGGTGATCCAGAGGCTCCAGTATTGGCGGTCCCAGGCCGGGTCGGTTCCGGGCCGGATGCGGCTTTCCCGTGTAAATGTACGAGGCCTTCTTACATAAGGCTGTACAGGGCCTCTGTCCATGTCGCCATGACCGCCAAGGAACTTCACATCATTCATATAGCTCCCGGGTCCGCCCATCCATTTGCAGGCCAGGGCCCTGGAGTTGTAATCGCCGGTGGAGATACCGATGCCGGTGATGATTGCATTTCCTCCGCCCGGCACTTCCAGCATGGGCACCGGGCTGCCGAATCCGCTGAAGGCCGGCGTATTGTCATGAATGATAAGTTGTGTGGCGATCGGGCTAAGGCCGATCATTACCGTATTGGCTTTTAGCTTCACAGGTCGTGTAATCCGGTACCAGCCCTGCGGAATATAAATGACACGGTGTTCATCGATGGCCTTCTGCAAGACATCAGTGTTATCCGTCGAATCGTCTCCTACCGCTCCCAATGTTTTCAAATTCACCCATTCGCTCATCGGGGGAAGGTCGGGAATATCGGAAGGCACGGGATCGGGAAGACTGGTAAGCGCTTCCATATCCAGCGTGGTTTTATTGACCGGTATCGCGCCGAGGCTGTCTATTTGCAGGCCGTAAACAAATTTATCGACTTTGTATAATTTGCCTTTCCCTGCCGTGGTGGTCCCGCTTTTCCGGTAGGATGCCAGCACCGGCACATTTTTACAATCGATATTCAGGAGGCTGATCGAATTATAAGCATTGTTTTCATCACTGATCACGACGGCTGATTCTTTCACATCCGAAAAGCGACAATCCTGCATGAACAGCTTCTCCCAGTAGTCCGGGCGTATCTCCACCACATGCGGCACATTTTCTGCCTGCATGCGAATGATTGTCAGGCCCGCTTCCTGGGTATAGATGGCCGCCTTCTTCTGGTCTTCGAACCATGTGTCGAGCATGGTAAACTGCCAGCCGGGTGAAGTCTTGGTAGTTAGAATTCCGTAATCACCGCCGAAAAATCGGACGTCCTGCATGAAATTACCCACATCGAATATGCCTGCCTTGCTGTCACCGATATGAATATCGCAGTGAGATATGAAACTGTGCTGCGCGAAATGAATTCGCAAGGCCACTGCGGCCGGGTTTCCCGTTCCGGTCGAAAGGTTAATGTTGGAAAAGGCGCTGTAGAAGGTGCCGGCGCTGGCATCCGGAACTGAAGTGTCGTTGCTTTCCATACTCCGTGAAGTGAACCAGAACATGTAAACGGCATGGCCTTTATCATCAGGGGGTTCCTTCTGATAGAGCGGGTCATTATTGGCAAGAATAAATTCCGGTCTTTGTTGCCCGTACCCGATCAGCCGTATGGCTTTGGGTATATAAATGGTTTTGCTGATGAGGTATTTTCCCTGCGGGATGAATAGGATCCCGAAATTTTTTTCCTGCTTCAGGTCGTTGATCGCTTTTTGAAGTTCCGCCGTTACGTCCGTTTTCCCGTCGGCGGAAATTTTAAAATTTTCCGGTGTGAAATAAACCGCCTCAGGGTCATCGGGTTTTTCCGTATAATAAGACGCCCCGGGGGCGTTACTCATTCCAAAACCTGTTTGATATTGCAAAAGGATGAAATAAAAGGTAAGACTAAATAATAAATATTTCATTTTAAAAATGTTTGGCAGGTAAAAATCAACTATAAGATATCCTGTGTCTTACCAGCAAGATAATAATTCCGGTGTGTATCCACAAATCGGGAATGCCCGATGACAATGGGGACAGGAAAATAATTGAAATAAAATATTGCCTTTCCGGACATTTAAATCCCGACACAACCTGTCAGGGGCGTGAAGAAGATAAAATTAATTTCATCTGGCCTATTACTTGAGGATTGCTTTGCCAATAGGTCTGGCATTCTACGCAGTAGCCTTGTGGATTCATACTGCTTGCCGGACGCCCGGAATCGGTTCCTTTAACAGGTTTCTTTTCCAGTTCTATTATGAATACTTTCCATGCCTTGCCTTTAAACGCGAAAAGAAAATGAAATCATTTTTAACGGTCCCTTAAATTTTGCATTCGATCACTTCCCATGCTCCCTGTAATTCCCGGGAAACAGGAACAGAGAATCATCAAGGGGAAGGTTGATCTGAATATCCATAGTATAATATTCCGTATGCATACGATCGGAACTGATTTCCGCGTAGAATGGGAACATGAGTCCTTCCACGCGATGGTAATCCCCCAAACGGATGTCGGTTTCTTCATCCGGCTTGCCCGGAACCGGCTCAAAAAATTTCAAATATACCAGGTAATAGGAATCCCGGTCAAAGTAATCATACTCCCAGGTTCCGTTTTCATGATTCATTTTCAACACATCAACGGCTTCCCCTTCAACATTATCAAAGCCGGTCCACTGGACCTGGCTTCCTTTTTGGGCATAATTCAGGAAATCCAGGGTCTTTGTATTGAAATTAAATATCATAGCATGTGACCACTGGACCTTATGTGGCCCCGGATCATGAGCGCTCAGCGACATTCTCCAGGCGTCCCTTCCATCATAAGCTTCCACAGAAGTTCTTCCAGTGTAGTCATTCACCCTCCTTTGCCTGTCGGGCCATTTATAATATAATGAATCCTTTCGTTCAATAATTCGTTCTGAATCTCTATCGTCAGGACCATGCATTTTTTCATTGACTTCGCGGGTCAATGTATGAATTTTGTTCCATTGGTCCGCTCCCCCGGTATTATCGATGAACCGGTCGATTATGTCTTCAGCTCGCATTGGTTTATCAGGATATCCTTTCCCGTTCTGGTATGAATGATCTTTTTCATTGTGGGAAGAATAAGATTCGGATCCGTAATCCCGGTTATTTCCACCCTGGTGATTATGGTCATCATGACCGTCCCGGTTAGCCTGAGACTGATACGACCCCTGTTCATGTGAATTATAATTATTGTCCGTAGCCACCGGAGGCGGCGTTCCCATTACGAACAAGAGCCCCGTACCGTTGCATTTCTGGCAAATGCTGTAGCCGATTCCCGAACAATAATTACAAAAACTTCCTCCCTTACCCTGGCACATATTGCATTCAACTTTGCCCGTTCCGTTACAGAACATGCAGGTCATGTTTCCGAAGCGCCCTGTTCCATGGCATGAAGGGCATTGCACATATCCGGTTCCGTCACAATTCATGCACTTTATGATTCCGGTTCCGTTACAATGACTGCAGGCGATCAACCCCGTACCGTTACAATCCGGGCAAGCCTCCAGGTACCCGGCCGGTCCTCCTGCCTCTGCCGACAATACATTAAAACC
>CAYNCU010000225.1:0-6609 GCA_964395765.1 uncultured Roseivirgaceae bacterium | reverse complement strand
AAAACTTAAATGCCATGAACAGGAAATCAATTTATATGTCTCAAATGATATTGCTATTGTCTATAGCACTTTTATCATCTTGTTCTAAAGATGATACAAGTAATGAAAAAGGATCTGCCTATTTTTATTTGACGGATGCTGCCGTGGATAATATGAATGTTAAAGGTGTTTTTGTCACCGTAGCTGAAATAAAAATTAACGGGCAAGCTGTTAAAGGCTTCACCAAACAAACCATCAACCTCATGGATTATCAGAACGGCCAGACCAAATTGTTGGCCACGGGTGATATTAATGCCGGGGCCTATGATAATGTTGAACTGGTACTTGATCGGGATAATGATCAGGATGGCAATTCGCCTGGTTGTTATGTTTTAACGGATAATGGAAAAGTAAATTTGTCTTCAGCTACGGGTAGTACCCTTTCAATTACGGCCCCTGGAAAATTTAATGTTCCGGCCAATCAAAGTTCGGATATGGTGATTGATTTTGATTTAAGAAAAGCCGTGGTACGACCCACTTCCGGAGCTGAAGATTTTTCATTTGTTACTCAAGACAACCTGAATTCTGCTGTAAGGGTCGTTCAGAAGGATATGACGGGAAAAATTGAAGGAACTTACTCCGGAACCATCGGTTCTGATGAGGAAGTAGTTGCCTACGTCTATAAAAAGGGTGAATTCAATATGAATACGGAAACAACTCCAAATTCTGAAGGGGTGTTATTTGCAAATGCAATAAACAGTGATAAAGTGGAAGGCTCAGTAAATGGTAGCTATTCTCTTTCTTTTATGAATGAAGGAGATTATGAGCTCCATTTTGCCCAGTATAGAAAAAACACGGACGGAAGCGCCTCCTTTGATACAATGCTGGATATATCATCCGCCAGTGGAATTGCCGTCGACAATATTAAAGTTACTGCAGGCGCAGATGTATCATTATCAATTATACTGAATGGTATTTTAGGGTAATAAAGGAAAATCGGGCGGTGAGATTCGGGTCTTGACACCTGATTTACTAAGTAAGCTTGCCAAAGACGGGTATTGCATGGGTTGCAATACCCGTTTTATATTTCAATGCTAAACCGATCCGGATTGTTCGACGCAATCTTTAAGCGATTTAAGCATCATCTTCCAGTTTTGTTCCGAATGTTCCCTGAAAGTCTCATCGGGATTATTATCCTGTGATAAGGATACCAAAACCCCTGAATTTTCGACGGTAAGTTCAACCGTTACCGTGTGATAATTTTCAGGAGAATCAGGAAGTCCGGTCATGGGACTGAAATGAGTGTATTTTATCAATTTGCCTTTTTTAAAACTGATTATTTCTCCCTTGTCTTCGTATGGTTTTCCCTGCCATTCTCCTTTCCATAGAATGGGACTCCCTTCATGCCAGTTGGAAATAACCGTGGTTCCGAACATGTATTTTTTAATTATTTCAGGATTGACCAGGGCATCCCATACGCGAGAAACTTCCGCATTGATTATTATCGAGGCCCTTGCAATTAACAGGTTACTCATATTATATAAAAATCAGTCTATTGATAAATGAATATTAATTTCCGGCTGACTGCTGGGTACCGATCGCCCATGTATTACCTGCAAAATCCATAAAACTCCCCCGGCGGTCAGGATCTCCCGGTCTTGTTTTTGGCTCTTCAACGGATGTGCATCCTGATTCCAGGGCCTTTTTATAGGTTTCATCAGTATCAGGAACATAAACATGCATCAGGTGAATGTTGGGAGGAAATTGATCGCTTGCATCGCCCATCATAATTACCGAATCGTCAATCCTGAGTTCCACATGCATGATGGTGCCGTCAGGATTATCATAACGCCTTAATTCTTCCGCATTGAACAGGGCCTTCAATAATTCGATCATCCTGTTTGCGCCTTTTACCACGAAATAGGGTGAAACCGAATTATACCCTGCAGGCTTAAATGTTTTTTCCATTCTTGTTTATGGTTAAAGGATATTGAAACATTTTATTATAAATGATACTAAAGAATTTTGAAATTTAATAAAAAGTGAGGGAGGTTCCAAAGGTATAGAAGAAAGTTAACCTGAAATCTAAACCACTTCCCAGCTTTCAATGTTGCCGCTCGTTACTTTGAAAAGAGGGTGTACTTTGAACAATTTTACTCCGGAAAGCTGCTTGAATTTTTCCTTATCCCGTTTTCTAAGCTTATTCATGAGGTGTTTTACTTCATAATGAACCTGGCCGCTCGTAACCTTTATTTTAGCAGGCGTTAATTCACGATTCAATTTTTCCTTATTGAAGTGATATCCCCTCACGAGGGCTTCACGGAAAACGGCAGACAGATATAAGTCGATACAATTGACCGGGTTTTCGTTTTGCCTGAATCGTATTAGCTGTGGATGGTTCCGGTATCCCCTGGTTTTGCCCAACAATACATGACGGGCAAGCAGACTTTCACGCCAAAGCGCAACCAGGCCCTTGGCGTCGAGATACTTCGGATGAAGAGTCCAGATTCTCAAACCTTATATTATTTTTAGGGAATGCTTTTTAAATGGGGTTTCTTTGAACGATAGATTTTACTTTTTCATTTTGGACAAGTTGATCAAATATAATTTTTAACCATTCTGTATATAGATGAGGTTTGGCTTTCATATTATCTTCAAGGTCATTGATGTTTACAAACTTTAAATCGGTAATTTCAGCAGGATCGGGAGTTGGAATGGTATCAGTGATCCCAAGGTAAACATGATCAAATTCATGTTCAATCAGTCCATGGTCGAGTTTAATATTATAAATGATGCTGAAAAGGAACTCTGTTTTGATTTTTAACCCTAATTCTTCCAGCAATCTTCTGTTAACTGCATCTTTAACCTCCTCTCCCCATAAAGGATGGCTGCAACAGGCATTCGACCATAGGCCACCGGAATGATATTTTTTTTCATTTCGTTGTTGTATTAAAAGATCGCCCCGGGTATTAAAAATGAATACAGAAAATGCCCGGTGCAACAATCCGAGCTGGTGGACTTCAAGTTTTTCAAGTTTTCCCCATTGGCGATCGTTCTCATCAACCAGTATCAGGTATTGCTTGCTAAAAATTTGGCTCGCTGTATCCAATCCCTACGTTGCTTTAATGAGGTTTAAAAATAGTTTCAATAAATTAATGTTGCAAAGGCAAAATTTCAATTTCTTCATTGGAAGAAATACAAACATCAAGATCCCTGAGTAAGCCGTTTTCAAGACTATATATCCACCCATGGATGGATAAGGGCTGGTTTCGTTTCCAGGCATCCTGAACTATCGTTGTCTGGCATACATTGTAAACCTGTTCGATCACGTTTAATTCACAAAGTTTATTGGTTTTCTGCTCCGGGGATTCCATGGAGGAAAGATATTGACCGTTTTTGATGTAAAGATCCCTGATGCTTCTGATCCAGTTATCCACCAGGCCGTGAGGTTCGTTTTCCATGGCTGCTTTTACCCCGCCACAGCCATAATGCCCGCAGACAATCACATGTTTTACTTTTAAAATGTCGATGGCAAATTGTAATACGGAAAGACAATTCAGGTCAGAATGTTTTACAAGATTGGCAACATTCCTGTGAACGAATAATTCACCGGGCAGCAAGTTAACGATTTCATTGGCAGGAACACGGCTGTCGGCACATCCTATCCATAAATATTCCGGCGCCTGCTGTTTGGATAAGGCTTTAAAAAACCCGGGATTGTCTTTTACAACCTTTTCCGCCCAGGCACGGTTCTGATCAAATAAGCGCGATAGTTTTTTCATCGGATCGGTAAATATAAGGAAGTATTGTTTTTATACATAAATGAATTCTTGGGCCTGATATTTAAAATTAATGAATCCTTTTTTCAATTGAATCTTTAAGAATTTTAATTGTTCCCTTCCAGTAAAAATCCACATGCCGGAATATGGATTCAGTTGGGAAATTGCTGAGTGTCAGTATTAAATTAGTTCTATTTTCCATTGGAATGAGCTGGAATTCAACAACGGTATAGTTTTCGGGTTGATCGGTAAGCCTGGAAATGGAACTTATATAATTGTATTTAAGGATCCTGTTAACTTCCTTCGTAAGAAGTTTACCCTTGTTTTCGAATTTTACATGATGAAAACCTTTGATAATAATCGGCTGTCCGGCTTTCCAGCTGGAAATAATTTCAAGATTCATTTCCGGTTCGCCCATCCAGAGTTTCATTCGTTTCGGATTAGTCAGGTTTTCCCAGACTATGGATACCGGGGCATCGATCACTGTTGTATTTTTAATCTCTTGTTGCACTACCTTTTCATCCTACCCGATTACCAGAATTTTATTTTTAAAGCGGCATAAAAAGCCATGCGAAGTAATAAAAACCCATGGGTAAATCTTGAAATATTCGTTTGGCCATAAATTCGTTCCCGGTAACTGATCGGGAGGTCAATAATTTTCAGGTTCAGCTTGTAGGCTCCGAAAAGCAGGTCGAAATCCCCGAAAGGATCGAATTCTCCGAAGAATTTCCTGTTTTTCTTAAGGTTTTCATAATCCTGCCGGAACATGACCTTAGTGCCGCACAGGGAGTCGTTTACCGGTTGTTCAAGCAACCAGGAAAACACGTAACTGAAAAATTTATTGCCCAGCGTATTTAATTTTCGCATAGCCTTTTTTTCCATTGGGTAAATTAACCTGCTTCCATTAATAAATTCTCCTTTCCCGGAAGCGAGGGCGTAATAAAATTTGGGAAGATCCTCCGGAGGTACAGTCAGGTCGGCATCAAGAATCATAAGGATGTCTCCTTTGGCCATATCAAAACCCATTCGTACAGCATCGCCTTTCCCTTTGCCTTCCTGCCTGGCAACTTTAATATCAAATTGATTGCTATATACCTCCTGAAGATGTTGTATCGTTTCCCAGGTATTGTCGGTCGAATGCCCTTCAACGAATATTATCTCCAGGTTTTTTCCAAGTGCAGGCATCCTTTTTAATGCGCTTTCCAGGTTGCCACTTTCATTCCTGGCGGGAATGACAACCGAAGTACTGTATAGGGAGTCCATTTCTTCCCTGGAATGAATCCTTTGAAAGGGTCGTGCGAAAACATACCGGTTAAGTGAAAATGTATTGAACAGCCAGATCCTGGAAAGAAATTTGTTGAGGAAGGCGCTGACAAGAGGAATGTTGAACGGGATCAGCATGTTCTTGTTATTCCGGTAGGTTTCAAACCCGGCCAGGTACAAAAGATTGATAATATCGTGATTGGTAAGCCAGTTTTGTTCGGGGGATTTTCTTTTTATCCCGATCCATTCGGCCAGTTTTATTAATGATTCCCAAAGCTTATTATAATAGGTAACGATTATCCGTGTTCTGTGATGGGAGAGGTTTACCAGTTTCAGAAATACATGTTCAATATCCTGGAAATATCCGATTACATTGGAAAGGATAATCACATCGAATTTTGCATGAAGGGTAATATTTTCGGCTTCCATGATATGAAACTCAATATCCTTATATTTCTCGCGGGCCAGCGCGATTAATTTTTCACTGTAATCAATTCCTACTTTTCTTCCGCCCCTGATGTCATGGAGCAAATCACCGGAACCACATCCGATTTCCAGCACACTGCAATCATCCTGCATGAAATATCCGATATTAGAGGTGATCGAATGCCAGTAATAGGTTCGTTTCTTCCTGTACTTTTCCCAATTGCCCGCGGACTTATTAAAATATTCCCTGGTTTGTATATATTTTTCCTGGTCTAAATACATAAATATTTTATGGTGACGATCAGCGTCAGCTTATTTCAGTTTATATAAAAAAGCAGGAGTTTGCCCGCCGATTTTATGAACAAATTCAAGTTTGTCGGGATACGCTGTATTTATAATGGAAAGATAACGATGAATTGTAGTGATGATACGACCGTTTGGCTCATCCGGATTGAAAAGCAAATTTGCAACAATTACATACCTTACCCCCGCATCTTTTAATCGCTTATACAAGTCCGCCGCGTCGTTTGAAGGGACATTATAAATTCCGTAAAACTCCCTGCCGCCGCTGTAGATAAAGGCCATACCGGGTTTCCGGCAGGCTACGTAATCGCTGTCCGGTAAATTATGCGCACACCATTGCACCATTTCAAGATAATTGATCCAGTCTGTCGAATATCCGTATAACCGGTCACCTTTCATATAGTGATTCAATGCAGTTATTGTTTCAGGAATTTTTGCCAGCGTTTTTCCGGTATTGGCAAGTAGAATAATGATCAGGAAAGTCGGAACGAAAAATTTGAATTTTTTTAATTGAATATTAAAGAAATTGTAAAATGTATATACGAAAAAAGTAAGTATCAGGGGGGTAAAGATCAATATCAGCCGATCCTGATTCCAGAACAACTGCAGGATAACAAACGTAATCCCACACCCGACAATAATATACAATCCCACGAAAAACCAGAATTTATTTTGTCGGTAAGCCATGATCATACCCAATAGAAAAACAGCATAGAGCATAAGGGTAAGGGTTCCGGATTTAGTGATAGGTCTGCTGTTCTTCAAACCTAATATGGCCATAAAATGATGACTTAGGTAATTTTGAGAATTACCGATGAAACGGTTGAAATAGCCGGCAAGATCTTCTTCCCCCAGGGAA
>CAYNCU010000224.1:0-6621 GCA_964395765.1 uncultured Roseivirgaceae bacterium | reverse complement strand
CAACAGCGTTTTCTTTTTCATAAATAATGATTTAAACAAGATGCAATGATATACCCACATTCTAAGAACACAATAAGAACGGGATTAGAACGGCATTAGAATTCAAGCCTTTTTTTCTCAGGCAGCGGATAAAACCGGGCGGTTCGGAAATATGATTTTAACCTCTGTACCCTTCATTAATTCCGAGGTAATTGACATTGTACCGCCATGTAATTTTATGATTTTCAGGGCCAGGGCGAGGCCGACACCAAAACCCTTAAATTCCCGGGCATTGGAAGCCCGGAAAAACGGGACTGAAACATTATTGAGATCATCGGCAGGTATTCCGACTCCCTGGTCTTTAATGCTGATACTTACCTGTTTTTCTTCCGTGGATATTTTAATAAATACCTGATTATTCTTTGAAAATTTACATGCATTATCAAGAATATTATTGATGGCAATATTCAGTAAATTCTGGTTTCCCTGGATTACGAGGGCCTCGGAATGATAAGGCAAACTGTTAAAATCAATGGTAACACGATTACCGGGATTAGTATTGTCAAGGATTGATTTTACATTTTCAAGCAATGCATCGATCCGGATCGGTTCAACCAGCAGGCCTTTTTCATCGGTATCGGCCTGTGCCAGTTTCAAAAGGCTGTTCACCAACAGATCAAGCCGATGGGCTTCCTTTTCTATAGTATTCAAAGATTCCCTGTATTCCTCGGGGCTCCGTTGTCGGTTGAGTGTTATTTCAATCTCGCCTAATATAGCGGTAAGCGGGGTCCTCAATTCATGGGAAGCATTATTCACAAAATTATTCTGCATTTCAAAGGCGATTTCAAGCCGCTCAAGCATTTTGTTGAAAGTTACCGCCAGTTGGTTAAGTTCATCTTTATTCTTACCGGTTTGTAAACGGAGATGAAGGTTGGATACACTAATATTATTCGCTTTTTCGGTAATCTCCGTAATCGGGTTCAACACCTTGCCGGCATAATAACGTCCGATAATAAATATTGCACCCAGCCCCCAGAATAAGGCTATAACAAGCACATTCCTGAGATCAATCATCATGGCGGTTCCATATTTGTTATTGGCTGATACCACGATAATGAAATCTCCCTGATTATCAGGATATAAAAGGCCGGAAAAATAAGTGCCGGCGACTTTCATCTGAGCATATTTATCGGTGAAAATATCATTGATAAAATTTTTAGGCAGCATTATGGCCGAATCCTTCTCAATGGTCCGGGTGGGGATATCCACTTTAATCAACTGCTCCTGTTCGTCGGGCAACTTCTGGAGATGTTTCTGAATAATTTCATTATAAATGTGAGCACTCAGTTCATCCTTTTCCAGATAGGACTGCGCCACGATGTTTGTCCTTTCCTTCAGCCTTAGAAAAAATTCGTTTTCAGTATAGTGATAGGCGAAATAATAAACAAACACAAATATTCCGAACAAAAGGGAACCGGCCAGCAGGACAAACAAAAGCGTGATTTTATTTCTTATTTTCATGAGCTTAAACTTATTCTTTCATGATGTAACCCATTCCTATAACAGTGTGTATCAATTTTGGATTAAACTCTTTGTCGATTTTATTTCGCAAATAATTTACATATACGTCAACCACGTTGGTCCCCATATTGAAATTGATATCCCATACATTTTCAAGAAGATCGATCCTTGACAATACTTTTCGCTGGTTTTTCATGAAATATTCAAGCAGCCGGTACTCTGTTGAAGTCAACTTGATCTCGCTTCCGGCCCTCTTAATAATCTTGGCATTCAGGTCCAGTTCCAGGTCGGCGATAGTGAGTACAGGTTGCACCTGATCGGATAAATTTTTCCGCCTGGTTAATGCCCTTATCCTGGCAAGCAATTCCTTGAATTTAAAAGGCTTAACCAGGTAATCATCTGCCCCTGCGTCGAGGCCCCGGACAATATTATCGGTAGTGCCCAGGGCAGTAAGCATAATGACCGGTAATTCTTTCAACCCAATATCCCTGATTTTTTTACAGACTTCGAAACCACTCAATCCAGGTAATATCACATCAAGGATGACCAGGTCAATCATTTTATGGGTAATAATATCAAGACACGATGCGCCGTCATAGGCAATGATTGTATTATATCCTTCCTCTTCGAGCCCTTTTTTAATAAAGGAGGCTACGTTTTGCTCATCTTCAACAAGAAGAATATTCTTCATGTCCAAAGGAAATAAGTATCAGGGGGTAAAATACTGAGGACAAGGATAAATATTAATTTCAAAATTTTAACTAAAACCCATTACAATATCATATGATTTTAACGACCGATGACGGTTTTATACCCCTGATGGGCCTCCTCTTTTCCTGCCAGGAAGGTTAAAAAATAAGGAAATTTTAAGACGCTTTAATAATTGTTAAAAAACGTTAAATCCCGGAACATGGATTTTTACTTTTTACTGATAATCATCATTTTATAAAATCCAAATCTTATTTCCCGCTTAACATTGAGTTAATACCGGATAATTTTTTTACCTGCAAAATTAAAATCGGTGTCATCAATAAATAACAGGGGGTTAACAATTTCATAACGGCCTCAATTTAAATTCATTACTTCGAAAGAGGCTCTATTGTAGATAAATTAATTTCTGTGAATCAAGGGAACGTGTATTCAGGAATACCCTATAACCTATTTATGAAATTGATTTAACCTGTCTTATGAAAAGTTGCAAAATGAGGCACGATAAAGATTATGGGAGAGCATACATTTCATTATTCGCAACTGTATTTGAAACCTAAAAGAAATTAAAGAATGGGGAGGTATTTGGTTATTAGCATAGTGATTTTTATCATTTTCTCCACAACAATAATATCGAAAATCAAGGCAGCCACCATTAAAGGTCATGTGACGGAAGCTGATTCCAAAGATCCCCTCACGGGAGCGGAAGTATATGTAAAACAAAACAATAAGATTTATGATATTTCCGGGCTGGACGGATCCTATACCCTCAAAAATATTAATCCCGGGTCGTTTACCCTCGTAGTTTCCTTTATCAGTTATGAGACAGAGGAAACGAACATTACGGTTTCGGATGATAATGATATAGTTACAGTGAATTTCAGTCTGAAGCCGGAATATACTTATTTAAACCAGATCGAAGTGAAAGCTTCTTATGATAAGGAGTCGAATGAGTATGCGAAGTCCCTGGAAAAAAAATCTGACAAGGTTCTGAATGTCATTTCAGCCAAAACTATTCAGCTGTTACCGGATAACACAACTGCCAGTGTGCTGCAAAGGATGTCAGGAGTTTCGGTAGAAAGGACAAGCAGCGGAGAAGCGAGATATGCGATAATCCGGGGCATGGACCGTCGGTATAATTATACACTGGTGAACGGCATAAAAATTCCCAGTCCTAATGACCAGTACCGTTATGTGCCAATGGATATGTTTCCGGCGGATCTCCTGGAAAGACTGGAAGTAATCAAGGCACTTACCCCTAACATGGAAGGAGATGCCATTGGCGGTGCCATGAACCTGGTCATGAAAGATGCACCCGATACCTTGACCCTAAATGCCAATATAGGTTCGGGCTTTAGTGAATTACTGACCCAAAGAAAGTATGCGAATTTTGACAAACATACGGTGAGTGATAAATCGCCAGTCGATATCAATGGTTCCTCCTATCAGGCCACGCCTGATGATTTTACCTATAAGAATTTCAATTATAACCCGCGGAAACTGCCTTATGATAAAATATTCGGTTTTTCTATCGGGGATCGGTTTCTCAAAAATAAAAACCTGGGGATCCTGATAGCCGGAAGTTATCAAAATGAATATAAAGGATCGGACCGCGTCTGGCTCAGGCCTGAGAACCAGCCTCAACCCGGCAATGTTCCTTCCTTTGACGATATCTACATAAGGCAATACAATAAACAAAGTGTACGCTATGGGTTACATTCCAAAATCGATTACGTCTTCGATGCTAATAATAAAATAAGTCTCTATAACCTTTACCTTAATATGAGTGAGGTGGAATATCGTTATTCCATCGATACCAGTCTGTCGATCGGAAGGGACGGGGTAGGAACAGGAAATACGTACCTGTTATGGCGCTCCAGAATTCAAAATCAAAGCATTTATAATTCCACCCTGCAGGGCGAACATACCCTCCTGAAAAATTTCAAGCTTAACTGGTCGGGAGTTTATTCACTGGCCAATAATTCTCTTCCCGATTGGTCCGAATATCAGACTGTTCAGCAGGTAGGCTTTGATATTAATCATAATCAAATAGCCACGCCGCAGGTTTTAAATATTCCTTTTTACAGGATATGGACAAGAAATTCGGATAAAGACCTAGCCGGTTATCTTGACGTGAATTATCACCTCCGGCTATGGGGGCAAGAGGTTACCCTGGCAACCGGAGGTTTGTACAGGGATAAATCAAGGAACAACCATTACAACGAATGGGATCTCATTCCTAAAACATCGGCTACCGGACAGCCCGTAGTTTTTGACGGGAGCCTGACTCCCGATAAATTTCAGTTTAATGGCGTAACCGCTGGGCAGGGAAATCCCATCAACCCATTGACCTACTCAGCTTCGGAAAAGATCCTGGCCTATTATTTTCAGGCAACTGTTTTAATGCATGAAAAATTCTCCGTTTTAGGAGGTGTGCGAATCGAAAATTCGGAACAAGGCTGGCAAACAGCGCAGGATCCGAAGATCGCGGCCGGTGCTGTTGGGACTGTTAAATACCAGGATATCCTGCCCGGTTTGCATTTGAAATATATACTTTCCAATCAACAAAATTTACGCTTATCCTATTTTACCGGAATTAACCGACCTGGATTTTTTGAATATGTACCTTATTTGATACGCGGCGATAATTTCGACATGAGTGGTAATCCTAACCTGAAGCACGCGACGTCCAATAATTTTGATTTAAGGTATGAATACTTCCCAAATCCGAATGACCAGATTCTTTTAGGAGCCTTCTACAAAAAAATCTACAACCCGATTGAAACGGGAATACGTTTTACCGGCACATCAAGTGCGACGTTGTGGCCTATCAACGCGGATAATGCACTCAACTACGGACTCGAACTGGCGGTGTCAAAATTCTGGGGACACGTAGGGGTTTCCGGTAATTATACCTATACACACTCCAGGGTCACCCGGCCCAAATTATATTATGATTCCAATTTTGTCGCAGAAAAAACCACCGAGACGGGTCCGCTGGGTGGACAGTCGCCTCATATCGGCAACATTTCTCTTCTTTATAAAAATCCAAAATCAGGATTGAACGCTCAACTGGCATTGGTATATACGGGGAAAAATATAACCTTCATTTCACCTTATAAAGGTCTTGACTATTGGCAAAGAAGTACCTCCCAACTGGGATTCTCCATTGAAAAGCGGGTGCTCCGTTATCTTACGCTTTATTGCAAGATAAACAACATTTTAAATTCACCTGTTCTGGTGGAGATTCTTCAGCCCAATGCATACAAAACGGGCAAGTTTGCGCTACCCTTTCAAACCCGGGATGATCGTGTAACGGTCCAGAAAGATACTTATGGGCAAAGTTTCATGTTTGGTATCCGGTTTAATAATCTGGCTTTTAAATAACCAAAACATCAATTAAAAAAATTAAATTATGAAAAGAGGAATCTACTTTGGTCTTGTGGTATTAGCGGCCGCAGCCATAACGTCGTGCAGCAAAAATGATAAGGTTAACATTTCACAACCTCAAAAACAGGTGGGGCAACTCATAACCGGCACCACCTTATCGGGTAGTGTGAAAGGGACCATGACTACGGGTACAACCTATTATTTCAGCAGTCAGATTACGATAAATGAAGGCGATACTTTATTGATGCAAAGTGGTGTAAAGTTATTAGCCCAAAACCCCAGCGCTCAAATAATTGTAAAAGGGGCATTTATTTCGCTAGGGACTAAAGACAATCCAAACTGGATTACCGGAGAAGATGCTTATAATAATCCCGGTAATTATAAGTTAACCACCTTACAGGACCCCAACACCGACCCCGGACTTAAACCGGACGGAAAATTATGGGGCGGAATCCAATGTGACACAACAGCCACGCTGGTGGATATTAAATGGACACACCTTGATTTTGCCGGTGGAACTGCTCCGGCAGACAATCCTCCGGTAGGCTATACCTCCGGAGATGACTTGTTTGTAATTCATTTTCAAAATCCTAACGGATTTTTAATCCTGGAAGATTCCTGGATATACGGGTCAACCACCGATGCTGTCAGAATGAACGGGGGAAAATTTTCTATTATGAGAAATACGGTTGAAAAACTGGCTTATAACGACGGCGATTGCTTCAATGTCAAAAACTCATCTGTTGGTGATATGGCCTTCAATCTTATTGTAGGAACTGCAAAAGGTGGTACCAAGGCATCGAATAAAGGGACTTACGGATCCACCCAGACCAATGTTAATATGTACAACAATACGTATATAGCCGGTGGATGGAGAAGTGTTGACCCTGACAGGGGAGCCAACGTTGACTATGAACAAGGTGCAAGAGGGTACTCTTATAATAATATCATGGTCAATTGCAAAACCGGTCTTCGTATCCTCGAAAATCCGGCTGCCGATACACTTCATTGCTTCTATGGAAA
>CAYNCU010000223.1:0-6638 GCA_964395765.1 uncultured Roseivirgaceae bacterium | reverse complement strand
CATCCGTAGGATTATTCGGATCCGTATTGATGTCCAGGTAATTATTACAGCCTGCCATGGCGGCTATAAAAAACCCTGCTATTAATCCGTATATTATTTTTTTCATTGTGATCATCATTCGCTTTAACCTAATTAAAATGTTGCACTAAGACTTACAGCATACCTTTTTACCGAAGGAGTTGCAGAATATTCTATACCCTGCTTGTTGGTAGCGCCGAACTGATTTACTTCCGGGTCGAAGTTTGTGTCTTTCGGGAATCCCGGAGCCAGGTACCATAAATTCCTTCCCGAAAGAGAAAGGTTAATTCTGCTGAAAGGAGTTTTAGCGATCCATGCTTCCGGCAGGTCATATCCGAAGGTTACTTCCCTCAACCTGAAAACGGTGGCGTCAAATACCGCCCATTCATCTGCGCCGTTTATACCAAAAGATTCACCGAACCATAATGCATTTGTTTCTACCATGGTTTGGTTCTTGATCTTGTCACCGTTTTCATTTCGGATGGGTTCATGTGTATTGGGATCACCATAGACTCCCGGAATGATCCGGTCAATTTCACGGTCCTCACTGGATTTTAATACGCCTCTTCCCAGCATCGTATTAATGGTATTGGAATACATATCACCTCCCTGTTTCCAATCGAATACTGCATTAAGGGTGAAGCCTTTGTATTTAACAGTATTGGTAATGCCAACAATGAAATCAGGATTCGGATTTCCAATTATTTGTGTCTCAAGGGAACGGATCATTAACCCGTTGGATGGATCAATCAAAAGATTACCATCCTGGTCCCTGTTATCCACAGAACCTTTCAGTAATCCGTACTCCTGGCCGGGTCTGAGTACGGCAGAAACACTGCCGGCAAAAGAAGATCCGGGGTCAATGGTAATTTCATCTACTCCCGGCCGTAATTTTTCCACAACATTTTTATTATGGGTAAATGTGCCAAAAATATCCCACTGGAATCCGTTGACCGTTTTAATAGGTGTAACGCCCAGTCCGATTTCAATTCCTTTATTGGAAACTTCACCGAAGTTGGTAAAAAACAATTCAAATCCTGATTCCTCCGGCAGAGAAACACCTGCTATTTCATCTTTCGAAAGCCGCTTATATACAGTGACATTCAATGAAAGCCTGTCATTGAAAAGCCTGCTGTCAAACCCCGCCTCAACCTCTTGCGTAGTTTCAGGTTTCAGGTTGGGATCTCTTTCCACATCACTTAAAGTAGCACCTGCCAGGGTTGATCCTCCTGTCGGTGTAAAAGGCAGTTGAGCAGTGGGAAACGGGCTGGTGTTGAAATAATCGTTAATTAAATATACAGGCATAAGCTGGTAAGGATCGGTATCATTTCCCACTTTCGACCAGCTTGCTCTCAGCTTCAGAAATTGCAGTGAGTTTGATTTTATTCCCAGGGCATCCGTTAATACCACGGAACCCGTTATGGCAGGATAAAAGAAACTATTATGTTTTATGGGCAATGTGGAAGACCAGTCATTGCGCCCTGTCATGGTAAGGTAGGCCCAGTCACGATAACCAAAATCAACATCAGCAAAAACGCCAATTAGCCTTCTTTGCTCATAGTCACCGCCAAAAGGAACTACATTGGTCATGTTGTCAAGATCATCAATATTGAAAACTACGTACTGAGTTCCCTGAACAGCCTGGCGGTTTGTTGTTCTCTGGTTTACATTATTCCCAAGAATTCCTTTGAAGGAAAAGTTTTCATTAAAGTCTTTTTTAACGGTTACAAGAAAGTTGGATTCAATTTCCTCGAAATCGGTATTATCAAGGGTCAGTCTTCCCAAACCGCTGGCACCGGTTGAGCCGGGTCTTATGAAATCCTTATCCCTTTGACTATAGGTGTTAATGCCGATTCTATAATTAAAATTCAACCATTCATAAAGATCATAACCAAGGTTTATGGAAGCTATGGTACGGTTTACATTTGACCTGAAACCTGCATTTTTGTAAGACCAGTAAGGGTTATCTGCCTGTCCCCTGGCTACCATAAATTCACTTCCCATATCGACGGGGTTTTGAAAAGGCTGCCCCTGTACATCCCAGTTTCTTCCGAGGAAAAGAGCACGGGCAAATGCCGATGGATCATTACTTCCCAGGGAACCAACACCGCTTTGAACCCCGTTTTGCCGGGTACGGATGTAGGTCAGATTGGCGCCTGCCTGGAATTTATTGTCAAGTTGTGCATTACCCCCGGCACTGATACTTGTTCTGTCAAATAGCGTATTGGGAACGTATCCGTTATTGGTAGTATTTGATGCGGTTATGGATAAAGCGGCCTTTTCATTTCCGGTATTGATAGTAAGTGAGTTATCGATAACATTACCAGTTCTGAACAGGTCCTTTACATTATCGGGATAAGCCCTGTAAGGAACCTTTACGTTATTAAATTGTTCCTCGCCCGGGCGGCCGGCATACCAGTGAGGTATTGAGTCAAGGGTGGCATATGGTTTTGTACCTATAAAGGGAGCTCCCCAGGAACCATTTGCCTGCTGATAAGCAAAATTTACACCGGTTCCATAGGTATTTTGATAATCCGGCAGATTGGCTATTTTTTCCCATGCAAACGAAGAACGATAAGTCATTTCAAGCCCCTTTTTTGATGCTTTCGGATCTCCCGATTTTGTAGTGACCAGAATTACTCCGTTACCTGCCCTTGAACCGTAAAGTGCCGCGGCAGCAGCCCCCTTTAATATGGAGATTGATTTTATATTATTCGGATCAAGGTCCGCAATCCGGCTGCTGTAGGCTCCTCCATCTGCCAACTGATTAAAGGTCCTGTTCTCATCATTATTAAACGGAATACCGTCTACCACAAATAATGGTTGATTATTCCCTAACAAGGAAGAATTTCCTCTGATGGTTATTCGGGTAGCGCTGCCCGGTGCCCCACTGGAACCCAGAATATCGACGCCGGGAACTTTTCCCTGGAGAGCGCGCAATGCATCCGGTTCGGCAGCCTCATTAACTTTTTCTCCTCCCACACTTTCGACTGAATACCCTAATGCCCGGACCTCTCTACGGATACCTCCGGCGGTAACAACTATTTCATTAAGCTGCTTTACATCATTGGCCATAGCCACATTGATCACGGATTGATTGCCCACCGTTATTTCCTGCGAAGCCAGACCAATATAACTGAATACCAAAATGGTTCCTTCCGGCGGGATAGTAAGTTTATAATTGCCATCCACATCGGTTACCGTCCCGTTGGTAGTACCTTTGATAATTACATTAACTCCCGGAAGCGGGGAGTTATCTTCTTTGGAAGTTACTTTACCGGAAACTACCCTTTCCTGTGCCGCTAGGATTTGTGGCAATACCAGTGCAGTCATCCAGATAAAAGAGAGTAGAATTTTCCTCATATATATTGGGGTTAGTAATTAAACATGGCCGGTTCAGCCAGATTTCATTCTGATGTGAATCCTGATGAATAATCAGATTTATTTTATATATTTCTTTAATCATAAGCACCAGATGGGTCACAATGGACCGGCTTATGTCAAAGTTGGGGATTAAATAAATGTGGGAGTATCACCCAAAAAACGTGATTTTATTAGCTCGATTTTTCCGGTATAATTCCGTTAAAAATACATTTATATAAATGGTGAAATACATTTGAAAAAAATCGCAATAATCAAATAAGCTTATTTTTTCTTGCTAAGGCGATGGCTGCTGCTTTGGAATTTACCTGCAACTTAACGTATATATTTTTTATATGGGTTTTCACAGTTTCCTTATGGATAAAAAGTTCATCTGCAATGACCGAATAACTTTTTCCTGCTGACAGCAATTCAAGAACTTCTGTTTCTCTTCGGGATAAAGGTGAATTGAGATTTTTCTGAAAAGATTCCACTACCATTCTTGCGATGTTCGTACTCATCGGGGCACCCCCGTTCTTTACTTCATTAATTGCATCCAATATTTTGTTGTGATCCGAATTTTTGGTTATATAACCCGAGGCGCCGGCTACAAGAGCCTGAAAAACAAGGTCGGAATCCTCATGCACCGTCAGCATTAATACATCCAATTCCGGCCATTTTTTCCTGATATGTTTAATGCCTTCGATACCATTCATTCCGGGTAGTTCCATATCCATCAGCACCAGGTCAGGCTGGTTTTTTTCCATAAACTTCAAAGCATTTTCACACATCGCGAATGCACCGGTAACCTGATAACCCCCAAATCCTCCGATCAGGATTTTAAGGCTTTCCCGAACTACATCGGTATCCTCAATTATGACAATTTTATAATTTTTATCATCCATCCCATTATTTTGATTTTAAAGAAAGTAATCTCTTGAAAAGATCCGAATATCGTGGGTATAAAATGATCCGTATTATCAGGAGTAAATATCGCCTTTGATTTTTAATTATCCTTTTTCGAACCGATTATCCTTTATTTTAAGTATTAAAAATCCCCCAAACAAGGGTATGGTAAGATAATACATATTGTGTGAAATTCGAAATCTACACGATTGAATTAACCCCTCCGGGACTGCCTAAACCCTCATATTACCCTCACAAAGTTACCGGAGGGTTTTTTTAACCCGAAAGGGTCTATAAAAATATTCTCACCCCGAAAGGCATTGAAGTTAAAATTCAGACGGAAATCCGGTTGATAAAATCCCGATAGGTCGATTTATTTTCTCTTCAGGAGTTTCTTATAACTTTCCGGTGTGTCCACATCGATTTCGGCATCAGGGTTTGGAATAACATGGACATCCTGTTTTAATTTGGTAATAACGGTTTTGGCTCCATCCGATTCGGAAATTTTATCAAGGTAACCAAAAATAGTCTTGTGGAAAAATACAGGTACTCCATAAGAACCTCCGTAACCGGAAGCAATGATCTTCTTCCCATAGGTATAATGAGAACGAATCATATCAATCACGTATTCGTGTGAGATCAAAGGTTGATCACAAAGCATAATCAGAATGCCGTATAAATTCGGATAGGATTTGCGGGCCGAATTAAGGCCTTTTTGAATCGAGGAACTCAATCCTTTAGCCCAGTTCTTATTATGAAAGACTTTAATAGAATCGTATTTCTTAAAAATCCTTTCGAGTTTTGAATGGTTGGCACCGGTAATTACGATTACAGGGCCAACGGTCGATTTTAATGCACTGTCGATTGAATTTTCAAGAAGGGATTTACCTTTATACTCAAGTAGTTGTTTAGGCTTGCCAAATCGGTGGGAAGGGCCTGCAGCAAGAATAAGTATAACAATTTTTTCTTCCAAAAACCCCTGAGTTTTAATTTAATTTATGGACAAATTTAAGAATTTCCTGCAAATGTTAATAAATGTTCAATATTCTTACCGATTTAATAATTTAATACTTTACTGAAATGAGTAATTTACAGGGAATTTTACCATTAAATCTTTAAAAATTTAAATGCATCCTGTTTTATTTCAATTCGATACTCCTCATTTTCTTGCTTCCCTATTCCCGGAAAAAATAACTATTTATTCCTATGGCACCATGATTGCGTTGGGTGCTTTTCTTGGTTTTATGTATACGGCCAGGGTCGGAAAAAAGAAATTTAATATTTCATTCGATACCACCAATCAACTGGTATTATATATCATGGTCGCCGCAATCGCCGGCGGAAAATTTTTCATGTTTTTCGAAAACCCGGCTCATTACATCCATCACCCGGTAGACCTTATCACCAATTTCAGCCAGGGATTTGTTTTCTATGGTTCCCTGATTTTCGCAATACCCACCATGCTGTTATTCTTCCGTTTTCATAAAATCCCCATTCTTCCCATGCTGGATGTAATGGCCATCACAACATGTATTGTTCATGGCACCGGGCGAATCGGATGTTTCTTTGCCGGATGCTGTTTCGGAAAACCTACACAAAGTTTTATCGGAGTTACTTTTACAAATCCGGCTTCACAGGCGGAACCGCTAAACACTCCCTTGCATCCGACACAACTTTACAGCTCATTCTTTATTTATTCATTGATGACATTTTTAATGATAATTTCCAGGCATAAGAAATTTGACGGCCAGATTATTCTTTTATACCTGCTGTTATATTCGGCGGGTAGGTTTATAATCGAATTTTTCAGGGGGGATGTTTCCCGGGGATACCTGTTTAACGGCCTTCTGACCAACGCACAATTTCTTTCGGTTATTATAATCCTTATTGCCTTATATTTTTATATTACGCTTTCAAAAAAACAGTTACTTACTGTAAAAGATTCCTGATTAAAATATATTTAGGCAATACTTTTAAGCTGAAAGGCGGGTGACCGATAAATTCCCCGTCAAGATGTGCAACAAGTTGGTCATTGGCAGCGATAATGCATTCCTTACATTTATAAAATGAAACTTGTTTTAGGCTTTTATGTCCGGCAAAGCTCATTGTCGGCAAAAAAACAAAACGTTTCAGGACAGGGATCTTTCGGATCACACAGATGTCGAGCAGGCCGTCAGTATTCAAGGCATATGGATTCAGCCTGAAACCACCCCCGAATGTGTTACCCTTTGATACCGTCATCAAAAAAATCTCTTCGCGAACGGTTTCGTTATCAAGGGTGACTTTCAGCATGGATTCCCTGTACCCGGATAATAAACCGATCACCGTCCGGTAGTAAGAAAATTTGCCTTTAT
>CAYNCU010000222.1:0-6852 GCA_964395765.1 uncultured Roseivirgaceae bacterium | reverse complement strand
CTGGCAATATCCTCCGGTTCGCCGATCCGGCGGTCAGGAATCAATTTCAGGAGATCTTTGGCTTTTTGCGGATCCGACCAGACACTTTGATTGATCGGAGTTTTTATGGCGCCCGGGCCTATACTGTTCACCCTGATCTTCTGAGGAGCCAGTTCCTGTGCCATGGTCTGCATTAATAATTTGATTCCGCCTTTGGAGGCTGCATAGTTAGCATGAGAAGCCCAGGGAATTACTTCATGCACTGAACTCATACAGATAATTTTACCCGCCGAACGGGATATGTTTTCATCAACGCCTCTCCTTAAGAATTCATTGACTGCTTCCCTTGCACATAGAAATTGTCCCGTCAGGTTCACATCGATCACTCTTTGCCAGTATTCCAGTGACATTTCATGAAAAGGAGAATCTTTCTGGATGCCGGCATTATTGACCAGGATGTGAACGGTTCCGTACTGATCAATTGTTTTTTTAAACATTTCCTTTACCTCATTTTCCTTGCTGACATCAGCCTTGATTGCGATCGCTTCACCTCCTTGTTTTTTTATTTTGCTGACCATATCTTCCGCCACTTCCGGATGAAATGCATAATTGATGACGACCTTAGCTCCTTCCAGTGCAAATTGAAAAGCCACCGCCATTCCGATACCCGAATTGGCTCCCGTGATTACAGCAGGTTGATCTTTCAGACGTTGATAATGTTCGATTTCCATATTTTATTTATGTTCCAGTGTTTTGTTCAGGTTATAAGCGGAGCTGATAAGAGCAAGATGAGTGAAAGCCTGCGGGGTATTGCCGAGGGCTTCCCCGCCTAAGCCGATTTCTTCGGAATATAATCCGAGGTGGTTGGCATATCCCAGCATTTGTTCAAAGATCAGGCGCGCCCGGTCGAGTTTCTCCGGGTCATTACGTCCAGCCCGGGTAAGGGCTTCAACCAGCCAGAAGGTGCAGATGTTGAAAGTGCCTTCCCGGCCGGACAGGCCATCGGGGGAGGCAGTATCATTATACCGGAATACCAGGCTGTTCGTTACCAAACCACCGGAATCCGGTGTTTTTAAAGTCGCGTCAAGCGTACTTAACATCATAGGATCTGTGGGCGAAAGGAAATATACCAAAGGCATGATCAGGTTGGAGGCATCCAGTGTCTTGCTTCCGTAATATTGAACAAAGGCTTTAATTTTATCATTCCATCCTTTTTTCATAACGTCCATATAGATCGTATCCCTCACTTTCTCCCATTTGGCCAGGTCGGCAGGCAGTGATCTTTTCATAGAAAGCCGGATGGCCCTGTCGAGGGCGACCCAGCACATCAATTTGGAATAAACGAAATGTCTTTTGCCTCCCCGTACTTCCCATATACTGTTATCCTTCATAGTCCAGTTGTCACATACCCATTCTATGCTTTTTGAAAATGCTTCCCATGTATTGAAGGAAATTGGCGTACCATATTTATTGAATAAATAGGCCGAATCCATCAATTCACCATAAATGTCGAGTTGGAGCTGGTTATAAGCTCCGTTTCCGATTCTTACCGGCGAGGATTTTCGGTAGCCTTCCAGGTGATCGAGCCTTTCCTCATCCAATTTGCTTCTTCCGTCAATGGCATACATCACCTGCAGTTTCCCTTCTTCCTTTGATTCATTACACCGGTCGGAGATCCATGACATGAATTTGGCTGCTTCATCGGTAAAACCGATCCGCATAAAAGCGTACAGCGTAAAGGCTGCATCGCGTATCCAGGTATACCGGTAGTCCCAGTTTCTTTCTCCTCCAATCCCTTCCGGCAGACTGCAGGTGGGAGCGGCGACAATGGCCCCGGTAGGTTCAAATGTCAGTAATTTCAATACCAGGGCCGACCGGTTAACCATTTCCCGCCATCTGCCCTTGTAATTGGAATGTGATAGCCAGTTTCTCCAGTATTGAACCGTTCGCACAAATCTTTCATCTGCCTCCTCCCTTGAAAATGTAAGGGAGTGCTGTTTTTCGCTAACTTTATGAAATACAAAAACGATTGACTCCTGTGATTTAATTTCGAACTCCTTATAAACGGAATTGTTTTTTTTATTAAGCGTTATTGTACTGGCAAGTCCCATGCTTAAGTGGTCCGAATGAAAGATGGCTCCCTGATCGGTGATCTCAATTTTATGCGGACTTCTGGCATAATTAAAGCCGGGTTTGCATTCAATCTTCATTTTTAAAGTTCCATGAACCCCTTTAATGCGGCGGATGATTCTGTAATCTTCTTCCTTGGAAACGTCCTTGCCAACCGGCATAAAATCGGTTAATTCCACAATAGCATCGGCAACCGTAAACCGGGTTACCAGCACATTGGTGTCAGGCCAGTAAAACTGCTTACTCTTGTGATTTTCATGCACCGGGGAAATCTTGAAATGTCCGCCTTTTTTGCTGTCGAGGATGGAAGCAAAGAGGCTGGGGGAATCAAAATGCGGGAAACAATACCAGTCAATGGATCCATTGGTCCCGACCAATGCGACAGACCGCATATTGCCAATAACCCCGTAATTTTCTATCGGAAGATAGGACATTCCTTCTTTTGAAAATTTTAATATACTTAATAAATATTAATTTTACAGACCGGATTTTGTTTGGTATCGAACAACTGCTGTTCAATTTTGAACATTTCACGCCTGAAATTGAAAAGATTTAATCCTAAATAATTGGTTTTCAGGCTATTGCCTTTTTTGGCATAATTACTGTAAAAAAATCAAATGTTAACTTTACGAATTATGAAAATTGATCTTAAACCCAACGAGCAAGTAGTAAAAGCGGAAGACAGTAAATATCTGAACGGAATGGTTGTAAAAGGAAAACTGATTCTTACCAATCAGCGAATATATTTTAAACCCGACAATGGCCAGGATACCAAATATGATTTTGAAATTCAGCCTACCGAAATCAGAGAAGTAATCCCATTTAAAACGGGTTTATTCAGTAACAAGGGTTTAAATATTGTTGTGAAAAGCGGTAAGGAATTGAATTTTGAAATCCGCAACCGCGACACCTGGTGTAAGTTAATTAATAAGATGTATTAAGGGACTTTTGATTGAATTATAAGGTTAAGAAAGAAGGCTTATTATAAGCCTTTTTTCATTTTAAATCCAGCTCAAGTGAATCTATGCTATTCACTTCCCCGGATGTGAGGAGAACGTTATTCAAGGTTTTACTTTCATATTTGGAATTTTTCCCAGGGTCAAAAATTACCGAATAAGCTCCTGCAGCAATCCCGAGTACTTTGTACCCCGAAGTGCCGGCGATGGCATAGGAAGAAGCGACTGTATCCTTGCCTGAAAGAAGCAGAATAGCGACATTTTCCTGGGCGGGAAATACATTTCCGGATAAACCGCTGTCAGACATCCCGATTAAACGTAAAACCGGCTTAAGGATATAACGCCCGTTTCCCAAATCAAGAATTGACCGGGACAAATCGAAATCTATATGGAAATTATAAAAATTTCCTTCCTTTAAAATCTGATCGACCCTGACGGTGAGACCCTGCTGATTCATAGAATTCGCCAAATCATATTTGTTCCCGTTAACAATAATGGAATTATCGGATCCTAAAACCAATCGTATAAGTGAAAGTTTACCTGTCGGAAATTCGGTGTCTGACAAGGTCAGTTCTTCGCCATTGGTATAGTCAAGCAAATTGACCGGACCAGCCTCATTCTGCACTGTAATCCATGAGTTATCCGAATCAGTTGCATCCGGATTGGAATTTAACTGCACGGATTGTACATCGATGTCCGCTTCATCAAAATCGCCAGGGGAGTCCACTAATGATATCCTGACCCGGGCTGTTTCATGGCCCGTTGAACAGGCCGAAACTAAAATTACGATGAAGCCTGCCATTAACCCGAATAAATTATTCTTTTTCATGGTTCCTGATTATTAATTTTATAAAGAAATTTTTATTCCACCTGTTCTTAAATTATCCTATATCAGGCAACGACCATAGTCATCAACTGATTAGAAAATCGTACATAAAGGGTATAAGGTTAAACAGGTGGGAACCGAATATCAGTTAGATCCGGGAGGGAGGCATGATTTAACATTTATACTTATTTGTATAAATTAGTAACCCCGGAAGTAATAATATTTTAGCGTGAAATCGGGTGAATTTTGAGGAAATTATAATTAATAAATATGAAGCCGGTAGAAGAAAGATTTATAGCCTATGCCCGGATCGATACACAATCCGATGAAAGTTCGAAAACGTGTCCCAGTACGGAAAACCAATTGAAGCTCGCCCGATTGCTGGTCGGGGAATTGAAGGCTTTGGGTTTAAGCGAAATTGAAATGGACCCAAACGGTTATGTTATGGCGACTTTAGAATCCAATACTGAAAAAACTGTTCCTGTGGTAGGGTTTATCGCCCATATGGATACTAGTCCTGATATGTCCGGTAAAAATGTAAACCCGGTGATCATAAAAAAATACGACGGTCAGGATATTATGTTAAACAAGGAGAACAAGATTGTTTTATCTCCTGCAGATTTCCGGGAGCTATTATTTTACAAAGGTCAGGATATTATTGTGACTGATGGAACAACCTTACTTGGAGCTGACGATAAAGCAGGGATTGCGGAGATCATTTCAGCGATGGAGTACCTTGTTGAGCATCCGGAAATAAAGCACGGCAAAATCAGGATTTCATTTACCGTTGATGAAGAAATTGGCAGGGGCGCCGACCGTTTTAATGTTGCGAAATTCGGGGCTGACTATGCCTATACCATAGACGGCGGACGCATCGGGGAACTGGAATATGAAAATTTTAACGCTGCACTGGCTATCGTTAAAATTAAAGGCAGGAATGTACATCCTGGTACCGCCAAAAATACAATGATCAATTCCATATTATTGGGTATGGAATTTAATTCCTTACTTCCGGTTCAGAAAAAACCGGAGTTTACCGAGGGATATGAAGGTTTTTTTCACCTGATAGATTTTAACGGAACGGTTGAGGAAACCTCCTTTAGGTATATTATCCGCGATCATAATGCAGATAAATTTGAGAAGATGAAAGACCAGATGAAGCAATGTGCTGATTTTATTAATAATAAGTACGGAAATAACCGGTTAACGCTCGAAATCAGGGATCAATATTATAATATGAGGACCAAAATCGAGCCGGTAATGTTCGTGGTGGACATAGCGGAAAAGGCAATGAAGGAGAGTGATGTCGAGCCGCTGATTCAGCCGATCAGAGGAGGCACTGATGGTTCCCGGTTATCTTATATGGGGCTGCCTTGTCCGAATATTTTCGCCGGGGGTCATAATTTTCACGGCAAATTCGAATACATACCCGTTCAATCCATGCAAAAAGCGGTACAGGTAATGGTGAGGGTCGCAAATTTATTTACAGAAGTAAAAAAATAACTTATTGATTTTCCGGCGGGACGGTTACCGAGCCGATATCGGTAATCTTACCCTGGGATACGGCGAGATTATTATCCGTTGTCAGTTGCTGATATCCCGATGAATTGCCGGGATCGAAGATCACTTCATAGGTACCTTCAGGCAGCCCGGAGACAATGAAGTCGGAGGTTCCCTTGGGGGCATAGGTGGAGGCAATAATCCCCCCTGAATAAACCTGGACTGAAATATTTAAATCGGCAGGAAGCACTTTTCCGGATATCGACCCCGTGGTTGATTTGTTATAGATCCTGATGACTGGTCTTAAAAGATATAGGCCGGAATTTTCCCGGATAGAACTTGAAGCGTCAAAGTCAATTACCATTTGTACTTCCTTACCAGGGTTCAGGGCCTGGTTTACATTCAGAACAAGGTCAGGTCCTCCGCCCGGTGAATATAGCTCAGAAACTTTCCCGTTTACGGTGATCGTATTACCGGTGCCCAGGGCTATGCGAATCTGGTCGAGCATGGAAGAGCTGGTCTCAACACTGGATACACTTAATTCATTCCCGCCGGTATAATTCAAAAGATTGTAGGTGCCCGATTTGAAATCAGTGAGGCTTTGCCATTCACCCCCGGAAAATTTAACCAGGACACTGTCAATTTCTATATTCACGGCATCATAATCTCCCGGTGAATCCACCATGGAAATACTCAATTTTGTGGGGGAATCAATTAACTTATTGCAACTGCTGAACGTAAGCGGAATGATCAAAAAATAAAATAAAGGGCTTTTTCCATTAAAGCGCATTTTGGGTAACTTGTGCTTGGGTATTACTTATAAAGGTATAAATATTTAGTTAATGTTTATTATCCTTGCCGATATTTTTTATTAACCTTTGATTTTGACAATACTTCTAATCTGAAATAAACGATGACCGATAAAATATGAGAAGAAGAAATTTTATAATTCAGTCTTCAATGGCCATGGGAGCATTAACTATACCGGCCATGGCGGCCCGGAATAATGCCCAGGCAGGACCGGACCCCGATTTTTTGTGTGAAGAAATCAAATTATGGAAGGACGGTTCCGAAAATAACGGGAGCAACCCGGATTACCGGCCCAAAATTCGAATCTATTTCCCGACAAGACTGCATCCTCCTAAAAAGAGAATGGCGGCCATACTCATCTGTCCGGGAGGAGGTTATTATGGACAGGCGCCTCATGAAGGGCAGCCATTTGCCCAATTGTTTTCCCTGTATGGAATTGTCGGAGTTGTATTGACTTATAGGGTAAACCCCGATCGTTATCCCGGTTCTTATTCGGACGCTGCCAGGGCTATGCGGATTTTAAGACATGACGCGGATCAATATAATATTGACCCGGAAAAAATTGGTATTATGGGATTTAGTGCAGGAGGACACCTTGCTTCTACAATTGCCACGCAGCCCGACTTATATAAGAACCCGGAAGATGATCTT
>CAYNCU010000221.1:0-6865 GCA_964395765.1 uncultured Roseivirgaceae bacterium | reverse complement strand
TCACTATCAGCATTTCTTACCTCTTTCCTATAAAAAATAAAACGTTTTAATTGAATGGTCGGTTGACCAGGCTTAACAGGTATGAACCGTAGCCGCTTTTCGTAAGGGGTTCAGCCAGTTTGATCAAAGTATCTTTCCCGATAAATTTCATTTTATAGGCGACTTCCTCGATGCAACCGATTTTCTGTCCCTGTCGTTCTTCAATAACCTGTACAAAATTGGAAGCCTGGATCAAGGAGGCAAATGTTCCGGTATCAAGCCAGGCAGTACCACGGTCAAGAATACCTACCTTCAGCTTGCCTCTTTTCAGGTAGGACTTATTAACGTCGGTAATTTCAAGTTCACCTCTCGGGCTCGGTTTCAGGCGGGAAGCAATATCAACCACCTCATTATCGTAAAAATATAATCCGGGTACTGCAAAATTCGATTTCGGAGATTCCGGTTTTTCCTCGATGGAAATAGCCTTGTTGTCCTGATCGAATTCGACGACGCCATATCGCTCCGGGTCATGAACATGATAGGCGAATACCACACCTCCGTGGGGATCGATGAAACTCTGTAAAAGTTCTGCAAGGCCGGTTCCGTAAAATATATTATCTCCGAGAATCAAAGCAACTTTTTCCTTACCGATAAAATCCTTCCCAATGATAAAAGCCTGGGCTAAACCTCCCGGTCTTTCCTGTTCTGCATAACTGAAATTGCAACCCAGGTTTTTACCGTCGCCGAGTAGTTTTCTGAATAATGGCAGGTCATGAGGTGTGGAAATGATGAGGATTTCCCGAATGCCGGTCATCATGAGAACGGAAAGCGGGTAGTAAATCATGGGTTTGTCATAAACAGGCATAAGTTGCTTGCTCATGGCCAAAGTGATAGGATGCAATCGAGTGCCGCTGCCGCCGGCCAGGATGATTCCTTTCATGATTTTCTCTGATTATTGTTCATAATACCGTTTGTAATACTCCCTGTAATCCCCGGAAGTGATATGATCAAGCCAATCCTGGTTGGCCAAATACCAGTCGACGGTTTTAGCAAGTCCATCCTCAAAATTAACTTTCGGCTTCCAGTTCAATTCGGACATCAATTTAGAAGGATTGATGGCATAACGCAAATCATGCCCGGCCCTGTCCTTTATAAATTGAATTAATTTTTCAGAGGTTCCTTCCGCCCGGTTCAGTTTTTTATCTGTGATCCGGCATAATAATTTAACAAGGTCAATATTTTTCCATTCATTCAGGCCCCCGATGGCATAGGTGCTTCCGGTTTTTCCCTTATGAAAAATTAAATCAATCGCTGCCGCATGATCTTCTACATAAAGCCAGTCACGTATATTTTCACCTTTTCCATAAACCGGAAGAGGCTTATTATTCCGGATGTTATTTAGGCATAAAGGGATAAGTTTTTCCGGAAATTGATTGGGGCCGTAATTATTGGAACAATTGGAAATAACAATCGGTAAATTATAAGTATTATGATAAGCGCGGACAAAATGATCAGAAGATGCCTTGGAGGCACTGTACGGAGAACGCGGGTCATAAGCGGTTGTTTCCACAAAAAAGCCTTCCTTTCCCAGGGAACCGAATACTTCATCGGTTGAAATATGGTAAAATAGGTGTCCCTTGGGTTCATTCCAAAGCATCCGGCAGGCATCCAGCAAATTGACTGTTCCGATAATATTGGTATGTATAAATTCAGAAGGATTGGTTATCGATCGGTCAACATGCGACTCTGCTGCCAGGTGAATCACCGAAGTGAAATTCTCTTTTTTAAACATCTGCTGGATTGATTCCCGGTCAAGAATATCGCCCTGGACAAATGAATAATTGGGGGCATTAATTACATCCTTAAGGTTTTCCAGGTTGCCGGCATAGGTAAGTTTATCAAGATTCACAATTTTATACTGTGGATATTGGGTTACCAGTAATCTGACAACATGCGAGCCAATGAAGCCCGCCCCGCCGGTAATAAGTATCTTCTGCAAGGGTATTAGTTATTTTCTGATGTACTTTTTAAAATCATTATGTTCTTTGAGGTAAAGCCTTTTCCGCGGAAGTTTCTCGAAATAATTGTAGGTAATTTTCAAACCTTCCGACCTGCTTATTTTAGGGGTCCAGCCAAGCAGTTTCTTAGCCAGGGATATATCCGGTTTTCTGCGAGTAGGATCGTCTTTGGGTAATGGTTTATAAACGATTTTTTGTTTGGTGCCCGTCAGTTTTATTATTTCTTCGGCAAATTGACGAATGGTTATTTCGTCCGGGTTTCCGATATTGACCGGGTTCACATAGTCGCTTAGCAATAATCGGTATATGCCTTCAACAAGATCATCCACGTAACAGAAGGATCGGGTTTGAGAACCGTCCCCGAAAATGGTCAGGTTCTGTCCTCGTAATGCCTGCCCGATAAAGGCGGGCAAAACCCTTCCGTCATTAAGTCTCATCCTCGGACCGTAAGTATTGAAAATTCTGACAATACGGGTTTCCAACCCGTGATAGGTATGATAGGCCATGGTAAGTGCTTCCTGGAACCTTTTAGCTTCATCGTAAACGCCCCGGGGGCCTACAGGATTGACATTGCCCCAGTATTCTTCTTTTTGCGGGTGCACATCCGGATCCCCGTAAACTTCCGAAGTGGATGCCACAAGGATGGTGGCCTTTTTTTCTTTGGCAAGCCCCAGGAGGTTGTGTGTCCCCAGGGATCCTACCTTGAGGGTTTGAATCGGAATTTTTAAATAATCGATTGGAGAAGCAGGGCTGGCAAAATGAAGGATGTACTTAAGCTTTCCGGGAACATGTACAAATTTTGTCACATCATGTTCATAAAAAACAAAATTTTTAAGCTTGAACAGATGTTCGATATTACGGATGTCCCCGGTAATCAGGTTATCCATGCCAATTACCTCGTATCCCTCATGGATAAACCTGTCGCATAAATGAGATCCGAGAAATCCGGCCGCGCCTGTTATCAGTACCCTGCCTTTAGGCATAAATTTCCTTTCGTCCGATGCTTATATATGTAAAACCGATATCCTTCATTGAATCCGGTTCGTATAAATTCCGACCATCAAAAATAACTTTATTCTTCATTTTCTTTTCCATTACCGAAAAATCCGGCGTCCGGAAAACCGGCCATTCAGTGACAATCAATAAAGCATCGGCGTTTTCCAGTGTTTCATACTCGTCTTTGCATAAAGTTATCTTGTTTCCCATACGCAATCGTATGTTTTCCATTGCTTCCGGGTCATAGGCCTTTACGATTGCACCTCTTTTCAGCAATTCTTCAATATTATAAAGGGAGGGAGCTTCCCGTATATCATCTGTGTAGGGCTTGAAGGAGAGCCCCCAGAGTGCAATGGTTTTCCCTTTCAGTTCATTTTTAAAATAATTGCCGATCTTGTCGATCAGCTTGGTTTTTTGATTCTGGTTGACCTGCATCACCGATTTAAGAATTGTGAAATCATAATTACAATCTTCTGCCGATTTCGCCAGTGCCTGTACATCTTTGGGAAAACAGCTTCCCCCGTAACCGATCCCGGCAAACAGAAACCTTTTTCCAATCCTGCTATCGGTGCCAATCCCCTTGCGGACTTCATCTACATCTGCACCCAGCAATTCGCACAAATTGGCGATTTCATTCATAAAAGTGATTTTCGTGGCCAGAAAGGAATTAGCAGCGTACTTGGTAAGTTCTGCCGATTTTTCATCCATAAAAAGAATTGGGTTCCCTTGTCTTACCAAAGGTGCGTAAAGATCCCTCATTATTTTTTTTGCCTTTTCGGACCGCGTGCCAACGACAACCCGGTCGGGCTTCATGAAATCATCAACGGCCACTCCTTCCCTAAGAAATTCGGGATTAGATACTACATCGAAATCAACCTTGCAATTGGCAGCTATGTTTTCCCTTACCTTATCGGCCGTACCCACAGGAACGGTTGATTTATCAACAACAACACAATAATTTTTCAATAAAGGACCCAGTTGGGTAGCCACATCAAGAACATATTTCAAATCGGCAGATCCGTCTTCTCCCGGGGGCGTAGGTAAAGCAAGAAATATCACCTCGGAACCTTCAATACCTTCTGACAAACTTGTTGTGAAAGCCAGCCTTCCTTCCCTGATATTTCTTTCAAACATAGGCTCCAGGCCAGGCTCATAAATCGGTATAACACGTTTTTTAAGCTTTGCTACTTTTTCTTTATTATTATCCACACAAACAACCTGCACGCCGGTCTCGGCAAAACAAGTACCCGTGACTAGGCCTACGTATCCCGTTCCTATAACTGATATTCGCATAATAATTTTTGGTTCTTAGATCTCAATTTCGGTGCCCGTTCGGTGCCCGAATAAGGCCCGGACCCCGGTTTTGATCCAAAGATATTTAGAATTGGAAATATTTCGCTTTTTAATAACAAATATCTAATTTTGCGACTCCGGAAAAGAAATAAATAGATTTTATGATCATTGTAAATGTAAAAGAAAACGAATCCATTGATAAGGCGCTTAAGCGTTTTAAAAAGAAATTCGAAAAAACCGGCGTTTTAAAGGAAATCCGCTCCAGGTCTTATTTTGAAAAGCCTTCCGTAAGAAGAAGGAATGAAATCCTCCGCGCCGCCTACAGGGAACATTTCCTCTCCAAAGAAAATTAATACAATTTTCTTATTGCTGGATTTTGATTAAGTTGTAATGTATTTTTAGTACATTATGACTTGATGATAGAATCATTCCTGAAATATCTTCAATACGAAAAACGGTACAGCTCCCATACAGTCATTTCCTATAAAACCGATCTCGAGCAATTAGCCGTTTTTTTAAAGTCCAATTACGGGGAGGCCACCCCGGAATCTGCCGATTTCAGAATTTTACGTGCCTGGCTGATCAGCCTGATGGAGGAAGGAATACAACCGCGGTCGGTAAATCGTAAAATTGCCACCCTCAGATCCTTCTATAAATTCCTTCAAAAACAGGGGACTGTCACAAAAGATCCTATGCTCAAAATCAAGGTGCTAAAATCAAAAAAAACGCTCCCCTATTTTATAAATGAACCCGATATAATTAAAATGCTTGATCAACATGATTACGGGGATGATTTTGCCGGATTGCGGGATAAATTGATGCTGGAACTGCTCTATGGCACCGGAATCCGCCTCAGCGAGCTGATCGGGCTCAAAACAATTGATGTTAATCTAAGCGATGGAACAATTAAAGTACTGGGGAAACGGAATAAAGAAAGGATTATTCCCCTGAACCGTGAATTAATTAATCTGATTAAAAAATACGAAGCGCAAAAAAAATATGAAATATCCGATAACGACAATCCTTGTTTGATCGTTAATAATGATGGAGGTAGGTGTTATCCAATGCTGATATATAGAACTGTGAAGAAGTACCTCGATATTTTTACACTGGTTGAGAAAAAAAGTCCACATGTGCTCAGGCATACCTTTGCAACCCATTTACTGAATAAAGGCGCAGATTTAAATGCAGTCAAGGACCTGTTAGGTCATTCCAGTCTGGCTGCCACGCAAGTATATACACACAATTCTTTGGAAAAGCTGAAAAAAGTATTCGATCAGGCTCATCCAAAAGCTTAATTTAACATTTTAAAACAGTTGGATTATGAAAGTAAAAATGCAATCTGTTCATTTCGATGCTGACGGGAAATTACTGTCATATATTCAGAAAAAGGTAGATAAACTTTCTACCTTTTATGATCGTATCACCAACAGCGAAGTTATCCTGAGACTGGATAATGATGGTCACAATCAGAACAAAGTGGTGGAATTTATCTTGCACATCCCGGGCGAAAAATTATTCGCCAAGGAGAAATCGGCAAGTTTTGAATCCGCTTCGGATATGGCTTTAGAAAGGTTAAAACGTCAACTTAAAAAATATAAACAAAAGAAAATAGGCAGGTAAAAAAAAGAGGCTCATCAGAGCCTCTTTTTTTATATATTAAATTCTTTTTTTATTTTATCCACGTAATCCAGTTTTTCCCATGAAAAGAATTCTACCTCTTTCATTTGTTTTTTCCTCACCTCTTCTTTATGGGAATCATTTTCCCTGATCGTGACATAATTTACTTCAATCTTCTTTTTTTCAGGCTTTCTTCCCATATGGCCATAGGCGGCTGTTTCATAAAAAATCGGGTTTTTGAGCCCAAGTCTTTCGATAATCGCCTTGGGTCGCATATCAAACAGGCCGGCGATCTTTCCCGCAATTTCAGGGTCGCTGAGTTTTACCCTGGATTTTCCATACGTATTTACAGTGATCGAAACGGGTTTAGCCACACCGATGGCATACGCCACTTGAACCAGCATTTCATCCGATATTCCGGCTGCCACCATATTCTTGGCGATATGACGGGCGGCATAGGCTGCGCTCCGGTCAACCTTACTTGGATCTTTTCCCGAAAAAGCACCTCCCCCGTGTGCTCCTTTACCGCCATACGTATCCACAATTATTTTTCTTCCGGTCAAACCTGTATCGCCATGGGGTCCGCCGATCACAAATTTTCCGGTCGGGTTAATATGGTATATGGTTTTATCGGTAAGCAAGGAGGGAGAAATAATCTTCTTTACAACGTTTTTTATTACATCTTCCCTGATCTTCTTCAACATGGCCTCGTCTGCCTTATCAATTTCTGCCTGCGAGTCACCGGCCGGTTTTATAAAATCATCGTGTTGTGTGGATACCACGACGGTATGAACCCTTAGCGGCTTATCATTATCATCATATTCAACGGTAACCTGGGCTTTGGAATCAGGACGCAGATAGGGCATTAATTCGGGTTTTTCCCTTCTTATTCTCGTTAATTCCAATACCAGCTGATGGGCCAGTGACAAGGGCAGGGGAATGTAATCCTCTGTTTCATT
>CAYNCU010000220.1:5318-6884 GCA_964395765.1 uncultured Roseivirgaceae bacterium | reverse complement strand
AAGGACTATTTGTATATCAATAATAAGAATGGGACTTTCAGTGAGGTGCTGGAAAACCAATTGAGAGAACTAAGCCAGGGATCGATGGGTGCCGATATCGCCGATATCAATAATGATTGCCGTCCGGATATTTTTGTTACGGAAATGACCCCGCAAACCGAAGGGAGATTGAAAACCAAGGTGCTTTTTGATTCATGGGATGAGTACCAGCAGAAAGTGAAATATGGGTATTACCATCAGTTCGAAAGAAATGTTCTGCAACTGAATAACGGGAATAACTCATTCAGTGAAATAGGTCGGCTGGCCGGAGTAAATAATACAGACTGGAGCTGGGGGGCATTAATTGCCGACCTCGATAATGACGGGTATAAAGATATTTATGTCGCGAATGGCATATATAAGGATTTGCTGGACCAGGATTACCTGAATTTGTATTCAAATCCCGCCTTTGTGAGAAATATGATTAATACGCAGGAGCATGCTATACTTACGATGATCGATAGTATTCCATCCGTGCCGGTTCCCAATTATGCTTTTAAAAATCAAGGCGATTTGCATTTTATTAATAAAGCAAAAGATTGGGGGCTTTCAATCCCGTCTTTTTCAAATGGGGCAGCCTATGGCGATCTGGATAATGACGGCGATCTTGATCTGGTGGTAAATAATGTCAATATGCCTCCATTTATTTTCCAGAATCATACCTCAGATTTACATGTTAATAATTGGGTGTCCTTCATTCTGAAAGGAGATAAAAAAAATACCGAAGCCCTGGGCTCCAGGGTTACTGTATTTTGCGGTCCGGACCAATATTACCAGGAATTATCCACGATGCGGGGATTCCAATCGAATAGTGATAACCGGTTATTGTTTGGAATTGGGAAACATACCAATATCGATTCAGTGACAATCGCCTGGCCCGACGATAAAATCACGATCTTAAAAAATCTTAAAGTGAATGTAAGATATGCCGAGGATATAAAGAACGCGATTAAGGAAATTGATCGAAAAAGAACCAATTTAACAAGTTCGGTATTTCGGGATGTGACCGGGGAAGGTATAATTGAATATACGCAGGTTGAAAATGAATTTAACGGTTTCAGCCGACAGCCACTCCTATGGAAAATGATCTACGACCAGGGCCCCAAAATCTCTGTTGGCGATTTGAATGGCGATCACCTGGAGGATGTTTATATAGGGGGCTCCAGAGGTCAGCCCGGAGTAATTTTTTATCAGTCCGTTTCCGGAAAATTTATAAAATATAATATTCCAGTGATCGACAATGACAGGATTTCAGATGATTCACAAAGTTGTATTTTTGACGCGAATGATGACGGGAGGAATGATCTTTATGTAGGGAGTGGAGGAAATGAATTTCCGTCCAGCTCCACGGCCTTAATTGACAGGTTATATTTCAATGAGGGGAAAAATAAATTCACAAAATCCCTGCAACTCTTACCCACCAGCCATTTTGAAAGTACCTCCTGCGTAAGAAATGCGGATTTTGATAAGGATGGTGACCAGGATTTATTTGTAGGTATTCGTTCATGGCCATTTGCGTATGGACTT
>CAYNCU010000220.1:2276-5308 GCA_964395765.1 uncultured Roseivirgaceae bacterium | reverse complement strand
CCGGTGAACGGTTATCTTTTGGAAAATGACGGTAAAGGTAATTTTAAAGACGTAAGCAAGGAAAAAGCTCCTGCCCTCGAACGGATAGGTTTAATTACCGATATGCAATGGGTTGATCTGGATAAGGACGGAGATCCCGATATGGTTATTGTCGGCGAATACATGCCTGTAACCATATTAATCAACGATCATGGAATATTTACAGATAGAACCGATGCGTGGGGACTTAAGAATACAAAGGGATGGTGGCATTGTTTGGAAACAGCAGATCTGAATAATGACGGATATCCTGACCTTGTTGCAGGCAATGAAGGGGAGAATACCATTTTTAAAACAAGCGTTAATAAGCCAGTTACCATTTATGTCAATGATTTTGATATGAACGGAACGGTAGAGCAGATCATATGCCGGTATAACGGGGATAAATCCTACCCGTACCTGATGAAGGACGAACTGGTGAACGAAATTCCGTACCTGAAAACTAAATATCCGACAAATAAAGATTTCAAAGATCAGACAATTCAGGATATCTTTACACCTGAGCAGATAAAACGATCTGTTATCGATACTGTGGAGTTGACTTCAACATCAATCCTGATCAATACCGGGAAAAACTCGTTTCGGGTTGAACGAGCCCCAATTGAGGCGCAATTTACCCCAGTATTTGCTATCGCAATAGATGATTTCGATAGAGATGGGAATAAGGATATTGTGATGGGGGGAAATCAATACAGGGTGAAACCTGAAGTGGGAATAAATGATGCCGGTTACGGGGTTTATTTAAAGGGTAAAGGTGACGGAACATTCAGGGTATTGCCTTTTCAACAGTCCGGATTTTTTGTTAAGGGAGAAATCCGGGATATAAATAAAGTGAAAATGAAAAACGATAATTATCTCTTGGTGGGAATTAATAATGATAAATTAAGAGTATTCAAATATTAGTAGATGAAAATAAGGGATATTGTATTCGTCATTACAATTGGTTTATTAGTGTCGGGTTGCGGAGAAGGGTACAGGTACCATCACCTGATGGAAAAAGAACTGGCGACCGGGATAAGGCATGATTCTCTATTCATGGGTATCTACCTTGGGATGTCACAGAAGGAATTTTATGCCCATTGCTGGCAATTGAATAAAAAGGGAATTTTCAGGAATGGTTCTGGAAATTCATCCGTTTATTATAAAACAGCGGAACTGAAGGACACGGTTGAAATTAATTTTTACCCGAATTTTTATAAAGGAAAAATATGGAGAGTACCGGTCAAATATAATTACCAGTCATGGGCGCCCTGGAACAAAAGATTATATGCGGATTCGTTAGAACAAAAACTGGCCGAATACTTTGCCAGGCAATATGGTAACGATTTCCATAAAGTGCTGAATGCCGATAAGGAAATTTCCTATTATCGAATTGACGGCAATCGTTTAATATCCATATTCAAAGGGAACGGAGACCAATATGTTTGGGTCATTTATACAGACTTGCCTGTTTATAATGAAATCCAGAAATTAAAGAAGAATAAAAAGGATTCAACTACTGCGGATGTTAACCCATTTATGTTTTAGCATGAGCAAAAAACAATTGATTTTTATCCTGATACTATTAAAGTGGGCAACCCGGATTTTTTAAATTTCTTAATAATATTGCAGGCCATGACAAGCCCTAAAAATAAAAGAAAGTTAAAATTCCCCGCAGATAATAAACTATTATAACGTAATTGTTAAGTTTGAAATCAATATTGATTGATAAAGTGAAACCTGAATTCATCATAAAAATTATGTGGGGAATTTCGATTTTGGGATTATGGAGCTGTGGTAACGGATCCGATAAACCTTCAAAACCGACCTTGTTTACTTTAATGGATTCATCGCAAACCCATGTGGATTTTGTTAATAAACTGCAATACAAGGAGGACTTTAATATATACCGGTACCGTAACTTTTACAACGGGGGCGGGGTGGCGCTTGGAGATATCAATAATGATGGACTGATAGATATCTATTTTACTTCCAACATGGGGAAGAACCATCTTTATTTGAACAAAGGTAATTTTCAATTTGAAGATATAACCGATAAAGCCGGGGTGGGAGGTAGCAAGGCGTGGTCTACCGGTGTATCCATGGCCGATGTGAATGGTGACGGCTGGCTGGATATCTATGTCTGCAACTCGGGAGATGTAAAAGGGGATAACCGGGAAAATGAATTATTCATTAATAACCATAATCTCACGTTTACCGAAAGCGCCCATAAATGGGGCGTCGACAATAAAGGCTATTCTATTCATGCCGCCTTTTTTGATTATGATAAGGACGGAGACCTTGATTTATATTTACTTAATAACTCATACCGGGCCATTGGAAGTTTTGATCTTTCGAAGAACCTAAGGAATACCCGGGATTCCCTGGGAGGCGATGTCTTGTATCGAAACGATGGAGATCATTTTACCGACGTGAGTAAACAGGCGGGAATTTTCGGTAGCATTATTGGCTTCGGAATGGGCGTAACAGTGGGAGATGTAAATAACGATGGCTGGGATGATATTTATGTATCCAATGATTTTTTTGAACGGGATTACCTTTATATAAACCAACAAAACGGGACTTTTAAGGAAGAACTTGAATCCTATATTCCCTCCACCAGCGCTGCCTCCATGGGTTCTGATATGGCGGATATAAATAATGACCGTTATCCTGAAATATTTGTGACAGATATGCTTCCCAAGGACGAGGCTCGCCTGAAAACCAAGACCACGTTTGATTCCTGGGAAAACTATTATAATAATGAAAAACACGGTTATTATAATCAATTCACCCGGAACATGCTGCACTTGAATAATGAAGACGGCACTTTCAGCGAAATAGGAAGAATTGCAGGAGTTTATGCAACCGACTGGAGTTGGGGGGCTCTGATCTTCGATCTGAATAATGATGGCTGGAAAGATATATATGTGGCCAATGGTATTTACCAGGATCTTACCGACCAGGATTACATACAATACTTTTCCAACGTGCGCGTCATGAGAATGATCGTC
>CAYNCU010000220.1:0-2266 GCA_964395765.1 uncultured Roseivirgaceae bacterium | reverse complement strand
ATTATAAAAAATTAATTGAGGCGATCCCCTCACAGAAACTTTCCAACTATGCCTTTGAAAATAATGGCACCCTCTTTTTCAAGAATAAGTCAGCCGACTGGGGCCTGAATACGCCGAGTTTTTCAAACGGATCGGCTTATGGAGACCTGGACAATGACGGCGATCTGGATATTGTCGTGAATAACATGAATATGCCGGCCTTTATTTATAAAAATCAAACCGTTCAGTGGGATACGACTTCTCATTATTTAAAATTTATACTGAAAGGGGCCGGCAAAAATACCGATGCCATTGGAGCGAAAATTACCGTGATCAACCATGGCAAGTATTACTACATTGAACAGGTACCGGCAAGAGGATTTGAATCCTGCGTCGACCCCCGTCCTAATTTGGGCCTGGGTAAAATGAAAATGGCCGATTCAATTATTGTCGAATGGCCGGACCGAAAAATCACATTGCTGAAAAATGTTAAGACCAATCAGATACTTACCTTAGATGAAGCTGACGCCGGTAATTTGACCGACCCGTTTTTAATAAATAAACCGGTAAAGTATGAATTCAGTGAAATGGATGCTGTTAAAATGGTTAATTTCAGGCATAAGGAGAACGAATTCAATGATTTTGCCCGGGACCGGCTCCTTTTCCAGATGCTATCGACCCAGGGCCCTCACATAGCTACCGGGGATGTCAATGGCGACAACCTGGAGGATATTTACATTGGAGGTGCAAAAGATAGCCCCGGAGCCTTATTCATCCAGCAACGGGACGGCACTTTCCGGTCAACCAATCAGAAAATTTTTGAGGCCGATAAAATTTGTGAGGACACCGATGCGCAATTTTTCGATGCAGACGGCGATGGGGACCTCGACTTATATGTAACGAGCGGGGGAAGTGAATTTCCCAATAGCTCCACGGCACTTATCGACAGGCTTTACATCAATGACGGGAAAGGTAACTTTACTAAATCCAACCAGATCCTTCCTACTACCTTATTTGAAAGCACATCCTGTGTCAGGGCCGCTGATTATGATAAGGATGGAATTAACGAACTGTTTGTAGGAGTAAGAATGAAACCCTTTTATTACGGAGTGCCTGTAAACGGGTATGTCCTGGAAAATGACGGCCATGGCCATTTTACCGATGTTACCGAAAAGGTAGCTCCGGGATTGAAAAATATCGGCATGATCACCGATATGCAATGGGCCGATGTTGATAATGACGGGGATCTTGATATGGTGATTGTCGGTGAATATATGCCGATAACCATTATGCTAAATGAGAATGGGCATTTTATAAACTATACAAAGGAGGCGGGCCTTGATTCTACCAACGGGTGGTGGAACCGGATTAAAGCCGGGGATTTTGATCATGACGGGGATATTGATTTTGTTGTCGGAAATCATGGACTTAATTCGAGATTTAAAGCCTCTGTCGAAAAGCCGGTGTCGATGTATGTCAGCGATTTTGACCTGAATGGCAATACTGAACAAATCATATGCACCTATAATGGTGATACTTCCTATCCATTGGCATTAAAACATGACCTTGTCGCACAGATCCCGTATCTAAAGAAAAAATATCCCAAGTACGAGGATTATAAATTACAGACAATCAATGATATATTTACCCCGAAACAACTTCAGAATGATGTTAAGGATTATGCCTATGATATGCAGACTTCATTGCTCATTAACGACGGCAAGGGACATTTCAAAGTTGTGGCTTTACCAATTCAGGCACAGCTTTCCCCGGTATATGGAATTGATGTAGACGATTTTGACGGAGACGGAAAGCTTGATATTGCGCTGGGGGGAAATTTATATAAGGTTAAACCTGAAATTGGTAGGTATGACGCCAGTTACGGACAGTTGCTAAAAGGGAATGGTGATGGATCTTTTAAGGTTGAATTACCTAAAGTAACAGGGATGAGACTCAATGGTGAAGTACGTGATATCGTAAGTATAAAAACAGCCAAAGGGAAATTTGTTTTTGTGGCACGAAATGATACTACACTTCAGATTTTTAAATATTGATTCGAGCGATATTTGCTTTTATTTCGAATGTCCACGTTGCAAATGAAGGTGATTGTTGATGCCGACCTTTCCCCATCAGCGTTTCGCACAACGGGCTCTGATGGTAAGAGAAGCCGACCTTTCTCCATCATAGTCTTGCGCAGCGGACTCTGATGATAAAAACACAAGACATTTTATGAAATTGTATTTCAGATGTTATTCATCAGGGTCCCTATCAGGTGACCCTCATGGGG
>CAYNCU010000219.1:0-6948 GCA_964395765.1 uncultured Roseivirgaceae bacterium | reverse complement strand
CATCCCCGGGCCTGACCCGGGGTCTCCCATGGTATGGTAAAGTCTTATCAGGACTCATAAACATATTCTCTAATGGGAAATGTTACGTCGTTGATCAGAAATGATATTCCTAATTTAGATGGAGTTTCCAATTAGTAAAATAATAAATTTAAACTAATCCATTCCGGAATTTTCTTTATGAATTGCTACGGCAATCTTTGAATCTGCAGTTCCATAATACAGATAATCAGTGCCTTTAAATAACACCAGTCCTTCGAGGAAACAAACATTATTTACCTGGCCGTTCATCTCATACGGTTTTTCCGGGGTAAAGAAATTCTTTTCCGACCTGTCGATGATTTTTCCGGGATCCGCTTTATCGAATAAAACCTGTCCGGCACTATAGGTTCCTGCCGGAATGGATTTATCCCCGATTTCAGGATCGTTCTTACTGTTATAGATCAAAAGAATGCCCTGGTCTTCCAGCAGGGCAGGGGGCCCCGACTCGACAAGATTGCTGTCAAAGAATCCTGGTCTTGGTTTTAATACAGGCTTTATGGTTCCGGTAGAATCCAGCAGCGGCGACCAGTCAATAAGGTTATCCGAAGTGGCAAGAAAAATATCCGTATCCCCCCAGTACATCCAGAACTTACCGTTTATTTTTACGGCTACAACTTTTTCGCCGACCCTTTGGCAGACTACTGCTCCGGATTTTGACCATGTATTGATAAAAGGTTCCGATTTAAATGCAAGTCCTTTTTTCTGCCAGTGTTCCAGGTCCGGCGAAGTAGCCACGCAAAGCCTTGCGGTTTTTCCGTCATATGCCGTGTAGGTCATTAAATACCAGCCTTGAGGGGATTCAACAATGCGGGGATCTTCACAACCTCCCGGCCATTCATAAATTTTCATGGAGTCTTCATCAGGGAAAAATACCGGCTCGGGCTTTGTCGTAAAATGCAAGCCATCTTCACTTTCAGCAAGACCTATTCTGGATGTGCCGTTGTATATTCCGACCTTGTCCTCAGCACGATATAAAAGATATACTTTGCCGTCTTTGACTACTGCGGCGGGATTAAATACATCTTTTTCTTCCCAAAGGATAGGTTGTTTTATGATCGAATCGATAAAAGAGAACTCGTTCGAAGGTTGAAGAATGGGGTTAACGCTGTCTACCCGTTGAAACGGACTGAGCTCCCAGGAGGTGCTATTGATATGATCATCATTCTTTCTGAACCCGTTGCACGCGAATAGCAAGCCGGCAAAGGTGAGGATGAAAAAGTGATTTATGTTAATTTTCATAATCCGATAATTTTGAGTTTCTGTTTTTAATAACTTTAAACGCCTTGCTTTTAAATCCGGCGGAACCGAAAGGTAGCTGATCTTCCAGGATCAGTTTCAATTCATTCAACAAATCCGGCTGGTTCCCAGCCATCCCGGCAATAATGTCAATAGAGAAAACCTTTACTGCCACTGGTTCCTGTGCGGATTCAATATACCGAAAACAAATATCCAGCATAGTTCCCATATATTTTGGCGGGATAGGAACAGATTTCACAATTCCCAGAATATTTCTTTTTACGGCCGGATGAATTTTCCCCTTTTGAAGGTGCCTGATCAGTTTGGGCAGCCAAGGTATAATTCCTTTACTTATATTTTCATGACTGTAACGTAAAACCCAGGCTGCTTTCCTGGCTAGATCCTCGTTGGTTCCCAGAGTCAGGTTTACCAGTTGGCGGAGAAGCGTGTCGTCATTACCGATCATTGTGGCTACCCTGATCGTATTTCGTTTGGAATGTTCCCTGTTTATTTCTGTTTCCAGGTTCATCAAATTATTATTCTATGTCAAATTAAATTCAACTATTCTTACCTATCAATAAAAAGGCTTAACTTTTCAGCGAAATATCAGATAGAATGCGTATAGCTGTCGTTTTAACCGGCTTTTTTATTTTATTTTCCTTATCCGCCCGTGCACAATGGGAACTGATTGAAGACGGATTATATCTCAATCCTTCGGACCCGAGCCGTCCCTATTCCAATGTTTCCTTATCCGGTGAATTATTCGACCTGGTGCAAGGACAGTTATGGCAATATTCCCTTACGGGGTCTGTCGCATTCGGGCATAACAGAAACGGGCTTATGTTTCAACTCCCGTTTGTAACATCGGTCATTCCGGGCATAGAGAATTACTCGGGGATCGGCGACATCTCTGCCGGCTATTCGTATGTATTTTATGAACGAAATTCAATTACATCATCTCTGACCAATGCCACCGCATCATTAAAGGTATCTTTTCCCACGGGCGATCCCTACGTTGGCCATGGCGTGGGCAGGACTGTGCTGGTACCCGGGATTACATTTGCTTTCAAGCCCGCTGACCAGGTGGGGATATATCCCTCGATTAATTATATCACATCCACTAAGCCGGCTACCGGCAGATGGGCCGGAGGTTTTCCCGGGGCTGTCCCCGATGAATCCGGATCGAACCCTGAAAAACGAATCAGTGCTTTTGAATTAAGTTCGGAATTCAACATTGAATTCAATGCCACATGGCTCGGTCTTACACCCATTTACAGTTATGATTTTACAAGCCGGGATTATACTGTAAACCTGCGACCCGAAATCGGTAAATTATTTAATAATGCTTTTCTTTTGGAAATCAATTCTACAGTTTACATACTGGGAAAGAGAAACCTCTTGTACTGGACCCAATTTGAAGCTGCTTATTATTTTTAAATGGGATCCCGTTTATTTCTAAATTCCGATTCCGATTATTAATACTTGCGTATTTTCAAAATCAAAAACCGAATCTATTTAATAAAACGAACCCGCCGCTTCTTGAGAGGGGAATAAGGACTGTGTTATTCAACTTTATCCTTTAATTCTTCGGCAGCTTCCGTATCAAGTAACCAGCAAAGATTTCCATCATTCGGACGAACCATTGCAGCCGGGTATTTATCCCTGCTTGATTTGTCCTTAATGATTTCCGCAATTAAGCTTGCCTTTTTCTTGCCGGTTACCAGAAAAAATACGTTTTCAGAATTGTTAATTGTTTCCAGCGTCAGTGTAATCCGGTTCTGGCCACTTGTCGGGTGAACCGAATGATCGCATAACTTTGTACTTTCTATTATATTATGCTGCCCCGGGAATATAGAGGCGGTATGGCCGTCGTCGCCCATGCCCAGGATGACCAGGTTAAAAGAAGTCAGGCCGTTCCTGTTCTGCACATGTTTCAGTAATTCAAGCGTATATCTTTCTGATTCAAATACAGGGTCATTTTCTCCTTTTATTCTGTGGATCACCGATGTGTCAATCTCAAGGGGATGTAATAGGCTTTCATTAGCCATTTTATAATTACTTTCCGGATGATCCGGGCCAACACATCTTTCATCGCCCCAGAAAAATTGCAGGTTATCCCAATGTACCTGGTATTTACAATTTTGAGCCATTAATTCAAAAATAGCTTTGGGAGTGTTACCGCCCGGCAAGGCAACGGAGTAATTCTTCCTGTCAGATTCTGCGGCCAGGAAATTGCAAAGCTCAGTGGCAATTTCTGAAATACCCTTGTAAATGTTAATACCTTGTTTTATCATAATTCGCAAAAGGTTCCTTCATCAGTCAGGCTTTCCGCAGGGTATCGCCAGGTCAGATTCCTGCCTTGCACAAGATCGTCTGCTTTATCGGGTCCCCAGGACCCTGCCGGATAGCCATATATCTTTATGTTCTTGTTGTTTTTCCATTGTTGTAATATCGGATCAATGAATCTCCAGGCAGTCTCCACGGCATCGCTGCGGGAATAAAGGGTGGCGTCGCCGAGCATTGCGTCAAGCAGCAATCTTTCGTAAGCCTCCGGCACATAGGCATCCACAAGATCGGTATAGTGAAAATCCATATTGACACTGGTCACATTGAATCCGGCCCCCGGGATTTTCATACCGAATTTCATAAGAATTCCTTCATCCGGTTGTATACGGAACACAAGAATATTGTCCTTTTCGATACTGTGATCATGTAAGTCCCCGAACAGGTAGTGCGGGGAAGAACGGAAATGAATAACAATTTCAGTGACTCGCGAAGGAAGTTTTTTACCGGTCCTGATATAAAAAGGCACATCCGCCCACCGCCAGTTGTCGATAAAAAATTTCATGGCAAGAAAAGTTTCTGTCCTTGAATTTTTGTCGACCCCTTCTTCATCACGATAGCCGGGAATGTGCACGCCATTGGCATCGGAGGATATGTACTGACCGCGAATCACATTATTCAGAATATCTTCTTCCGAAAGAGGCCGCAGGGATTTCAGGACCTTCAGGGATTCGTTGCGGATTGCGTCCGCAGTCAGCTCGACCGGCGGCTCCATGGCTACCAGACCAACCAGGTTTAACAGGTGATTCTGGACCATATCACGCATGGCACCTGAATGATCGTAATAACCGCCTCTTTTTTCAACGCCTACGCTTTCGGCGGCAGTAATTTCAACGTGGTGGATATAATGGCTGTTCCATAGCGGTTCAAAAATGCTATTGGAAAATCTGGTCACCAGCAGGTTCTGAACGGTTTCTTTGCCCAGGTAATGATCAATGCGGTAAACCTGGCTCTCTTCAAAACATTCGTGAATATTTCGGTTTAATTTTATGGCGGATTCAAGATCATATCCGAAAGGCTTTTCAATAATCAATCTGCGTACCGAATTATCTCCCTTATTTAATCCGGCCCCGGTCAGGCCCCTGGAAATTATTTCATACATGCTGGGTGGGGTCGACAGGTAGAATATATAATTACCGCCGGTGTCAGCCTTCTTGTCCAATTCGGTAAGCTTATCACTTAATTTGGAATACGCGCCGGGTTCGGTCGTTTCCAGTGACATATAATGGATTTTGTTTGCAAATTCTTTTAGGGATGATTTATCATCGCTCTTTAAATGATTATTATCATCAATTACTTTTTTTACGTATTGTTCATCACTGAATTCGGTTCTTCCGACGCCAAGAATGCAGAAATTTTGCGGTAGTAATTTGGTTTTATATAAATTATAGACGGCAGGAATTAATTTTCTGGCCGTCAGGTCGCCTGAAGCGCCGAAAATCACAAGAATATTGCGGTGGTTATTATTCGTCATAAATCAAGGTTTGTATATACAATCTCCTAATGTAATAAAAATTTATGATTTCACAATTCTGACGAAAATAAAGTGTAAATCCCGGATTTCCGGGCCTGTCATTCCTTACCTTTTAGGGGATCCGAAGCCGGGGAATAAAAACAGGAGGGAGGGTAGATTATGCCGCTGATCCCAACAGATATTTTCCCAGTTGTTCCCAGTTATCGAAACGAGGAAAACGATTTTCATTGCTATTATGAAAAGCCGTGAAGAGGAGTGCCTTTCCATTAAAGGAAGCCAGATGTTTCGGATGATCATCCACAAGATAATCTCCGCAGATCGCAGTTTTTTCACCGCATAAAATTATTTTTTGAAATGGGATGAATGGAAAATTAATATTCAACCATACCAGTTTATCTGAAACGGAATTCGGGTGTTGAAGACAGGCGGAGGCTATATATATATCATAATAATGAGATAACTGTTTAACCATTTCACGGCTGCCGGGCATTACCTCCAGGTCCCGGAAAAATCCTTTGCGGTAAGGATAACTGCTCACAATTTCCACGAGCCGGGATTCCAGGGATTGACTCAGAAATTTTCCCTTTACCTTATCAAGATCAATGAAAATTCCGGTTTCTTTTCGAAGGGTTTCAATAACCTTGCGGGTATAACAGGCTAATACCTCATCCATATCAAGGATTAAACGCTTTCCCATTTTTTAAAATTTTAATTCGATCACAAAATTGTACCCGGTTGAATTATGCTTTTTATCTTTGCATATAGTAAATATTACTCAATTCAGGATATATAAATTTACTGCAAACCTTTAAATGTAGTAATGAAATATTTTTTAATCTGCCTGGTTTTAGGGTTGTCATTTTTCAATCAATCGGTTGCACAAAACCTTTCTACGGAAGGAGATGATTTCTGGGTAGGATTTATGGAAAACTGGTTACAGGACCCTAATAATCCTATTATCCTTGAAATTTATATCAGTGCAAATGATACTACAAAGGGTATTATTGAAATGCCTGGATTCCCTGATGCATTTCCCTCTTTTGAATTTACGGTATATCCGGATCTTTCAACGGTCATTCCTGTTCCTACGGACCTCGGCATGCTTACCGGATCGAATCTGATCCAGAATAAGGGTATTCACATAAAAACGGATAAGGATGTCAGCGTTTATGCCATGAATAAACGGCAGTACAGTGCTGACATGACTGTAGTTTTACCCACCTATACTTTGGGAAATGATTATTATGCCATGTCCCATTGGGAAAATGATAATCGTGATAATAATGAACATTCGGATTCTGAATTTGCTGTGTTGGCGGTCGAGAATAATACTGATATTCAGATTATTCCGTCCGTGCGGACCAAAGGGGGAAACCCTAAGGGGGTTCCTTTCACCATCAACCTGAATAAAGGGCAGTGTTTCCAGGTTCAGGCAGCCGGTGAACTGACGGGAACCAGGATCAGTGCAGTTCGAAATACGGCAAACGAATGCAAGCGCTTTGCTGTTTTCAGTGGCAATAAATATACAAAGGTAGGGAACTGTGATAATCCGAACGGCCATGATCATTTATTCTCCCAGCTATATCCCGTCAGTGCCTGGGGCAAGGAGTATATATCCGTCAGTTTTTTGAACCGGAGTGGAGGCGACTATATTAAGGTACTTGCCGGATATGACAGTACCAGGATACAAATTAACGGAAATGAGATTTCGAGCATGCCCGGTGGTTACTTCAACGCCGGAGAGTATTATATTGTTCTGATCGATGGAATCAATTTCATTACCTCCGACAAGCCGGTATCGGTAGGCCAGTTTAGCAGGAGCCAGGCTTGCGATAATTCACGGGGGGATCCTTTCC
>CAYNCU010000218.1:0-6968 GCA_964395765.1 uncultured Roseivirgaceae bacterium | reverse complement strand
ATCCGTTTTTTTGGTTTCATACCGGAACGCAAGAAAAGACCGGCTGTCGGTCCCGAAGAATAACCCCAGTGGCCCGATCGTCTGATGCAGCGATTCAAAATTAAAATCCCTGACAACCCCGATTATGGTCCAGGTTTCAAGCTTGTTAATATCCTGGGTTCCCTCCGGATTATCTTCTGAAGTGGAAATCTTCCGGCCAATCGGATCTCCTTTGAAGCCGAATTGCCGCACCGCTGTTTCATTCAGGATCACGGCATCGGAATCGGACGGGAATTCCCTTGAAAAATTACGGCCTTCAACAATTTTCATCCCCAGGGTGGGTATATAATCGTAATCCACACTCCACTTTTCGGCATTCACCGAATTTTCAGGAGTGGGATCCTGTCCGTATTGCCATAACAAGGGGGTTTTGCGTGCAGAGCCCGGTCCCGGGAAATAGGAAGAAATCGTTCCGTCTTTTATATAGCTGTTTTTTAATATTTCATCCCTTATGATGTGTAATTTATTTCCTGCATTATACACATCCCTGAGAATAATAACATTTTCCTTTTTGAATCCCAGGTTTTTGGTCCTGATGTAATTCATTTGTTGATACATGGCTATCGTGACGATAATAAGAAATATCGAAATGAAAAACTGGAAAATCACCAAAGTGCTTCTCAGGAAATAAGCATTATGCCCTTTTAATAATTTTCCTTTTAATACGGTAACCGGTTTAAAACCGGACAGAAGGATGGAGGGGTAAAGGCCTGCCAGTAGCCCGACGCCGCCCGAAGCGAAAATGATCAGCAGGTAAAATGAAATATGATGCCAGGGTATCGTTAAGGATAGCCCGGTAAAACTATTAAAAACAGTAATCAAATATTCGGTAAGGATTACGGCCAGGACAAAGGATAGAAAACTCAATATAGCCGATTCGGCCAGAAACTGGTAAATGAGGGCCGACCGTAGTGATCCCATAACCTTTCGAATGCCCACTTCGCGGGCCCTCGTGGCAGACCTGGCGGTGGTCAGATTCATAAAATTAATACAGGCGATGACAAGGATAAATAAGGCAATAGCCGATAATAAATACACGTAAATGATATTGCCATTTGCTTCGAGTTCATTTTGCAGGTGAGAATAAAGGTGTATGTCCAGCAAAGGACGCAGGTGAAAGCTAAGTTTATTTCCACCTGACTTAAATCCTTCCATGAACGAATTCCCGAATACAATAACTGCCTGGGGGACGAGGTATTTTTCGATCATTCCAGGCAACTTGGCTTCCAGCGCTGAGGGATCCGCACCCTTCCGCAGTAAAATATAGGTATTATAAGGGCTTCCGATCCAGTAATTGTTTTTTGATTCCTCGAGGCTTTCCATCGATAATAATATCCGGTAATGGAAATGACTGTTTTCCGGCAAGTCTTTGAATATACCGGTAATCTTAAATGCCTCCTTATTATCTTTAATAAGGATCTTGCCCAAGGCATCTTCATGGGGGAAGAACTGGGCGGCGCATTTTTCGCTGATGACCATTGAGTTCGGGTCTTTCAGGGCATTTAAAGGATCTCCTTCAATAAAAGGAATCGTGAATATTTTAAACAGGTCATTGTCAACATAGGCTACCCGCCATTCTGAAATATTTTCAACTTCACGTTTAAATTGAAAGGCCCCCATATCCTTTATCCGGGCGGCATCCTCCACTTCCGGGAAATCCCGCATCATGGTTTCCGCTACCGGCGAGGTGACGGAGGCCTGGTAATTATGAGTGGCCCCCATGTTAATGTCCCAGTCAACCCGGTATATGCGTTTGGCATTTACATTGAATTTATCATAGCTGAGTTCGAAGCGTACATATAAAAGGATGATCAGGCATGCAGTAATGCCGATCGTGAGGCCGAAGATATTAATGATACTGTAAAAACGATGCTTGACAAGATTCCTGAAAGTGGTAATAAAAAAGTTTTTAATCATGGTGGCTATCTTTTAAAGAAACTATATGAAAAAATCCTTTGGACAATAAAAAATGAACGGTTCCGGGCAATATAAATTTGGTGTCTTCTGCCCCCGGATGACGGGGGAAAATTATTACTTCAAAATCAATCTGCAAATCAAATGCCACGAGGTAACAATCACTATTTCAGTGAATTACTTTTAAAAAGGTATTCAGTTGTTGTGCGATATCAGTCAATGATGATCGATTCCGGACGGCTGCGGCAGGCCGTTATTTTTTTAATTCCGATAGCTTTTTAATTATTGAACCGGTAACCTTCTCCGGACTCGCGGAAATTTAAAATTATTAAAAAAAATTCATCATTTATGGTTTATAATTTCTGCGCCTCCAAAAATGCTGGTTCCTTTGATAAACAGGACTGGTTCATCCGGGCCTGCGTATTTCGTTTCCCGCTTATCGGAAAACCCGCTGAATACCGATAACCCGTTGGTGTCGATATTCCAGTCATTGGGAACTATGAGGGTTGTGCCGCCGAACAGGGTGACAATATCCAGATAATTTTTACCGGAAGACAACTTTGCATTCAGGAGATTTATTTCAGTCGCTCCTAAGATATTGGTTATTTTGCCACCCTTAAAATTTTGCGAGGATATGATTATCTTGTTTTTATGAAGCAAGGAGACGATGTCAACCCAATCAAGACCGGATTCCGTTTTATGAGATTTATGCCGGGAATACCAGGAGGAGGAATTGGCACGGAGCGCGATAACTATTCCCATGATGATGAGAAACAACGGCCAGAAATTTCTGAAGCTGTCGATATAGATACCGGTTATATCGGGCAGCAGTAAATATAAGCCGACCCCTATAAAAAACAGACCGGGAATAATTCTTTGTTTGGCGAGAAGAATAAAGGACCCGAATAATATCATTACCATCGGCCAGGAAAACAGGTAAGCCGGAACTCCCGGCAATAGATTCAGGTTTCTTAATAGCAGAACGATCCCTGTGACGATCAGGAAGCCTGCTAATATTATTCTTCGGTTTAAATCCTGTGACATGATAAAATTCTGTTATAAGAATTTAATGAAAGCTATTTCTTCTTAATAATACGCAAAGGATCGGGATACAGGAATTAAAAATCGGTGTGTAAACTATAATTACCGGTGAATGGATTAAAAAACTTTGCACCCGGTGCCGGAATAGTGATGTGGAGACGTGGAGATGTGGTGTGGAATTGAAATGGAATTCAGTTTGTCTCGTTTCACTGAAATCAGGATGAGACCTGATCTCAATGGGCTGGCAGCTTTATGGGAAAATTTATGGCGGGAAAAATCGCCATGTTTAACCATCCTGAAAGGACAATATCATTTGAATAAAAATGATTTTCATTGAACTGTCTTCTTATATCTTTTTATATCTTTAAGTTTTGGTTTTTAAATTTAAGGTATATGTCGTCTTTTAAGGAAGGTTGACAATTCACTGAAAGCACGGAAACTTAGTGACAGAAGACTAATATTAAAATTATGAGACTGAGAAAAATCTTTATTCCATTTATTATTCTTTTTGTATTTACAACCGTAAATGCTCAGATAAGGCCATCTGTCATTTATGACAGTTTGTTTATCCAGGCACAAAGCCAACCCTTATTTAAAGATTCCAAAACATTTCCCGATTGTAATGCTAAAATTTCACCGGCGCTTCTCATGACTCAATACTATCAGCACCGTTACGACGACAATTTCAACCTGAAAAGTTTTTTTGACCGCTATTTTACCATGCCGGAACAATTTTCCACCGGTTTTAAAAGCGATACTACTGAAACCGTTGCAGAACATATCAAAGAATTATGGCCGGTATTGACGCGTAAGCCGGAAGACAAATATCCCTGGTCGTCATTGATTCCATTACCTCATCCTTTCGTTGTCCCCGGAGGAAGGTTCCGTGAGATCTATTACTGGGACAGTTACTTTACGATGCTGGGACTGGCCCAATCCGGCCGTATTGATTTATTAAAAGATATGCTCGATAATTTCAGGTACCTGATCGATACGATCGGTTTTATTCCTAACGGCAACCGCACCTATTACCTGGGCCGTTCACAGCCTCCCTTCTTTGCCCTGATGGTACAGCTGTGGGGGAAACTGAAAGGGGAGGGTGCCATGAATGAATACCTTGGCGCATTAGTGAAAGAGTACAATTTCTGGATGGAAGGGAAAGATCGCCTGAAAAATGTGGGAGATACCTATCAGAATGTGGTTATGCTGGAGGATCATGTGACCCTGAACCGATATTGGGACAGGATCCCGGAACCGCGGCCGGAAGCCTACAAGGAAGATGTGGCAACGGCCAGGGCTTCCGGAAGAAATACCGGCAAAGTGTATACCGACCTGCGGGCCACGGCGGAATCGGGGTGGGATTTCAGCAGCCGCTGGTTTGCCGACCATCAAAACCTGAAAACTATCATGACGACCCGTATTGTGCCTGTCGACCTCAATTGCCTGATGTATAATCTTGAAATGACCATCTCGGAGATTTACCAGTCGATGAATGACACGCAACAGGCAGAAAAATATAAAATGCTGGCTTCCCAACGAAAGAATGCGATAAACCATTATTTCTTCAACCCGGCAAAGGGATTTTATTCGGATTACAACCTTGACTCGAAAAAAGTTTCTGACCAGATCACGCTCGCGGCAGCTTCTCCTTTGTTCCTGAAAGTTGCCACTCTGGAACAGGGAACATCCACGGCTCATCATTTGATTGATGACCTGGATAAGCCGGGAGGCTTCGTAACAACCACGATCAATACCGGCCAGCAATGGGATTATCCCAACGGCTGGCCTCCGCTGGAATACATGGCCATTATTGGACTGGATAATTACGGTTTTTCAAAAGATGCAAGAAGGATCGCCAACCAATGGCTCACCCTGAATGATAAGGTATATCACAATACCGGCAAGATGATGGAAAAATACGATGTGGTGAACATTAATAGTACGGCCGGGGGAGGAGAGTACCCGCTGCAGGATGGTTTCGGCTGGACGAATGGGGTGTACCTGGCGTTAAAGGCCTTCCTCACCCGTCGTGATTAATATTCGCAAAACGCAAATCTAACCCGTGGTCTGTGGCGCACAGACCACGGGTTAAAGATCGCAAATCAAATATCGCAAATCACATATCAAGTCCTGCTATGATGCAATGTGATTTTCAATTCGCGATTTTCGCTTTTAGAGATTTGATCTCATATAAATAATATTGATTAAAAAATAAAAACCTGGTTCTGCTAATATGTATTCTTCCGATAACTCAAATACCTACCCGATCATAATTTTTCACAGACTCTGATCAAAGAAATTCAGTTCGTAATAGCAATTGCTCCTCCGGAAGTCCCTGATGGGGAGATGAAGGTAGGCTTTGAATGTGGCTAAAGGGGTGGTCTGTGCGCCACAGACCACGGGTTAGGTAGGCTTTGAATGTGACTAAAGGGATGGTCTGTGCGCCACAGACCACGGGTTAAAGATCGCAAATCAAATATCGCAAATCACATATCAAGTCCTGCTATGAAGCAATGTGATTTTCATTTCGCGATTTTCGATTTTTAAGATCAGATATCAGAAAGAAGATATCGACCCGTAAAACGATTCCCGGTTTCTGTTTGTGTGGAAAATTATATTTCCTCAGCCAAATCCCATATGATTATTTTCCTTACAGGAAAGCTGCAGGGTTCTTAACTCAAATGTTTCCGTACCGCTTGTAACATAAGGATCCGATTCCGCCACGTTAACGGCGGAATCATAGGAGGGAGATTTTATAATGATCATACCTCCTTCATAATCCGAAAAAGGCCCGCATAATTCCAATTGACCTTTATCATCAAGATCTTTCAGGTGATTTACGTGGCGCCTGATCAGGTCATCGGTAAATTGTTTCCCTGGTTTTTTAGTCAGCAGGATAACATACCGGGTAAATTTATCTTCATTCATAATTTAATTTATTTTCGGTGGAATGGATTCAATATTGTTAATCGTTGAGAATATATTATTTTCAAGAAACACAATTTCATCCAGTCGTTTGTAGCGTTCCTCTGGTGGAAGAAGAAGTATATCTTCCCGGATCGAGGCTGCCACTATTTCCCCGAAAATTACATAGCCGCTGCCGATCTCCCGGGTGTCCAATAATTCACATTCCAGGTGCGCATTGCACTCCTTCACCAGGGGCGCCTTGATTTTGGAGGCGTTTTCCAGGGTTAGTCCCGATTTTTCAATCCTTTCCTTTCCGAACCAGCGAATGCATTCATAGGAAACGGCGGCCAGTGAGGAATGAACAAAATTTACCCCGAAACAGCCGGTCTTTTCAATATTGTTTTCCGTAGTTCCCCCTTTGGTACCGGAGAACATAAGGGCAGACGGTTTGAATGAAACCATCTGTATCCAGCTCTTGGGTGCGATATTAGGGTTGCCCTGAAGATCCAATGTTGAAATCAAAGCGATAACCCCGGGAATTAAACTGGGATGCCATTCGTTCTTATCAATTGGGAAATCAACTTTTTCCATAACGCTATCAGCTTGGTGTCATTAAAATGCATTACCCCGGAACAATCCCTGCCGGAGATTGATCCGGGGATAACTATTGTCATTTATTATTCCTCACCCGTCACTTATGATTATTAAAGATCGCTTTTTCGATTTGCTCCTTTGAAATTTTCCGGGTACAGAAAAACCAGTCATAACATTTCTGATCCGGGTCTTTGGATTCCATCCTGTCTTTGGCACTTCCGCAAGAGCCGGCGGTGGGAACGATGGCCTCGTCACCCGGTTGCCAGTCGGCAGGAGTAGCAACGCCGAATTCGTCGGCTGTTCGCAAAGCAATGATCACGCGGTACAGCTCATCGAAATTCCGCCCCAGGCTTAACGGGTAATAAATTATCGCCCGGATTTTGCCTTTGGGATCGATCACGAATACGGCACGCACTGCCTTTGTGCTGCTTTCCCCGGGCTGGATCATGCCGTATTGTCTGGCTACTTCCATG